>JAFSKV010000063.1 GCA_017448795.1 Synergistaceae bacterium | reverse complement strand
TTACGCTGAGTGCCTGCCCATCACATGGAACATAGCCGTATTCCTTGAACCGTACCCAGCCTAGTGTTGGGAGCTTGGCACGATGACGTTCTACTCGCAAATCTCCGGCGTTGTTGCGCGGAAGGTACATGCTTACTGGCCGACCGTTCCTGCGCTTGAACTTCGGGAAGCCTCCCTTGCCTCTCATGAATGACTTGTAGGCTGTATCCGCGTTCATGACTGCTTTCTTCACAGCTTTTGAGGACACTTACCATATCCATAACTTGCCGGGATTGCCCTTCCTGTAGTCGTTGTTGAGCCACTTCGAGAAGTCATACCCGGACATGTAGCAGTGAGTGCCGTCGCGGTAATTGTCTCGGTTCGTCGCTATGAACAGGTTGTACACGTAACGGCAAACTCCCATTGTCCGCTCTATCTGTTGGATTTGCTCAAGTGTCGGTTTGAGTTCTACCGTATAAGTATTATGTCCTAATATCCTATTCATAACATGATACTACACGAAATCTTTTTATTTTGGCATCTAGATTATTCTCCTTTCACGCGTTGGAATTGTCTTCCGGCTTAACTTCCGGGAGTTCATTCGTCAAAACTTTCGTCAGCTCCACAGCCATATGACCGTTGAGAGTTCCGGGACGTGCCTTGAAGCGGATCTGATTCCCGACTCTCACGTCAATATGCGAGTCCTTCAGCTCATCCAGCTTTATCACATCGCCGGGCTGCAGGGCGTAAACGTCAGCAAGCGATAATATAGTGTGTCCAAGCTCCATAGCAAGCGGCATGTTCACCTTCATGATCGAGTCGTTCAGCCATTGCTTGACCTGCTCATCTCCCTTGTGGCTTGTTGACGCGAACCATTGCTGAGACGATAGCCTGTCCATAATCGGCTCAATCAGGAAGTACGGAAAGCATAGGCTCACCATTCCTTCAACGTCAGAGACACGGAGCTTCATGATGACGACAAGCACCATATCACTGGGCGAACATATCTGCACAAAGAACGGGTTGCTCTCCATCGACTCGAATCTGAATCTCACGTCAACAACCGTACTCCAGCTGTCCTCCAAAAGCTCAAGTATCCTCATGATTACGCGCTCGATTACGGTCTTCTCTATGTCGGTGAGCTCCCTCACGTTGCCTGAGAATGTCCCCCGCCCTCCTAGCATCCTGTCAATTATCGTGAAGACTAACGCCGGGTTAATCTCGATGAGCATACTTCCCTCGAACGGGTGCATCTCGATTAGGCCTATGACTGTGGGCTGAACCATGTAGTTCACGAACTCCTCATAGGCGAGCTGTTCGACTGAGGCAATTTCCGCTGAGACTATGGAGCGTATGAGCGTGGATAAAACCGTAGTCATCTGGCGGGCAAATGACTCGTGAATCATCTGGATAGCACGGAGCTGGTCTTTGCTGAACTTGTCGGGACGCTTGAAGTCGTATACTTTGAGTTTCGCGTATTCGTCAGCCTTGGCGGCGATTTCGTCGATGTTTGCGCCGCTTGAGATTGATTTCATTAACGCGTCAATCGCGTCCTGTGATAATACGTCGGGCATCTTTCCTTAGCCTCTTACTGTAACACTATGCTCTCGAAAAGAACGTTGACTATCGGGGCTTCACCGCCAACATCGGGAAGCATTCTGTTGAGTGAACGTTTAATGTCGCCTGCAAACTGTAGTGTCCCTTCCGCGCTGGTGAGGTCGTCATACACTCTGTCTTTCACGAGCATGAAGACTTCATTGCGTATCCTCATGAGCCAGCCAGGTGTCTGTATGAGAGCCGCCGCGCCTTCCTTCTCGACAAGCTCAAGAGACAGCCCGAAGCTGATCACGTGCCTTCCTGCTCCGGCAAGGTTGCTGGTGAACTCGCCGATTGAGACAACCGGGCCGGGGTCCTGGATGACTTTTGCGGTGCCGACAGCGTTTGTGTCTTCAGGAGCCATTGTGCGCCCAAGAATGAGGCCTCCTCCGAATCCTGCCCCGAACATCACGAGTCCTACCACTGCGAAAATTAGTATGCGCTTCAAGTTTATTTATCCTCCCTGTGTGAAAATCTGATAAACTCCTCTATCTTATCAGCGTCCGTATTCAGTACAAGCCCCGTGTCAAACCCGCATTCCTCGATGAACCCGGCGGCCATGTTGAGGCGTTTTTCCGGCTTCATGAATGAGCTGTTGTTGACCTCAAGAGCAACGTGGTATTCCTTCGCGGCCTTCACCAGTCTCACGTAGTCCAGCGGCGTGTGGTCATCGTCAGGGTGTGAGACGAAATACACTCTCTCATCCCTCATGCAGGAAATCAGGCAGCCGGTGTTGCCGTCAATGCCCTTGTCCTCGTAGCACTGGACGTGTATGCCGGCGATCGCGTAGTCGAGCATGTCGAGATACTTGCGTGGCAATGAGAGTGAGCCGTCATTCAGTACGTTGACCTCAGAGCCTGTGAGTATCTTCACGCCGTAAAGGAAGCGCGGTATTGCCCGGAGGTTGATGTAGTAGAACGGATCAGCAGTGCCGGGTATTCCGGGGGCATGTTCAGTTATTCCCAGCATGGAGAGTTTCCGCTCACTTGCCGCAAATGCCATCTCCCGGATTGTCCCGTATGCATGGCCGCTCGCTATCGTGTGTGTGTGAAGGTCAGCAACTATGTTCATCATGAGTCGCCTGCGGAGCGTCTGCGTAAATCTCAGCGTTTCGGGTACTGAGACAAGAATACAATCTCAACCCGCCTGTTCAACGCCCTGTGCTCGCTCGTGTCATTGGGTACTATGGGCTGTGCCGAACTGAACCCGGTAGCCTGCAGTTTCACCGGGTCAAAGCCCCCCTCATTCTGCATGTAGCTCGCAACCGCCGCCGCCCTCATGGCCGAAAGCCCCCAGTTGTCCCGGTAAATTCCTCCCCTGAGCTGACCGGAGTCAGTATGTCCCTCAACCGCCGCAAACGGTACACGGTCTCTCACAAGCTCCGAAATTTTGTACAGGGCGCGACGACCCTCCGGCCTCAGTTCCGCGCTTCCGGGCATGAACATGAACTGGTCGCTGATTGAGACGGCGACTCCGCGCTGGTTGATTGAGACCTGAATATCCCGCGTGAGATTCTCAGACCGCAGGAACGAGTTCAGAGTGTACGCAACATGCCTCGTGTCTATTTCTACCCTCTCGCTAGCTCCGGGACTCGTCCCAACCTCACCGCTCCTGTTGGGGTCAGTCGACTCTTCTGTTGTTACGCCGCCTTTGAGGACTCCCAGTGAACCGCGCAGTGAGAGCAAAGCCTTCTGGAACTTCTGCGAGTCAATCGACGACATAGCGAACAGCAGGATGAAGAAACACAGGATAAGCGTAACCATGTCCCCATATGTCCCCATGTAGAAGGGTGCTGACAGTCCCGGCTCTTCGGGCTTCTTCTGACGCGCCATAGTTTAGCCCTCCTCCTGATTGAATGCCTCACGCATCGCAGGCGGTAAGTAGACCTTCAGCTTCTCTTCAACGATTCGGGGGTTCTCTCCTGCCTGTATCGCCAAGATTCCCTCGACCATAAGCTCCATCGACTTCACTTCTTGCGCTGAACGTGCCGCGAGCTTCTTGCTGACGGGCGAGCCGAACATGTTAGCCATCATTGAGCCGTACATTGTGGTGATGAGTGCGACCGCCATTCCGGGACCAAGCGCGTTAACGTCCGACAAGTTGCCCAACATTGCAATTAGTCCGATAAGTGTACCTATCATTCCGAACGAGGGCGCAAACTCCGTGAGGTGGTCAAAGACTGCCTTGTTCGCGCCGTGCCTGTCCTCGAAGTTGCCTATCTCGGTGTCGAGAATCGCCCGCACTAATTCCGGGTCTGTTCCGTCAACAACAAGCTGTATTGCCTTGCGCATAAACTCGCTGTCGACTTCCGCAACATCAGCTTCAAGCGACAAGAGTCCCTCGCGCCTCGCCTTCTCCGCGAAGCTCACTATCATCTGCACCATCCCGACAAGGTCAGGCTCCTGGAACATAAACACGTTCTTGAGGCAGCCGCCCATAGCCTTGAGCCTCGCGCCGGGGTTGGAGATGATAGTTGCGCCGATTGCTCCTCCGATTGTGATCATCAATGACGGGACATCTATGTATGCTCCGATGTTGCCGCCCGAAGCCATGGAGGCCACGACTAGAATCCATGTCGCAAGAAATCCTATTAGACTCGTTAAATCCAAAGTGTATGCACCTCTGACGTTGTATTATTCTGACTCGTCCGCCGTGTTCGCAATTATGCACGTGTACCCTGCCGCTTTCCTGAAGGCTATTATCTTCCTGTACACGTCCTTCACTTTTTCCTTCACCACGTACCTGTGTCCGTTGAGAAGGCGCAAAACAGTATCCGGCGTTACGTCAATGGTCTCTATCATGTCGGAATTAAGGAGGAATGCCTCGCCGTTCAGACGATGTACTTCAATCATTATGCTACAACGCCAGCCCTTCGATATTAAGTTAGTTGGAATAATCAGCCTAATATTATACGATTTTGACCGCAAAAAGCGATAAAATAATCGCACGAAAAATTTTCCCAGGAGGTGCGTCAATTAATCCCATGTCTGAAAATATCAATGAACTTTACAGGCAGGTAGACTTCATCATAAGCGGAGGCGCGGTGAAGACCCTGACCGATTTTCTCGAAGCCAGCGGAATAAAGGCCGTCATTTCCGAGCCTGGCATACCCGGAAGCCTCGACGTTATAGGCGCGGCAGGACTCATGCCCTCATCCCTCACAATCCCGGATGAAGTGTCAGCCTTGTTCCCGAAAACTGTCGCAAAAGAAGCCTTCGAGCTCGCTTATTCCGACGGCAAAAAGTCATGGCCGGGTGTTGTCAGAATCAGGGGGGCTCAGTGGGAGCTGTATATCCTCCTTCAGGACAAGCCCTCAAGCCCCGACGCGTTAACCGCCGAGCTCAAGCCTTACGCCGGACTCATAGGGCTGTGGGAGACCTCGCGCAAGATTTCCGAGACCGAGAAGAAATTATCCCGACTGTCCTACATGATACTTGCCACGAAAAGCACACTCGCTTCCATCTTCGAGCCCATGCCCCTGCAATATTTCGCGTCGTTCCTCGCTGACGTTCTCCAGGAGAGCCTGTTCCCCAAGTCTATAGTCATCCTCAAGGACGAAGGAAGCTACCTTACTGTCTTCAACGGAAAGGCTGACAGCATCCCGGAGCGCAAAGGGATTTACGCCGCCCAGATATTGCCGCCGACCCCTGTTGTCGTGAAGAATGACGTGCCCGCCGAGGTCGTCCTTCCTGTCGCTGATGGTGATTGCCGACTCTTCTGCCTGATTACGTGGGACAAGTTACCCGATGACCAGACGATGAATTTCCTTGAGCTTCTGGGGAATCTTGCTGTCCGGGCAATCGCAATCAACAGCCTGCGTTCACAGTCAAGACAGGCCGAAGCCTCGATTTCCGCCGGAGAGTTCACCGTGCTGTCCCTGTCGAACGTCCTCAAGGTCTTACGCGGTGCAGAGGGCAGGGCAAAATTCATGTCCCTCCTTGTCGATATATTCATGGAGCAGTGCCGTATGCAGAACTGCATCCTCGTATCGTGGAACAAGTCCCGCAAAGGCTACACACTCTCAGAACAGCGCAGGGGACATATCAAATCCGACGCTGACCCCACGCTCCTCCCGTCAGCAGAAGGCCCGGTGAAGTCCGCCAACGTCAGCGAATCACACTATGACCTCGCCGAAATGCCGCCCGACGCAGTCTTCAGGTCATGGGGGCTCGCAGGATGCCCGTGGAAGGACGCTCTCAAAGAGTCGTCGGCAAAATACATCTTCCCTGTGTGCGATGACAATTCGCTTGTCGGGATTATCGCGCTCGGCTCAGGGACGGAAGGAAGGACTGCGCTTGACCGCTCACAGCTTGCCTCGTTACAGCTTATCGCACAGTTCGCGGCGTATGAGTTCAGGCGGTTTGAGTAATTTGCGCGTAATGGTGATATGGACTTTCTGAGACCGGGATTCACTCACAAGGATTTACTGAATATTGATGATGAGAAGCTGCCCTTGCTTGCTGATGAGGTGAGGGCAGTTATTGTAGACACCGTGAAGAAGAACGGCGGGCATCTCGGCTCGTCTCTCGGAGTCGTGGAGCTGACAATAGCAATGCTGAAAGTTTTTGACCCGCTCAATGACCGCATAATCTTTGACGTTGGTCATCAGTCTTACCCGTACAAGATACTGACAGACAGGTTCGGCCAGTTCCACACGCTGAGGATGAAGGACGGAATATCAGGCTTCCCCCGCAGGAACGAGTCGCCCTGTGACCACTTCAACACCGGGCATTCCAGCACGTCATTGTCGGCGGCGTTGGGTTACGCGAAGGCGCGGGACTTGCTCGGCGAGAACAGGAACGTAATAGCCTTCATCGGGGACGCGTCTCTCATCAACGGCCTGGCGTTCGAGGCGCTGAACTACGTACACGAGACACACACGCGGCTCATCATCATCCTGAACGACAACAGGCACTCAATCAGCAACAGAGTCGGAGGCTTCTCGACCGTCCTGGCGGAACTGTCAGCCAACACGCTCTACAGGAGGACTAAGACATTTTTCCGGCGGCATTTCGGAGCAGAATACAGGCATCCTTACAGCGGCAACACAAGCCTTCTCGCCCGCGCAAGAAACTTCCTCAAGGCATTAGCCCGCCCGATAAACATTTTCGACAAGCTCGGCATAAAGTATTGGGGTCCGTTCGACGGCCACGACATACCCGGCGCAATAAGGATGATGACCCTCGCCAAGAACTACTACAGGCCCGTAATCCTCCACTTCAACACAGTCAAAGGCAAGGGACTCCCCGAAGCTGAAGCCAACCCGACAAAGTATCACCAAGTATCACCCGCAGGAGAAGTGAAAGCCCGGACATGGAGCGAGGCGGCCTCAGACATAACGGAGGAGCTGGCCATGAAGGACGAGCGCATAGTGTGCTTCACTGCGGCCATGATGACGGGGGTCAAGCTGGAGAAATTCTCGCGGAAATTCCCGGAAAGATTCTTTGACGTTGGCATCGCCGAGTCCCACATGCTCACTATGGCGGCAGGACTCGCGGCGGGCGGAATGCGCCCCTGGGTGTTCATCTACAGCACCTTCCTACAGAGGGCGGCGGACCAGCTCATGCATGACATAGCCCTTCAGAATCTCCCGGTCGTGATTATGGTCGACAGGGCGGGACTCTCAGGCTCTGACGGCGACACTCACCAGGGAATGCTCGACATCCCTTGGGGAAGGCCGGTGCCGAACCTCGAAATTTACGCCCCCTGCGACGAGGACTCCCTCCGCGAATGCATGGTTTACGCCTCCAAGCGCAACGCCCCCACAATGATACGTTACCCGCGCGGCAAAATCCCCCCCGCAAAAATCAGCCCCGACTCTCACGGTGAAGGCATCGTGAAGATTCATGACGGCTCGAACTGGGCATTGCTCGGCAACGGCTCAAGCGTCCCCATCATGCTTGAAGTCCGCGACATGGCCGGGCGTGAAGGTGTTGACATTCCGGCGGTCTATGACGTGAGGAGGGTGAAGCCGCTGGACACTGAGATACTCGGCGGGATATTGGGACGGTATCACACAGCCGCTGTCCTTGAGGATAACTACATGGCCGGGGGGACTGGCGAGGAAATCGGCGCGTTCATCTCAGAGCATGGGTACGGCACAAGGCTCCTCCGCTTCGGAGTCCCCGATGTATGCGTCAGACATGCCACGCAGGAACAACAGCGCGGACTCTACGGCCTCACCGCCCGGAACATCATAGACACTTACACGCATGAAGACTAAGGAACGTCTCGACAAGTTACTGCCTGAGCTGGGACTCACTGACACGAGGAACAAGGCTCAGGCTCTTATCATGGCCGGGAAAGTCCGGGTGAACGGCCAGGTCATCACGAAATCCGGCGCAATGTTCGAGCCGTCAGCAGACATTACCGTTGACGACGTGCAGAAATGGGCGGGACGGGGGGCGTTGAAGCTGCTGCGGGCGTTTGAGGTGTTCGGGGTTGATGTTGACGGAAAAATCTGCGCTGATATTGGAGCATCAACAGGAGGCTTCACGGACGTAATGCTTGCTCACGGGGCGCGGAAAGTCTACGCTGTTGATGTCGGCTACGGGCAATTATTGTGGAGGCTTGCGGCTGATTCGCGTGTTGTGGTCATGGACAGGACTAACGCACGCTACCTTACACGTTCGGATTTCCCGGAGACCGTCGAGTTCGCCGGGTGTGATGTGTCGTTCATATCGTTGCGGCTGATACTGCCCATGCTGGATGACGTTGTGAGCGGGGAAGCTGTCGTACTCATCAAGCCGCAGTTTGAAGCCGGGCGTGAAAGGATTTCGCGGGGGGTAGTGAGGGACAAGGCAATTCACGCTGATGTTGTCGGTGGGATTCTGGACTTCATACGGGACAAGACGGCCTTCAAGGTTACGGGGCTGACTTATTCGCCGATAAGAGGGCCGGAAGGCAACATTGAGTTTTTGTGCCGTGTCTCACACAGCGGAGAGGATGAGAATTTCGCGGTTAATGATATAGTTGATGAGGCTCATGAAAACACGGGGAGTGATTGACGCTTTGAGTGAAAGCAGATGGGACGATTTTAGTTCTTACGTGAAGGCAGAATTTGATGAAATAGATCCGAAGATGGAGGCATTCATTCAAGCTGACATGAAGCAGAGAGACTTCCTCAGGCTCTGCGCGACAGGAAGCCGGGATGCGATTGAGTCGGCCATAGAAGAAGGTGCTGACTTGAACAGGAAGGCATATATATACGGGGCGGAGGTGCCTCCGATTTTCGCCGCTGTCATGGAAGAGAACGCTGACGCTGTGCGTTTGCTTATTGAACGCGGCGCGCACTCAGGGGACGGCTTTACCGCTGCTGTCATCAAAGGCAAGAAGAGACTCCTGAAGCTCCTTGCAGACAGCGGGGGCGACATAAACCAGAACGACACGAACGGCAACAACCCCCTCTTCCTCGCGGTGATAGCGAACAAGGCCAAAGTAGTCCGATGGCTCATACAGCTCGGCGCGGACGTGAACAAGAGATCAGAGGCAGGCTACAGCGCGCTGACATACACAGTTCTTGCGCAGATGAGAGAGCTGAAGGGCAGGCGGAAGAAGTTAGACCCGGAAATCATAGCCAGCCTCATGAAAGCAGGAGCTGAATACGACGAGGCAATGATTATCGCGGTGAAGTCAGGGAACATTCCCTTCCTCGATATAATTCTCGCAAACGGCGCGGACGTGAACAGAAAATGCATGTTCGAGAGCGCGCAGACTCCGTTAATGGCGGCCATGTTCACGGGGGACAAGCCTATAGATGCGGAAATGGTGAAATTTCTGGCGGAACACGGCGCAGATTTGAACGAGATATTTACCCTAAGCCCGGAAGTGTCAACAAACGCCCTCAACATATCAATCACAGCAGACAGGCCTGACATCACAGAGATACTTCTTTCACACGGAGCGAACCCGGACTACACAGACCATACAGGAAGAACTGCCCTAGTATATGCCGTCGTAACAAATGAAGAAATCGTGCGCATACTCCTCAAACACGGAGCTGACCCAAATATTCCCGACAAGAACAAACGTACTCCCCTCATGCTGGCGGCTCTTGACGTTGGGACTGAACCCGGAATAATGGAAGCCCTGATAGAACACGGAGCTGACATAAACGCTCAGGATGAGGAAGGTATGACGGCTCTTCTGTGGGTAGTAGGCGGGAAGGACAGAGGCCCCGCCCTCATGCTGTCGTCTCTCATACGCACGGGAGGGATAAGGGCTGAAGGGTGGAAATCATGGTTCAGTCTCGTTGTCATTTACGCGGCAGTGAAGCGTGAGGCTCAGCTGAACAGTATAAGGCTTCTTGTGAGTCACGGTGCTGATGTGAACATGCCGGACAGCAAGGGGATGAACGCCTTAATGTGCGCGATGATGGGAATGGATGACGAGGCTGTTGAGATTCTGACAAACAGCAGGGAGGAATAATATTCACATGTGGAAAGAAAGACTGAAATACTGGATCAAGCCGGCAAAACTCGGCGACTTCGACATAATCATAGAGCCGGACAAGACGACAAGCGATTTCTTGTACGAGCTGGTGAAGTTCCGGGAGCTTTTTGTGTTCATGGCCCTGCGGGATATTCTCGTGAGGTACAAGCAGACAGTTATCGGCGTGGCATGGAGCGTGATACGTCCGCTTCTCAGCATGGTAATCTTCACGGTGATATTCGGGAGGGTGGCCAAACTTCCAAGCGAGGGAGTCCCGTATCCCATCATGGTATTCTCGGCACTGCTTCCCTGGCAGTATTTCGCCAACTCGATGCAGGCGGCCTCCGAGTCATTCATACGAGCGTCAACGATGATAAGCAAGATATATTTCCCCCGTCTCATCATGCCGACATCCTCAGTCCTGGTGAGTGCGGTAGACTTTGCGATTTCTTTCGTCCTCCTATGCATATTGATGCTGGTGTACAGGTTCGCGCCGTCGCCCATGATATTCCTGCTGCCTGTGTTCTTCCTTCTTGCGACTATGACATCGCTGGGAGTGGGATATTTCTTCTCGGCCGTAGGAGTGAGATACCGGGATTTCCGCCACATTATGCCGTTCATTGTGCAGTTCGGGCTTTACGTCTCACCTGTGGGGTTCTCAAGCTCCGTAATCCCGGACAAATGGCGGCTTCTCTACAGCCTGAATCCCATGGTCGGGGTGATTGACGGCTTTAGGTGGTGCATACAAGGGACGGCGGCATCTCTTTACGTTCCGGGATTCGTTATATCGCTCGTAACGTCAACGCTGATATTCTGGTGGGGGCTTAAGTATTTCAGGAAGACAGAGCGCACATTTGCCGACTACATTTAGGGAGGGGGTGAAAGATTCATGCTGGCAATAAAGATTGAAGACTTGGGAAAACGCTACGTCATATCACACAGAGGCAATGACAGGATATATGACGTTCTGGCCGGCCTCACGGCAAGAGCGGCCCGGAGACTCCGCCACCCATTCGCGCCACGCTCCAAGCCCAAGAACACCGAGGACTTCTGGGCAATCCGCAATATAACGTTCAACGTTGAGCAGGGAGAAAGAATCGGCATAGTAGGCCACAACGGAGCAGGCAAATCTACCCTCCTCAAAGTCCTGAGCCGCATAACTGACCCGACTGAAGGACGCATCTCCATCAAGGGAAGGGCATCGAGCTTGCTGGAAGTTGGGACTGGATTTCACCCTGACTTGTCCGGGCGGGAAAATATTTTCATGAACGCCGCGATTCTTGGCATGAGGACGCAGGAAATCCGCAGAAATTTTGACGCTATCGTTGACTTTGCGGGAATAGAAAAGTTCCTTGATACCCCCGTCAAACGCTACTCATCAGGAATGTATGTGAGGCTTGCCTTCGCCATTGCCGCGCATCTCAGCTCTGAGATACTCATAATCGATGAGGTTTTAGCGGTCGGTGATATGGACTTCCAGAAAAAATGCCTGGGGAAAATGGACGAGATTTCACGCGGAGAAGGCAGGACAATTCTTTTCGTCAGCCACAACATGGGCGCGGTACTCCAGCTGTGCAGCAGGGTAATCTGTCTTGACAGCGGGAGGATGATACTTGACACGCCGGACGTGAACATAGGAGTCGAGAAGTATATGAACCTGTCCCAGCTCCAGACATCAGACGCGGAATGGCGCAACCCGGGCGGGAAATTCGAGAATGATTACTTTACGCCGCTGAGATTCGGAGTGTACAACGCTGACGGTGAAGTGAACCTTGCTTCAGTGAAACAGGATGATGATTTGTACGTGGAGATTGAGGGCATCATCAGGAAGCCGGAAAAGGGACTTGGCGTAGGCTACTCGCTCTTCACGCAGGAAGGGACGCTGCTTTACCGCACGTATCAGGCAGACCAAGAAGACACTCCGGGCGAAATCCCGACTCTTGACGGCCATGTAACACTAAGGGGCAGGCTTCCTCTTGAGGTCCTGAATTTCGGGCAGATGAGGCTTGATTTGTCGGTGATAATGAACAATGCGCAATGGATAGTAGTCCCCGGCACAAGGGGCAATCCGTCTGTATCATTCACGCTTGAGCCTCACCTAGACAGCTCTTCGCCGTACAGGACGATGAAGAAGCCCGGCTCAATGATGATAAACAGCAGATGGACGCTGAAAGGAGACTAGCACATGAAGAAGGCACTAATCACGGGAGTAACAGGGCAGGACGGAGCATATCTCACGGCGTTCCTGCTGAAGAAAGGCTACGAGGTTCACGGCCTAAAACGGAGAAGCTCAATCTTCAACACAGCAAGGATTGACGGCTTCTACAAGGACTTACACGAGGAAGGGCACAGGTTCTACCTGCATTACGGGGACATGACAGACTCAAGCAACCTGATTCACATGGTGCAGACGATTCAGCCGGATGAAGTCTACAACCTTGCCGCGCAGAGTCATGTTAGAGTCTCGTTCGAGGAGCCGGAATACACCGCAGACTCTGACGGACTGGGAACACTGAGACTGCTTGAGGCGATAAGGATACTGGGGCTTGAGAAGCGCACGCGCTTCTACCAGGCATCAACCAGCGAGCTTTACGGGAAAGTTCAGGAGACCCCCCAGAAAGAAACAACGCCGTTCTATCCCCGGAGTCCTTACGCCGCCGCGAAACTCTATGCTTACTGGATAACGGTGAATTACCGCGAGGCCTATAACATTTTCGCCTGCAACGGAATACTCTTCAACCACGAGTCAGAGCTTAGGGGAGAAACTTTTGTTACCCGCAAAATCACCCGTGCCGCCGCAAGAATCGCGTTAGGCCTTCAGGACAAAACATATCTGGGCAATCTCAACGCAAAACGCGACTGGGGACACAGTGAAGACTACGTGCGGGCAATGTGGATGATACTTCAGCAGGATAAGCCCGACGATTTTGTGATTGCAACGGGCGAGACTCATTCAGTGAGGGAATTTGCGGAGCTTGCGTTCGCTGAGGCCGGGATGAATATCGAATGGCAGGGCGAGGGCGTGAACGAGAAGGGGATTGACACGGTTTCAGGAAGGACTGTTATCGAGGTTGACCCGCAGTATTTCCGGCCGACTGAAGTGGAGCTGCTGCTTGGCGACCCGTCAAAGGCAGAAAGAGTCTTGGGCTGGAAGCGCAAGGTGTCATTCCCTGAGCTGGTTAAGAGGATGGTGAAGCATGACTTGGAGACCTTCAGGAAGGACATACTCATTCGTGACGCGGGCTACAAGGTAACGAGCGCGCTTGAGGAGTTATAGTTGCTAGTTGGCAGTGGCTAGTGGTTAGGAAAGAATACTAATCACTAACCACTATTCATTAATCACTAATCACTATTCATTAATCACTAATCACTGTTCCTGACTCGTCATCATCCGTGATTTCTCCGCGCAACTCTCCCTTGCGGCAGATGCTCTTTATGTGGCAGTTCTTGCACCGCCCGGAGTCATAGTCAGGCGAAAATTTCCCGTCAGCAAGAATCCTCACAGCACACTCCATAGCGCAACGCCCCTCATCAACCCGCCCGGCAATATCACCGTCCAGCGCAACACTCCCGCCCTTCCCGTCATCCGGCGCGAACCCCGCAAAAATTTTCGTCATGTCAGGCGAAAACGTCCCCCATATTTTCCCGTCTTCATGGCCGAGAATATATACCCCCGCGACATCATAGCCCCATTTTTCCCGGAACATGGCCGCGTAAAGTGAGAGCTGCAAACCGTGCTTGAACTCCCTGCGCCCAGGGTCAGAGTTCCACGGCCTGCCTTCTGTCTTCATGCCGGAGTCGTAGCTTTTCGCTGACATTCGCCCCTCCTTGTAGTCAGTGATTAGGGCAGCTTTAACCCCGTTATTTCCGCGCAGTATCTCTATCCTGTCGCACTTGCCGAAGAAGCTCGTTTTCCCGGACACGGCCATGAGGTGGGCTTCATCCTCAAGAAGAATTTTCTCGTGAGTGTAAGACCTGTGAAGGGCATCAAGAATTTCCGCCTGAATACCAGCCAGCCTGTCAGCACGGAACGCAACTGCCTCAAGCCTCCGTGAAAGCCTCTTGTCGCTCACAAGCTGGTGATACTTCCCGTAAGGCTCATCATCTTTATCCTTTGTCTGAAGCAGCTTGTCCCATTCTGATTTTGCGGCTGACACGAAAATTTTTCCCGGCGCGGCCATGTCCTCACGGTAAATCCGCCAGACTGACTCCCAGTAAGCATGAAGCATGTTGCCCCATTCAGAGGCAGATGTGAGCTCTGAAGAAGGCTGATACAGATTCGCTTTCCTCTTCTGATACCACAAGAGCGGGCATTCTAACAGCTCCTGAATATCGCTGGCATTAACAGAGTCAGGATGAGACTTCACGGACGGGGCATGACGTGTAATTTTTTCCCCCGCGTCAATCTCAGGGAAAGTGAATCCGTCAGACCCAAGCAGAATATTTATCCTCCCTGATTTCGTATCACCTATCTTCCAGCCTGGCATATCGCCGAGAAATTTCTTCATGAACGGGGACTCAGATACCGGCCGCCCCTCCTCGTCCTGCAGCGGCCGCGAGATCACAGTGAGCTTCCCGCCCGTCATGATGAGCCGCCGGAATAATGCCTCACGCTGCTGTGCCTTCTCTTTTGTGCGCGGAAGGTATGCTTCATTCTCTTGGAGCTTTGTGCGTTCCTCGTTGCCCAGAAGGGGGGAGGCTTTCTCGTTCGGCGACCATGATTTTTGTGTTACGCCTGACATTATCCACACGGGGAATGATGCCAGCACGGGGGGTGTACCTGAGAATATCTGCACGGAGTTCGTGAGCTGGATTTGCGGACGTATGTGGGAGTTTCTGCACCAGTCTTCGAGGAAATCATAAGCATCTTCCCCGCTCAATTTGCCGTCCTTCAAGCGTCCCAAGTCCGGCAGTAATTCATTGAGGGCGGTAACTTTGTCGCCGACTGTCTCAATTGCGCTGGCCGTGAGTCTCATAGACTCGTCAAGCTCAGGGAAAAGGGAAATGTCATCATCACGTTCAAGCCATATTCCCGGAGTGTGAAGGAAATTGCTGAAGGCTGACATGATTTCTGCGGGGGTATGCTTGCCGCTGAGGTATGTGCAGAAAGTTTTGACGGACTCGGCGGAAATTGTTGCTGTCCCGAAAATTCCGCGTGACTTCCCGCGTGGTTTGTCAGGGTCTCCCTTCAGGTAGTCTATCCATCTGTCAATTCCTGAAGCCCCGAATCTGTAAGCATCATTCACCGGGAAATCCGGCCCGGCAAAACAGGGTAGAGTCCACAAAACGGCAGTGTCATAAGCGGGGAATTGACGTGAGGAAAGGTGCCTTAATGCCGCGATGATTTTTCCGGGCAAAGTCCTGCTTACGGTTACGCCGTCCCTGAAGCAGAAGGGGACTCCATAGCGCGTGAACGCCTCAGCAAAAGCCTCCTCTCTTCCTTCGTCTATCATGAGGCCGATATTGCCGAAGCCGGGAAATTCCTCCCCTGTCTCAACCTTTCCTGCATGCCACAAAGCGAGAGTCCTTGCGATGATTTCGGGTTCTAAGCCCGGTTCTGCCGGAGTGATTTCGAGGATGTTCCCGGAGGATTTTGGGGGATTTGCTGCAAAGCCAAGCTGTGATTCTGCGTCGTGGAAGCCGGCCATGTGGGACTCAGGCTTGAGGATGACGGTCTCACTGCACCTGTCAGCAACTGCCTGCACGAGCTGTAACTGCGCGTGGTTGAACGACATGAAGCCCGCGAATATGACGGCGTAATCCCTGCCCCACTCCTGATTGTCCAAGACAGCATGATATGCTTCCGAGTAAACCTGCGAGCTGTCGAGGAGTCCCGCGCCGTCAAGATAGGCCAGGTAGCCGGAATATATTTCTGGAAGGAGGAACTCTGCTGGGTTGTCGCTGTCGGAGATGAGGGGCAATTGTTCGGGTGTTACGGCTTCGTTGAGGAGTTCGCGTATGTCGGCGGATAAGACTGTGAGGAAGCCGGGTCGTTCGAGGCCGGGAAGTGATTTGACCTTGCCGCGGTGATTGGCCAGGGCGTCAGAGAGTATAGCCCTGAGTATGAGCAGGTGATCGGGTGGTGATATTGTCTTGCGCCTGTTGCCGGGAATGATAATGTCCTCGTAGATGTCCTGCCACGTCCAAATATCGCGCCGTTCATGGCCGGAGTCTGGAAGCAGCCGCTGTAGAATGCGCCTGTCCTTGCGTGATGGCACGACAAAACGCAGGTCATGGCCGGGGAATTCCCGCGTGAGTCTGCGCACTATGTCCGCGAAATCTTTGCCGCTGTTGTAGGAATGAGTCGTGAGTGTCATGTGTGATTGTTCCTTTCTTGTGGCTTAATGTTCATCGTCCAGCTTGTAGAATACCACAGCCGTAACGGAAAAATATATGCCCCTGTACGGGAAAAAGTCTGACCCGGCACGTGAATCTCTGCGGCCTCTCTGCAATGATTATCCTGCTCTCTATGCTCTCATCTGTGCAGGGCAGGGAGTCTCCTTCCAGAGCGTCAATGTAGTCTTTTGCCCCACGTGAACCGCACTCGCACATTGCCTCCCTGTGCCATCGGCTCAAGCAGAATCTTTTCCCTCATTTCCCCTGCGTCTGACAGCATGATACTTCCTCCCTTACGCTATGATATTAGGCAGCGTGTAACTGTAGCTTATGCCCGCAAAGCACCTCAGCACGGCCTCAAAGATTATCCTTGCTCCTGCGCACGGTACAGCCATGCCTATCTGCCGCCTCACGCTCTCCCTTGACCCGGTGAACACGTAATCATCCGGGAATGTCTGTAATCTGGCGCGTTCCCTGTTGGTCAAGGCTCTTGGCTCTGACCAGTGGTATACATGCGTCCCTCCTCCTCCGCTTCCCATTAACGTATACGATGGCTTGTCAGGGTCAAGGCGTTTGTATGTCTGGCTTACCTTTGCCCCCTTGACTCTTAGCTGATACTCAGGTGGTATGTCAGCAGTGTAAGCGTTCTCGCCGGGCTTGATGTAGCTTAGGCGTTTGATTACGAGCTGGGACTGCCGGGTAAATTCATGGTTGGGAGCGTCGCGTGGGATTGGGGGATTCTCGATGGCGTTCCTGCACGAGTTATCAAGATGCCTGTATGGTGCTGGTGATGGGACTCTGTAATTTACGCCCACGTCCTGCCGGATTCCGATGATGATTATCCTGTGCCTTGCCTGCGGGATGCCGTATTCCTCGAACTTGTACAGGTGAGGGACAAGCGAATACCCTAACGAGCGCATGACTTCAAGGATTTTGCCGAGCCTTCTGCCGTCGTCAGCGTTAGTCCTTGCCCCGCCATTCTCCGCAAGAAACCACACAGGCCGGAATTTCTCAATCGCGCTGAGGCCATAAGAGTACAGGGACTCCCGAAGCCTTTTGACCTGCTTGGATTCGTCCACAATGCTGAAGTCGTTGCACGGGAAACCGAACGCCAGCCCGCCCGGCCCGCAGAACAATTCACCAAGCCTGTATTCCTGCATTCACAACCCCCCTTATGATTTCAGAAATTCTAGCAGACAACTTCCCCCCTTCCCCGCAAAAAAAGACACCCCCCGCATCATCACGAGGAGTGCCAAAACCTAACCTTCAGCCTAAATCATCGCGCCCTGACGCGCAAGCTCCTTCCTCACAGCGTCAACGTCAGCATGTCCCGTTTCACCCTGAATAGCCGCCGCGACTCCCGCCGCATGACCCGTAACCATGCACGTACCCATGACACGCGAGGCCGCCATAGCCTGAGAGTCAGCGCATATGAGTCTTCCAGCTCCGTAAAGATTCCCGGTGTCGACGCTCTGGAGGCATCCCAGAGGAATATCGTACCAGCTCGCGCCCGGAACATCGAGGTACACAGCCGCCTCATTGAGCGAGGAATGTATCTCAGGCTTCCAGCCTCCGCGACCGATTCCTTCTGCTGACTTTTTCCGCGACAACACATCATCCGCCGTCAGCATGTATTTTCCCGCAAGCCTCCGGGTCTCACGGAAGCCGATTGACGGCCCAATCATCGTGAGTTCTGCCTTCTCCATTCCGGGCATGAACCGCCGGAACGCCTCAAGGTAATACACCGCCTGCCCACGCGTGAACTTCTCCATCCTCGTAAGCTCCTCAGCGTCAATCCCTTCTGGTATCACGCTCGGCAGTAACACGATGACTTCCTGGGAGCCTGACATCTTGAGGATGAAGCCCCGCTCCCGTGTGAGGTTGGGGATGCCCGCGTCCTTGCCCGCTTTCACCGCCCGCTCGACAGCATTCGGGGTCATGTCTTGGGACGTGTCGACACCGCAGAGCCGGAACGGGAGAGTCGCCGCCATTACCTGCCCCTGCTCGTTGCCCCACAGAGTTTTTGCCCCGGCCATGTGGGCGAGGTTTGCGTCCCCTGTAGCGTCAACGAAAGTTTTTGCATGAACCGTGAACGTACCTTCATCGTCCTGGCATGTTGCCGACTGAATCACTCCTCCCTCACGTTTTGCACCGACTATCCGCGTGTGGAGGAAGTATTTGACGTTGTTCCTGTCCAGAAGGTTATCGAGAGCTACCTTCATGTATTCGGGCTTGAAGTGGATGTTTTTGTTGCCCGCCGCTGATATGATGGTCTCGGTTGTGTTGGGCGCAAGTTTGTGGAGCTCATCAATCACCAAGTCGCAGACACCAGCAACGCACTTCACCGGATTTTCCCCGCAAGTGTAGACCGCGCACAAAGCCCCGATTCCCGCGTTAGTGCCTTCGCCGCCCAAGCAAGCATTCCGCTCAACGAGTAGGACATTCGCCCCCGCCTGAGACGCTCCCATAGCCGCCGCAATTCCCGCCGGGCCGCCGCCTGCAACAAACACGTCAACAAAGTATTCTTTCTGCATGGCCTACATCATCCCCACAATCATTTCACCGAGAGGATAGCCGACGTAAGTCAACACAAGAACCGCCATCAACGCGAAAAGTCCGCCCCATATGAACATGTCCTTTGCTGTCGTCCAGCCTGAGCCTATAGCCACCGTGTTGATTGTTGACTGCCCCGCGGGTGTCATGTTGCAGACCGCCGCCGAGAAACCGACCATCATCAAGACCGCCCCGACGCTCACGCTTCCCGCTGGCATGGCCGTAAGCACCGACAACGCAACCGCGCTTACGACAGTTGTTGTTACGATGTTGGACGAGAAGTTGGTCTCAAGAATCGCCCACGTCATGAAGAAGAGTATCATTGCTGACAGGGACATATTAGCCGTGAGGGGCTGAAGTGTTGCCGTCAGCCATTCGGAGATGCCAACGTCTTTGTTGGTGAGGCACGCTCCGAGCCAGGTCGCCGCGCCGGTCATGAGGATTGACCCCCAGAGGATGCCCTTTGACGTAACTTCGCGGAAATTCATGATGCGCTCGCCCTTGTCCTTGAGGATGAACAGGATGATGCACCCAAGAAGCGGAGGCATTGCGGTTGTGTAGCTGTTGACGGTCTTGTACAAGTCCGGGAACGTCCCGCGTATGAGGCTCGGCCCTACCCACAGAAGCACAACGAGTCCCATTGTCGACAGAATGATTTTCTCGCGCCTGTCAGCAGGCGGAACAGTCCCGCGCAGTGCCATAGCCTTTGACGGGTCAATTTCGTTGATGTCGTCCGGCCTGTAGAACACCCTGAACACGAGAATCAGAAGCACAATCAGCAATACCCCTGTAGGAATCCCGAAGGCCATGAACTGGAACTGGTTGATGTCATGGCCTGTTGCCGCCGCGTAGTAGCCTATAGCCATCGTTGGCCACACATGACCGATAGCCGTCATCCCCGACGAGAGGCTGATGCATATTGCCGTCCCCATCATGATCATGTTGCCAGTCTTGCCGCCCTTCCTGACCTCAAGAACCGCGAATATGTCCTCAAGGAACGGCATGAACGCCACGAACAACACTGACGGCGAGATGAACAGCCCCATGAACGTAACCGCCGCGAAAAGGAAGCAGACGAAATGCCACGCTCCCCGCCGGGCTATGGCGTTGGTGATGAATGCGATTGTGCATCTGCGGACAAAGTTTGTCTTCGAGAGAGGGTAGACCAGCGCGAACGTGAACAGCAGGAACGCTACCGTCGAGTTCCCGAACGCTCCCGCGAAAGTCCTCCCGAACCCGAAAACAGGAAGGAATCCCAGCGCAAGCAGTGTTATCATGCTCGGCCAGTCGATGGAGATGGTAATCCACATGAGCAGTGAGCCGAAGAACACGCCTAGCACCCCCCAGGCGTTGGGAGACAGCCCCCACATTCCGGGCATGAAGCGTGAGCCTATGATCAGCGCGAGTGAGAGAACGAGGAAGATATTATCTTTCTTCATGAATGACGCTCCTTTGTGTGAGATAAGTTTTTGGGACTGTGGTTATTGTACAATCCGCCCGCCGTTGAGGGAATACAGGGTTTCTGTGATAATCCCGCGCAAAAAAACAGACCCCGCTTTCACACGAGGCTTGCCGGAAATTTGGGATGAATTACTCTTCATGGGCTGCAAGTTTTACGTCAAGAAAAATCATGTTGGTCTTATCACGTAAGATAACAACCCTCACTGTTGAATTGGAAGATAAATTCTTGAATTGACTCTCAAAGTCATTCACGCTCTTGATGTGTACACCGTTGAACTCAGATATGACATCACCCGGCTTAATCCCGGCTTTTTCCGCCGGCGAGCCGTGAAATACAGCGTCAACAGTTACGCCGTTAATGCCGTCAATAATTTCGACACCTAACCAGCCCGGTTTGTCTGAGCTGTGCCGGGTTGAAGGGGCTGAAGATTTCTTGGCCGCGTTCAGCTTGTCGAGGGAAGCAACGGCCGTTTCCAGCTGACGGGCAAGTCTTGCGGCATTTTGTCTCTCTTGCTTCAGCAGGCCCGCAAGGTAATCACGGCTTTCATTCGCAGAGGCAACTTGCTTTCCGAGCACTGAATTTCTGTCCTTCAAGCTGCCAGTCTCTTCCTCTTTCACATCAAGGCTGCTTAAAGCCGCGTCGAGCCTTCTTTTCATCACTGCGAGCTGTCCGGCATCATGGGCTTCTGAATTTGAAGCTGTGATTTCCTTTTTGTCCCCGCTGCCGAAAAAAAGAACCCAGATAATTATTCCCGCCAGAAAAACAACAGCTACAACAGTCATTGAGATTCTGACCTTTTCGTTCACGGAATTTTTGAACAGGCTGGACATGAAAACTATAATTCCGTAAACACACACAGCCAATACTCCCCAATGATTGACATCTTTCAGAAAGTCTATTATATCCATTCTCACACATCCTCCGGGAATAATGCATAACACAAAACAGACCCCCCATAACCGGGAGGCCTGCTGTTGTTCCGTGATGATTATTCCTCGTCCATTCCGTCCTGGTAGAACTCCCCGAAGAGCTCCTTAAGGCTCGGCATATCCTCAGGTATCGGACGCGCTACCCATGTCGTGTTCATGTAGTGCTTCAGTGTGATGTTCTCGCTGACGATGTTACCGCCCCAAGTTCCGCAGCCCATCGAGTTCGTGGGAGGCATTCCGTTTGTGGAGCTTCCTGCGTTGCCCCTGTTGTTGGGCTGGCGAATCATGCAGCGTGAGACGGGTGCGCACATTCCCAGACGGTGGATGTGGTCGTCGTCGAACGAGTACAGTCCGCATGAATGTCCCTTGCCGCCTGCCTTGTCGAAAATCTCAAGCATGATGTCAAGCGCGGTCTGGAACTCCCCGCCGTACTTGAACAGCGTGAGGAGGGTTGTGAGCTTCTCAGTGCTGAAGAAATGCTGCTTGCCGATGCACTTCTTGATGTCCTCGGCTGTGCGGATGGTGAAGCCTTCCTTCTGGCCGTTGTTGGGTACTGCGATGAATTTGCGGTCTGCCGGGATCTCGAACCCTGCCGCCTTTGCGATTGCCTGCGGTGAGATTGCGACTGTGTCAGGGAGTCTGTGGCCTGTCTCGTCCCACATAACCTTCTTGATTGCCTCTGCCTGCTCCCATGTCGGGATATACGCGCCTTCCTTCACGAGGCCTTCAACGAAATCATCATACACATCTTCATGAACGATGAGGTTTCCGTCGCATGAACAGCCTGACCCGAAGTCTGAGCATTTCGAGATTCTGGTGTTGGTTGCGGCTTCATATGCGCGCTCTTTGGTGTTGGCGGTGTTGTCGACGATGACGGTTGAGTTTCCTGCGCCTGAACCGTAAGCGGGTACGCCTGATGAGTAAGCTGCCCTGACCATAGGACGGCCGCCGGTAGCGATGACAAGGTCAACCATCTTCATAAGCTCCTGAGTCAGCGTGATGCTTGGCTCCTCGATTACCTGCACGATGTCGGCGGGTGCTCCCTCACGCGCGAGAACGTCGCGGATGATGTTGACGGTCTTGGTTGTGATCTTCTTCGCTCTGGGGTGCGGTGAGCAGATGAGAACGTCGCGTGCTTTGACGGCGTAAATTGCCTGGCCGGCGGGGGTAACGCAGGGGTTCGTTGTGGGAACGAGGGTAGCAATGACTCCAACGGGCTTTGCGTACTTCACGAGGCCTTTCTCCGGGATTTCCTCGATGATTCCGACGCTCTTCTGGCGGAGGCAGTCCCTCAGTATCAGCTTCAGCTTGTTCCTCTTGTTGCGTTTGGTTACCTTGTCGCCGAGTCTGGTTTCGTCAACGGCTTCGTCGCAGATGGGTCCCCAGACTTTCAGCGGGTAAAGAGCGGCGCAGATTGCGCGGGCGAGACGGTCAACTTTCTCCTGGTCATATGTGGCGATGACTTCTGCCGCGGCTTTGGCCTTCTTGACCATTTCCTCAAGCATTGCGATTTCTTCAGGTGTTACTTCATGATGTGCCATTGTAGATTTATTTCCTCCTTCAAGTTATTTCGTGATGTGTGATTTTGCGTGGCTCGGCGGAATGTACTTGCCGTTAGCGTCCTTCTTCACGAGCTTGCCTTCCTTCACGAGGTCGCTGGGCGTGTAGATGTCGTTGATGTTCCAGCAGCCGGGCGTAGGTACTGCGATGTTCTCCATGATTGCCTCGACAAGGAACGGGCGGCCTGCCTTGTTGGCCTCGACAGCCTTCTTGAGTGCCGGGCCCAGTTCGTCAGCCGAATTTACGCGGATTGACTCGACTCCGTAACCCTCAGCGACTTTTGCCCAGTTCGGGGAATATGCCTCGCCGTCAGGTGTGTGGAATTTCGTCCCGTACTGCGTGTGATAGTTGGCGTTCTCAAGTCCTGCGATTGTCCCGAATGCCATGTTGTTCATGACCAGCCACATGCAGGGGATGCCTTCTTCGACAGCCGTAGCCATGCAGGTAGGGTTGACACCGAAACCGCCGTCGCCGATGAGAGCGATGCAGATTTTGTCGGGAGCTGCTTTCTTGCCGCCGAGTACTGCTGACGCGCCGAAGCCCATTGTCGCAAGCCCTGACGAGTGATGAACAGTTCCGGGAATGGTGATGTCGTACTGCTGGGCAACGCCGTTCTTGTTCCAGCCTACGTCGGTGAAGATGAGCGCGTCTTCCGGCAATGCTCCCTTGAGTTCCTTCAGGATTCTCTGCGGGGTCATCGGGAAGCGTCCGTCGTTGGAGATTGCGACGTTGGAGGCCTTGAAGTCAGCTTTTGCCTTCGCGATCTTCTCACGGAGTCCGGCTCTCTTGATGCCTTCGGGCTTGATGGCTTTTGCGGCTTCGAGAATCTGCGCGAGGGCGAGCTTCAGGTCAGCAACTGCTCCGATTTCGACCGGGTAATTCCTGCCGATTTCTGTCGGGTCAATGTCAATCTGAAGGAATTTCGTTGTCGACGGGTCAAACGTTACTCCCTGATACCAGCTCGACGAGTCAGCCTCAGCAAAACGAGTTCCAAGCGCAAGAATGACATCCGCCCCAAGCGTGAACTCATGAGTGTGAGCCAGTCCCCAGAATCCAGTCTGCCCAATCATGAGGGGGTGAAGGTCGCTGACACAGCCCTGACCCATGAGTGTGCGTGAAATCGGGATGTCGAGGAACTCAGCCAATGCCGCAAGTTCAGCCGATGCCTGAGCGAGAAGTACACCGCCGCCGGCGTGGATAACGGGGGCTTTTGCCTCAATGAGCCTCTTTGCGATTGCCTTTGCGCAGGCCGGATCAAGAGCGGGCTTCACTGTTACGTGGCTGTCTTGGTATGTGCGGGCGAAAAGGTCTGACTCAATTTCGCGGCTCCAAATGTCCATCGGCATATCGATAAGGACGGGGCCGGGTCTTCCTGACTCAGCGAGCCTAAATGCCTTGTCGAGGATGTCGGGGAGTGCTTCGGGGTCGTCGACTCTCCAGCAGCGTTTGCAGACCGGCTCAAGGAGTCTGTACTGTGTTGCGTCGCCGTGCATGTTGACTTCCTGGTGGGGGTGCTTGCCGTAGTAGTAGCTGGGTACGTCTCCGGCAAATACTACCATCGGGATTGAGTCGAACGCGGCATTTGCTACACCTGTGAGGACGTTGGTGATTCCGGGCCCGAGGTGGCACATGACTACTGAGGCTTTGTGCGTTACACGGGCGTAACCGTCAGCGGCTGTTGAGGCGACTGCTTCGTGCCTGTTGGAGATGTAGCGGAGCTTTCCGCCCTTCTGCTCGTTGCGGTTGAGAGCGTCGAGCATTCCGATTACGGTATGACCGCACAGGCCGAAAATGTACCTGACTTCGCGGCGTTCAAGGTAATCAACAATGAGGTCTGCTACGAGTTTTTTGCTCATACGGAAAATTACCTCCCTATATTATGCTCAAGGGCTGGGGGACTCTTTCGTCAGAGGATATGCCCCTGCCATGAGTGAATTAAATTTTACTGGATGCGTGAATAAGATAATATAAATTCGGGCATTCGTCAATTGAAGATATACTTACTTCCTTCATTGCCGCCAAATTCGCAATGTCAGACAAGTGAAAGCATGATATTATATTCCCATCCAAAAATTTCACGCAAAAGAGGGATTCAGCATGAAGAAATACTTTGTTGCTATGTTGTGCGTCATGCTCATATCGTCGTGCGCATACGGAGCCGCCTTCACCCCCGGAACATATGAGGGCCAGGGCAAGGGCTACAGCGAGTCAGCTCCCGTGAAAGTCAAAGTTACTGTTGACGCGGACAAGATTACGGCTGTTGTGATTGACGCGCCGGAAGAAATGCCCTTTGGTGTTCCCCAGTTCGAGAATTACGCCGGGCAACTCATCGGCAAGAGCGAGGCGAAAATTGACGCTGTCAGCAACGCCACAATGACCCGCAACGGAATAGTTGAGGCTGTCGAGAAAGCACTCAAGGCCGCCGCACCCAAGCAGACAGGCTTCACCCCCGGCACATACGAGGGTCAGGGCAAGGGCTACAGCGAGTCAGCTCCCGTGAAAGTCAAAGTTACTGTTGACGCGGACAAGATTACGGCTGTTGTGATTGACGCGCCGGAAGAAGTCCCGTTCGGTGTCCAGAATTTCGAGAACTACGCGGGCCAGCTCATCGGCAAGAGCGAGGCGAAAATTGACGCGGTCAGCAATGCCACAATGACACGCAACGGAATAGTTGAGGCTGTCGAGAAGGCTCTATCATCCGCAAGAGGCGAGGACACAGCCAGCAATGCCCCCCCGTCGTTCACACCCGGCGAGTACACAGCAGAAGCTCCCGGCTATAACGGCCCTGTTCACGTACGCGCAAGATTCACCGCCGACAAGATGACCGAGCTTGAGGTTGCGACTCACACGGAGACCGCTCACGTCGGGGATATAGCGTTCGACATCATGATTCCCGAAATGCTGGAGGCTAACGGCTCAGGCGTTGACGCTGTATCAGGTGCTACGTTCTCGACCCGCGCACTCAGGAATGCGGTCAATGCCGCGGCGGAGAAGGCTGGCTGCACGAACATTGAGGCCTTCAAGTCCGCAAAAGTCGAGCACAAGCCAGGCAAACCCGAAAAGTACAACTACGATGTCGTAATAATCGGAGCTGGCGGTGCAGGTGTGGCGGCAGGAGCGCAGGCAGCCCAGGACGGCAACACTGTCCTCATCATCGAGAAGAACGCTGAGGCAGGCGGCAACACCCTTGTTTCGGGCGGTCAGTATCAGTCAGTCATGCCCTATCTCGTGTGGGACCCCAAGAACCCCGACGCTGAGACCGGGATTTACGCGTTCACAGGCCAGGAATATCCCAAGGTCAAGAGTGTGCAGGGATGCATCAACGAGCTGAAGATGATTCTGAACTGGAACGAAGCCCCCTTTGACGCGGCATATTACGAGACGCATGAATACGTTGCTGGCGACGCGGCGGAACTTTCGAAGCACGGTGTTCACGCAGAGTATCTCCCGGTGTTGAAGGCTCTCAAGGAGGAAATCAAGGCTTATCTCGACTGGGCACAGCCTAAGCTCGATGCCGGGACTCCTGAGAATCAGCTTGCTCTGTTCTCGACGCTCAACCTTCACATCTTCCAGACCTATTACGGCGGACTCAGACAGAGCGCGGACAAGAAGAGCTGGATTTACGGCGATGTGAAACTCGTCAGCCAGTTCATCAACCAGGCTCAGGGACTCAAAGAGTGGCTCGAAGCTATGGGGTCAACCTTCCACGAGGACACACAGCAGACACTCATCGGCGCATTGTGGTACAGGGAAAACGAGTTCATCGGGGCTAATGTCGACACAGACGGCGACGGAAACCCTGAGAGCTACCCCGGACGCTGGGGGACATACTTTGTCGCACCCCTCACGGCCATGTACAAGGCCAATCCCGCGAACAGGCTCATGCTCCGCACAACAGCAACAGGCCTCATCAAGGACGGCGGGCGCGTGGTCGGCGTGAAGGCGAAACGCTATGACGGCACGGAGATCACAGCGTACGCGGCGAAGGGTGTTATTGTCGCCACAGGAGGCTTCGCGGCGAACCTGAAGGAAGTTGTCGACGAGAACGTTTACTGGTCGCCCGAATACGTCAGCATGTCGACCAAGACAACCAACCGCTCATCGTTGCAGGGGGACGGCGTGAAGATGGCCGAGGAAGCCGGGGGCGCGTCAACAGGAATGGGCTTCACACAGATGATGCCAATAGCGTGGATCGACAACGGAAATCTTGCTTTCGGCGGCGGGAATTATGCCTGCTGGATTTCGCCGATAACGGGACACAGGTTCGTTGACGAGGGCTCGGAGCGCGATGTCCTGTCGCTCGCTGAGTTCAAGAACGGCATGGACTACAAGGGCAGCAAGGGAGTCTTCCTTGAGTTCTACAACGCAGAGCAGAAGATGCCAGCCCCCACACAGCTGCCCGAAGCAGGCGACTATCCCGGACGCTACTACAGGCGCAAAATCTCGGAGCTTCCCGCGCTGTTCGAGGAGCTTGGCGTTAAGGCTGACCCGAAAACTGTCGAGGCCACAATCCGCGCATACGACAAGGCAGTGATGACAGGGAGCGAGTTTCCAGATGTCGGCAAAGCCATTGCGTCGCGCCCGGTCGGCAACGTCCAGAAGAACCCCGACGGCTCATACAACCCCGACACATACGACCTCGACAACACGATAATGACAATCCGTCTCATGGCTCCCAGCACACACCACACGATGGGCGGAATTTTGGTCGACGAGGGGCGGCACGTCCTCACGTCAGCAGGAAGAATCGTTCCGGGACTTTACGCGGCAGGCGAGGTTACTGGAGGCATTCACGGCGGAAACAGGCTCGGAGGGAACGCGATAACAGAAATATTCGTGTCAGGAAGAATCGCGGCTCAGACTCTCAACGCTGAGAACAAGTAGGCAGCAACACAACAGGCAACAACGGCGGTCAGGCTCTCAGGATTCGGGGGCTTGGCCGTTTTTGCTACCCTCAAGAATCATGGCCGCGTAATCCCTCACCATCCCGCGCAGTTCGTCAGGCTCAATCACAACGGCATTCCCCGCGCACGACAGCACCCACCTTGCCGCCTCATCAAGATACGGGACTTCAGCCGTCAGAATCACTCCGCCGTCCCCGGCCTTGTCAAGTTTCTGCGTCGGGTGGAACTCAACCTCCCTCACAGTTTCAGCCAGCCTCCCGCGTAGCAATATCCTCACAAGATGCTTATCCTTTCCCGGCGAGACATGCCAGGCCGTCAGCGCGTAATCATCCGTGAAGCCCCCGGTCTCAGGCGGAACATACTCATCATCAGCGTAACTTGCCCGGGTTATCCTGCTCATTCTGTGCGTGGTAAGTGCGCTGTGTTTGTGGTTGAACGAGACCATGTACAAAGAGTTGCCGCGAAAATAGAAGTCATACGGCGAGACTGTCCACTCACGGGGCTCATTGCCAGGCGAAATGTAGAGTATGTTGACGGCTTTGCGCTTGTGCTTCGCTTTGGTGAGGAGGCTGAAGACTTCCGGCTTCACTTTTGCGGCAGGGATTGATATTACTGTTGACCTTGCGAGTGAGTCGCCTTCCTGTGCCAAGTCCTGGGGGATATAGGCGGCTATCTTGTCCCACAATTCCCCCGCGTCCTCCTCAAGGTGCGGCAGAAAATGCCCGGCCATCCTCAGACCTGCGGCGAGAGCCTTCACTTCACCGCCCGAAATCTTTATGTTCACCAGCAGAGAGCCTTCACGCCTGAGAATATATTTCTTCATTGCGCGGTCATAAACTATTTCAGCCCCCTCATCACGGAGGAAGTCTAAATCTTTCTGCAGCGTCCTGTTCTGCTCATAGCCTTTCCTCTTTTTGGTGAACGTGTACTGCCCGGCTGCCTCAAGCTCCCCGCGTGATACTGACTTCCTCGACTGCAGCAGCGCGATGAGCCTGTGAAGCCTCTCATACCGCACTGACGACATACCACCCTGCATGACATGACACACCCCACATTCTTTGTTCGTGGTGATAGTGTATCATTAGCGCATAAATCCAGAACACAAAGGAGACAACCCGCAATGACGGACGAGAGAAAGCCACGCTTCAAGCGCACGACACGCGAGGAAATTCGGAGCATGTTCACGCCGGAAGACTTCATCACTGACACAAAAGCCCCGCAAGATGATGAAGCCGGTGATTTCACCCTCAGCGATGAGGAGATGGCGAGGCTGTCAATGATGTTTTCGCCGGGAGATTTCGTTACGGGGGCAAAAGAAGATGAATGATTACCGCGAGCAATTAATAGAACTTTTCAGCAGCGAGAATTTCTACAAGAATGAACTACTGCCGTGCATAAAGGAGAAGCGTCCCTTCACGCTTGAGACGACAAAAGGAGGGCATGTGTTTTTCTGGAAACAGCGGGGAATCTCAGCCGAGGTTTCCCGGTATCTTCGCGGAAAGTCTGCGCTGTCATTTGATGAGCTGGCTATGATGCTCTGCGTTTACACTGGGAACAATGAGAGGCTTGCGGGACTTTTTGCGGCCAATCCAGGAATCAACGTTGACGCTAAGAACTCAGACCGCGAGTCAGCCCTCGAAATATCATCCTACAGGTACAACCTTGAGGGAATGAGGCTGCTTCTTGAACACGGCGCGAACCCCAACACTGAGGACTCACGGGGCGGGACTGTGCTTTATGAGACTGTATCAGTGCTTTCCGCCTGCCTGGACCCCGGACGAAACCGAGTATGAATTTGTGCGTCTTCTCCTTGAACACGGAGCTGACCCAACATCAAGGACAGCCGAGGCGACAGCTGCATGGCCTGTGTGTGCGGGGGCGACCTATTCAGCATCTCCAGTGTTGATTTGCGGCTCATGAAGATGCTCGTTGCTCATGGCGCGGAGGTCAACAGCCTGAACGCTGAAGGCCGGACTCCCCTCACGTCATGCATAGAGTCGGCGGGTTTCGACAATGAGGACTGCAACCTTGAGGCGTTGAAGTTCCTTGTTGAGTCTGGTGCTGACGTGAACATGAAGGACGGACGCGGAATTACCCCGCTGATGTGCGACATAAGGCCGGATTGTGATTACGGGGACGAAATGACGGAATATCTTGCTGCGCACGGAGCGAAGGAGTGAGTGATATGGACTTGGACAGCCTTGCAGATGAAGAATTGTCGGCACTTGAGGCGAAATACTACAGCTTCCTTGAGGGAATATGCGGAGCTGAGGCCGTCAGCGATTACTGCGAGTTTCATTGCGACTGGGATTTTTGCCGGGAAGTCGTCAGGTACATCGAGGGCGAGTCTGATTTGTCAGAAGATGAGCTGCGTGTGATGGTTTATGCATACGTTGAGGACAACGACAGCCTCGAAGAACTCTTGGACTCAAAGCCTGGAATCAACGTGGACTTCCAGACAGAAGACGGCCTTACAGCGATGACAAGCGCGCTGGACAGCGGCAACATTGACGGCATGGAGATACTTCTGGAACACGGAGCGGACCCGGATATGATTATCGGCGGCGAGACTCTGCTACTTGGGATGGTGCGCAAACAGGCAAAAGGCGCGTTTGTCTCCTACTACGAGGCAATAGACCTGCTTTTGTTCCACTGTGCAGACCCTGACATACCCAACAGCCGCGGGGAAACATGCGCTGATTTCGTCAGCAAAGACCCGAAGCTCGCAGAAATATTCGCCAAGCACGGACTGTACACACAAGAACGCGTGAATCCCCTAGACAGGTACGATGACAACGGAATGACTCCTCTGATGAACTGCGTGATTGAGGCCGTGAATGAGGGCGGGCTTCCCCTGAATTATGACGACTGGGGCGGAACAAGGAGGCTGGTTGAGGAGTTCGGCGTGAACGTCAACGCTGTGTCAGATGACGGCGAGGGGAAGACGGCGTTAATGTACACGCTCAGTGACCGGGATGACAGGTTCAGCCCGGAGATTGCCTCCTATCTTCTCGAACACGGAGCTGACCCCAATATCCGGGACGCTGAAGGAATGAGCTTCATTGATGACTTGTGCCTGGGAACGTTCAACGAAGCCCGGCTTGAAGTCCTGAAACTGGCTGTGAGCCGCGGGGCGGACATAAATTCTCCCGGCCCTGACGGAATGACTCCCCTTATGCGCTGTGTAGTCGGTGCAAAAAGCAGGGAGGATGACAGAAATTTTGAGGCCGTGAAGTTCCTCGTCGAGTCGGGCGCGGATGTCAACGCAAGAAGGAACAACGAGAACAGATTCACCGTCCTGATGTTCGCGGCCATGTGCAGATGTGAATACGCGGGGGACATCATCGAGTACCTGGTAGAACACGGAGCTGACACCCAAGTTGCCATCAAGAACGGCTGGAAGGCTGTGAACTTCCTCAAGATTCGCTCCAACCCGTCAAAGGAACGCGTGAGATCTCTATTACAGCAACAGGAGGAATGAGCGTGAAGGACAGCGGCGACGCAGGAAGCCGACTCTACAGCCTGTGCGAGGGTGAAATAGTCATTGATACTTTGCGGGAACTGGGCCTCATTTTGCGCGGCCATAGTTACCTCCTCAACACGTCGGACGAGGAATTTACCCCCCTTGAAGTGTGCGTTGACGGCTTCAATTGGGACGAAAGCAAGGCGAGATTTGAGGCCGTGAAGATGATTGTTGACGCGGGCGCGGGGCTTGATGAGTGGCGTGATGACTGGGACTTGGACTCAAAGTGGAATCCGGAAGAAGACCTCACATATACCCCCATCATAAGGCCGGAGAATATTCCCGTCATCGGTGAGAATGTCTACAGCGGCATTTACGCTTCCAGAACCGCGGGCTATATCGTCAGGAATTACGCGGCGAGTCATCCCTACACACGCAGGCTTTGCGCCGGGATTCTTTGCGCCCGGAGCATGAACGCTGAAGAACTCGCGCTGTTGAAGGCACTTTTCCCGGACAGCAGGGGCATTGATGACTATGATGACGAGGGAATGACACTGTTAATGTCGTGCATAAGGTCAGCAGGCAGAAACAGGAACGACCGCAACCTTGATGCTGTGAAATTCCTCCTTGATGCCGGTGCTGATGTCAACAAACGCAAGAACCACGACAACAGATTTACCCCCCTGATATACGCGGCCATGAGCAGATGCGGTTACGCCGGGGAAATGATAGAGTGCCTCGTAAAACACGGAGCTAACATCAACGCAACGTTCGACGCAAAAGGCACGAGGGCAATCGACATTCTCCGGCAGAACATGACGCGGGAAAAAGAGCGCGTGATTTCATTACTACAGTAACAGGAGGAAGATTGTTTTGACAGACAGAGAAGCGCTTGAAATGTTCATGAATTGCGAGCTTGGTTACCCTGATGAGGTTTTCGACAAGTTCATCAAGCTGGAGGGCGCGCGTTACTACATGCATTATGACGTTCCCGACGCTGTCTATGTCCCAGGAAAACGCAGGGACAGAGTCCTTCTTGTGGCACATGCTGATACTGTGTTCAAAGTTCCGGGAAAACATGAGATGATTCTTGACGGTGATACCTACAAGAGCGGGAGTCCTGATTACGGGATAAGGGCTGATGACCGGGCAGGCTGCGCTATTTTGTGGCTGTTACGTGAGTCGGGGCATTCACTGCTTGTTACGAACGATGAGGAAGTCGGCTCGCTAGGCGCGCAGGATATTAGGGACGTTCACAAGGATTTGTTCAGGGAGATTAACGGCCACAGCTACATGATAGAGTTTGACAGGAGGCACGCCGGCGACTACAAGACCTACAATATCCCCGTCAGCAAAAACTTCACGGACTTCATAGAGTCATCGACCGGGTATCATGACGCGGGGAAAGGCTCATCGACCGACATAGTCCACTTATGCGGGGAAATCTGCGGGGTGAATCTCAGCGTGGGGTATTACCGTGAGCATGAGCCGGAAGAGTATCTTGTGTTCGCTGAATGGATGAATACTCTTGAGACTGCGCGGAGGATGCTTGAGGGTGAGCAGGAGAGATTCCCGCTGTTGAAGAAATAAGATGCAGAGAGCCTCCCTCCCACGCCGAAATGTGAGAGGGACTCTTCACCGCCTAGATATTCGCCTCAAGCCATGCCCTGAGTTCCTCCGCACTCTGGAAGCCGACCTGCCTCGCAGCAACCTTGCCTTCCTTCATGATAACGAGGTTGGGTATGCTCATGACACGGAGCTTCTTTGCCAGCCCGGGATTCTCCTCAGCGTCAGCGTTGAAGAACTCAACCCGTCCTGCAAACTCTTCCGACAGCTCTTCGACAACAGGAGCTATCATCTTGCACGGCCCGCACCATGTCGCTGAAACGTCCAGCAGTGCCACCTTTGCCGCCTCAAGTGCGCTTGCGTCATCGCCTGTGATAATGTTGACTGCCATTGTTACCCCTCCTGTTACAGCAATGATGCCACGAACGCTTCAACTTCGGCCATGTCAGCAGTAGGCTCAAAGCGTTTGACGACGTTCCCGTTGCGGTCGACAATGAATTTCGTGAAGTTCCACTTGATGTCGGGTTTCTTGGCGTAATCTGGATCAGCCTTGCCGAGCATGTCCTCAAGAACCGGGGTCAGCTTGTGCTGTCCGAAACCCTCAAACCCCTTCCGGCTCTTCAGGTACGTGTAGAGGGGGAGTTCTTCCGGGCCGTTGACGTCCGACTTCCTGAACTGGTCGTACTCGGTGTTGAAGTGGAGCGCGCAGAACTCGTGAATTTCCTGGTCTGTGCCGGGAGCCTGGCCGCCGAACTGGTTACAGGGGATGTCGATGATTTCGAGGCCTTTGGCGTGGTACTTCTTGTGCATGGCTTCGAGCTGCTCGTACTGGGGTGTGAAGCCGCAGCCTGTTGCTGTGTTGACGATGAGAAGAACTTTGCCCTTGAACGCGGAGAGTTTGACCTCGCCGCCCTTGGGGGTGAACACGGAATAGTCGTATATGCTGCTCATACTTTGTGCCTCCGTTGTGATTGTTGGGATTGTATGCGCCAATTATATATCACTGCAGGCTGTTGCGGGGGAAATTTCTTCCCTCATATGTAGGATTTCTTCCCGAGAAGGCGGCACATGAGGCGGTAAATGACCATCCTTTTTTCTACGCTGTCCGTTTCTAGAAAGGCCTTCACTGCTCCGAAAAATCCCCTGCTGCTTCTGCTGATTTTCCTTCTCATCGCGCGCTCATATTCAGCGTCTGGTGTCATGAGGGATTTTGCTTCGTCTTCCGTCAGCTCATGATCCTTCACGAACTCATTGGGTACAATCATGAAGCTGTCTTCATCCTCAAGTCCCGGTGTGAAATTCATGGCTCGCTTCTGGAGATGGACATACAGATATTCCGTGTCATTCCCGGTTTTGCCGTCAAGAGACAAGCCGAAGATCCTGCCGTTCTCCCACCTGAAAGCCGGGACTGTGTGGCCTGACACAAGGAACTGCTTGAAGTAAGGGTGCACATCAGCGTAGTCAGGCGACCAGTACTGCCCCCCCCCCCCGCAAGAGTAAATCTACTGAATAATTCTGCGGCAAGTGCCTTTTCTTCGTAGGCAATATGAGCCTTCGTCCTGAATATGTCCTTGTACGAGAACGGGCAGCTTGGCAGCTCATGAAGCGCAAACGTCCTCACATCCTCAGTGTTGCGGAAAAGCTGAAGATGCCCAAGCCTGTATATTCTGCTGTAGTTGTCCAGAATTTCAGGCGTGATGAACCTGCCCATGTCCCCCCAGATTTCGTCAGGGTCGCACGTCCCCCAGAACTCATAATCCGCAAGGTAATCCTCGAATATCAGCCCGTACATTGGCCGATAGTCGCAGGCCTTGTAGGCGGTGTCACAGACGAACGGGAAATCAAGGTGCTGCGCTATTCTTGCCCTCAGCTCGTCGAACGTCATGTGAATTACGTGGACGTTGCCGGGGACTTTGTAGCCGGAAAAATCGCAGTCGGTGAAGATCATGAAGTCGAACTGGGGGTTACAGCCTGCTGATTTCAGCCACAAGGGGAAATAGTTGGGCAGCTTCCCGTAGTAATGCTGGATGATGGCGGCGGAATGCTTCCTCACTTCTCACAGCCTCCTTAGCTTATGGATGCCATTAATTATATATCACCCGCCGAGTTTTCATGCTAGGTATGTAGGTCTTACGCCTTTTTCCTCCCACATGCTGGCGAGTTTCCTGCCAAAGATTTTGTTCATCAGCCCCTTGAGCCTGAGACGCTTATACGCAAAATCGCTCGCAAAGAATGATCTTAACCATTGGAGCGGAGTCTTCCTGATGCCCCAGCTGTATTTGACTCTCATGGCGCGTTCGTATTCTGGATTTGGCGTGATGAATGAGGTGATTTCTTCTTGGGTAAGCTCGTGGTCTCTCACAAATTCGTTAGGATTTATCATGAAGCTGTCTTCTTTTTCGAGACCGGGAGGGAAAGTCATTGCGCGTTTCTGAAGGTGGACGTAGAGATATTCCTTGTCGTGTCCTGACTCGCCGTTGAGGGAAAGGCCGTAAAGATTTCCGCGTTTCCATCTTAATGCGGGGATAGTGTCGCTGCCGTCGTTGGAGAGGCATCGGAACTGAAGGTAGGTAGGCCACACATCCGCGCAGTCAGCTACGTAATATTGCCCCCCCCCCCGTACGCAAATCTGCTGAACAGACGCTCCGCCAGCACATTCTCGTCAAGCCCGGCATACTTGCCCGTCCTGTACACGTCCCTGTACGATATGTTCCAGCCCGGAAGCCCGTGAAGCGCAAAACCGTTCACATCCGGCGTGTTGCGGTAAAGTGTCAGATGCCCCCGCCTGTACAGCCTCCCGTAGTTGTCCATGAGGTCATCCGTGATGAAGCGTCCCAAGTCCCCCCACACAATATCAGGGTCAACATGCCCCCAGAAGTCATAGCCCTCCAGCCAGTCCCGGAAGATCAGCCCGTACATCGGCTTGTAGTCGCACAGCTTGTAGGGGGTCTCAAGGACGAACGGGAAATCCAGATGCGGCGCAATGAGCTTCTTCAGCCCCTCAAACGTCAGGTGAATCACCTTCACATTCTCCGGGACGTTGTAGCCCGACATGTCGCAGTCAGTGAACAGCATGAACGTGAAATCAGGGTTGGCCCCCGCGGACTTCAGCCACAAAGGAAAGTAATTCGGCAGCGTCCCGTAATAGGGCAGTATCAGCGCGGCAGTGTGTCTCAATCGTAATGCCTCCTGTCAATTTTGGGATGGCAATATTCTACACTACCAGCATAGCATCCCCGAACGAGAAGAACCGTCAGCCTTCAGCTGCGCAAGACTCATATATCCCGATGAGCCGCTTTGTTGTGGGTGTCTTTGCCCTACACTACCAGCATAGCATCCCCGAACGAGAAGAACCGCCAGCCTTCAGCTGCGCAAGACTCATATATCCCGATGAGCCGGGACAGGATTTCTTCCTCATGGCCGCCCGCTCTGTCCGACGCGAACGCCGACACAAGCATAATCAGCGAGCTTTGAGGAAGATGAAAGTTAGTGATAAGCCCGTCAACTGCCCGGAACTTGTAGCCCGGATATATGAACAGCCCCGTATCCTTCACACCCGCCGTAACATTCCCCCCCTCGTCAGCAAACGACTCCAACGTACGCGCCGAAGTCGTCCCCGACGCAATCACACGCCCGCCATTCTCCCGGCACTCACGGATCATTCTTGCGGTTTCTGCTGACAGCTCGCAGTGTTCCGTGTGAATATCATGCTCCCGGATGTCCTGAGTCTTGACCGGGCGGAATGTCCCAAGCCCCACATGCAACGTAACATAAGCAGTCCTGACTCCAAGCCCGCGAATCCGGGACAGCAGTTCAGGCGTGAAGTGAAGGCTGGCTGTTGGGGCGGCTGATGATCCCTCGTTGCGGGCAAATACTGTCTGGTACGACTCACGCATCGAGTTATCACCGTGAATGTAGGGCGGCAAAGGAACATTCCCGGCCATGTCAAGGAAGCTCAGAAACTCATCACGCGACGTGAACGGGAAATCCAAAACCCTCACTCCGTCAGGCAAAACCCCCGCAATCCTCACAGGGACTCCCCCAACGTCAACAGAATCACCCTCGCGAATCTTCCGGGCAGGCCGGGCCAATGCCTCCCATCTCGTGAAGTCAGATGTGAGATTCCTCAGCAAGAACAGCTCACATTTCCCCCCGTTCCTGCGCGTACCGTTGAGGCGGGCGGGTATCACCTTCGTGTCATTGAGGACGAGCAAATCACCCGGCCTGAAGTATTCGGTGATGTCGCGGAAATGCCGGGATTCTGTCGTGTCATCCCTCACGTTCCACACAAGAAGCCGGGAAGAATCGCGGGGGCTTGCGGGAGTCTGCGCGATATTTTCGGGAGGCAGGCTGTAATCGTAAGAACTCAGGTCGTAGATGTTCACTTGATTTTCCTGACTGACGTACCGGGATAGTAGTGGGCTAATATCTTTTCTGCTGTGTAGCCGTTCTCGGCCATTGCCATAGCTCCCCACTGACACATTCCCACGCCGTGGCCCCAGCCCCGACCGTAAAATATGAAGTCGCCCCCGGATCTCTCGATTGAGTAGCCGTATTTGCTGCGCGGTTTTGACGGTGCTGCTGACTTGCCGCCGCCCCTGCTTAGTCCCTTCTGGTAATAGTCCTTACGCTTGTCGGGGTTCGAAAGCATGTCAATTAGCTCCGTCGTCGTGAAGATGCCTTCTGATGTCATCCTCGCTATTCCCTGCTCTTCCTCGAATGTCAGCTCATTCCCGGAATCTTGGGGCTTGCGCTGGGTTACGAGGCCGCTGGGTGTAGTCGTGTTGCTGACCTTGTACGCTCCTCCAGACGGCGTGAACATCGTGCTCTTGAGAGTCCTGGGGTCCACTGCCAAGCGGAACTGGCTGGCCTTCATGGACTTGCTTCCGTTCGTGCCTATGAACGTCATTGTGATTGCGCGGCCTCCCTCGTCGACTTCTGACACTTGGATTTCGCTTATTGCCCCGATGTCTGTACCTGTTACTTTCTTGACGGCACTCTGAATTTTCGTGGCTGATATTTTCGCGTTCCACACTGAGACGGGGGACTTGTAGTTGACGATTTCAGGGACTCCCGTGAGATACGGCAGCTTCTGCCCCCAAACGTCCGCAATATTCGCCGTGTGTCCTCCGCTGTCTGAGTGGAAGTATGTGAACGCAAGATCTTTCCCGTAAGTGAGAACCTCGCCCGCCGTGCTCGCCACCGCCTGGTTGGTTTTCGCCGTCTCGACACCAGCCCCCTTGTAGACCTGGTCAGCGTCTGTGTCGACTACGTCATAGCCCTTATCCGCCCTGTTCATGCTCTGCTTGAGGACGTAAGTGCGCGCGCATATGGCCTGAGTCCTTAGTGCCTCGCTGTGCCAGTTAGCCCCGACTTCTGCCGGCAATACCCCGCACAAATACTGCTCGACATCAACCACATTCAGCAGGCCTCCCTTCTGCGTAATCAGGAATGCCCCGCGGTATGTCCTGCCCTTGAACTGCAGCAGCCCGGCCCCTGAGATTCTTACGGGCATCAGGAACGAGTTGCCCATGATGACAGCATAGCCGCCGCTCACGGAAATCTGCGCTTCATCTCCTATGTTGGCGAGCCTTCCTTCCGCATCTGTCATCGTCAGCATCCCTTGAGTTATCCCGATTGAATACGACCCGGAATTTGCCAGCCTCACATAGACATCACGCGCAAGAGATTCCCCCGGCCATGTGAGAATAAGCGCGACAATGGCAAGAATTTTCCCCCTCAGAATGAGAATCATCCCCCTTCATGCAAAGAAAGACCCGCGACAGCCGCCGCCAGTGCATCAGCAGTGTCATCGGGTCTTGGTATGTCATCCAGCGCGAGAATGTCCCGGATTGTCGTCTGGACTTCGCGCTTGTTCGCTTTTCCGTTTCCGCAGACTGTGCGCTTTATGTTGTTGGGGGCAGGTTCGGTTACGGGGAGGCTGTTTTGTGCTGTCAGGAGCATTATCACTCCCCGTGCCTGCCAGACATACTCGGCTGTTGTTGTGTTCCTGCCGAAGAAGAGACGCTCAACCGCCGCAAAGTCAGGCCGTGTTTCAGTAATCACGCGTTGCAGGTCAGCATATATCTTCATTAGCCTCTGTGTGAACGTCATATCCGGGAATGTCTCAATACAGCCGTAATCCAGCGGGAAAAAGTCCGGGCCTATTCTCATGACCGCCCCCCAGCCCAAGCGCGCAAGCCCGGGATCTATTCCCAAGCAGACGCGCAACTAGTCGCCCTCAATCTGTGAGGCCACCTCGTCAGGTATCTCAAAGTTTGAGTAAACATTCTGCACATCGTCGTGCTCCTCCAGAGCGTCAACAAGCCTCAGCACCTTTCTTGCCGAGTCAGCGTCAGAGACTTCAACGGGAGTCTTCGCGATCATTGAGACTTCTGCGTTGTCGACAACATATTTCGCGTCCTCAAGAGCCTTCTGCAAGGTGTCAAGGTCTGACGGCTCACAGTACAGCGTGAATCCCTCATCGCTTGCTTCCATGTCCGACATCCCGGAGTCTAGTCCGAGTGTCATTAGTTCGTCCTCGTCAATATTCTTGCCCTTGACCTCAATGACTCCCTTGCGGTCGAACATCCATGCTACGGAGCCTTCACTTCCCATCTGTCCGCCGTTGCGTGCGAGAAGGGCACGGATTTCGGGGGTAGTCCTGTTGCGGTTGTCTGTCATGACGTTTACGAGGATTGCTATACCTGCCGGGCCGATTACCTCGTAGGTGAGTTCGTCATAAGAGATGTCGCCGAGCTCGCCTGTTCCTCGTTTGATGGCGCGTGTTATGTTGTCGTTTGGGACGCTTACGGCCTTTGCACGTTCTATGGCTGTCTTGAGGCGCATGTTCATGGCCGGGTCTCCTCCGCCGTCTTTTGCCGCGATGATGATTGCCCGCACGAGCTTCTGGAAGAGGTTTCCGCGCTTCGCGTCCTGTGCTGCCTTGCGGTGCTTGATGTTTGCCCACTTTGAATGTCCTGACATTATTTGTTCCTCCTGTTACGGTCTGAAGATTGGAATCGGCTTGCGTTTGTGTTCGCTTCGTCTGCGCATCACGTCAATTCTTTCTTTTGCTGACGGGGAGTCGATTTTCCCGGACGCTAGATATTCGTCGAGAACGTCATACGTGAACCCCATATCGCCCTCATCAGTCTGTCCTGCAACGAGTCCGGCACTTGGAGCTTTGGTGATGATTTTTTCCGGGACACCGAGAATGCTGGCCATTGCACGGATGTCGCGCTTGAGGAAGCTCACGAGGGGCATCAAGTCAGAGCCTGAGTCGCCGTATTTTGTGAAGTACCCCGTCTCATATTCTGACCTGTTGCTTGTCCCGCACACAAGGAGACCTTGAGCCTGCCCCAATGCGTACAGAGTAACCATCCTGAGACGCGCCTTCATGTTTGAGCATACTAGGGAGGACAATTCACCGCCGATTTCCCCGCGCAGAGCGTCAAAAGTCCCGGACAAGTCGACACGCGTATATCTCACGTCCAGAGTCTCAGCAAGAAGCCTCGCGTCAGCCTCATCATCCGTGTTGCTGTTGCAGGGCATAATCACGCCTAAGACTCCCTCACGCCCCAGTGCCTCACGTCCCAACGCCGCAAGAACTGACGAGTCAATACCGCCTGAGAGTCCGAGAATTATCCCGGAGGCTCCAGCTTTGCTGACTTCATCACACAGCCATTGTTCACACTGAATTACAATGTCGCGCAAGTCTTTATATTCCTTTCAATTTTTGATGATGGGGATTATTATACACTTATCACAAATACTCTCGACTTGATGTCAAATCCAAGCGCATAATCTTTAATATAATTTACGCGTCATCAAGAAAGAGGCACAACAAATCAATCCAAGGAGGACAATCACAATGACAAAGAGATTCATTCTGGCAGTAACACTCGTAATTATCGCGGCAGGAGCGGCTTCAGCGTATAACCTCAACTTCACGCTCTACAATGAAAGCGGCTCAACATTCAGGGAAATTCTGCTTAGTCCTTCATGGAATGATGACTTTGACAGAACCGATGACCTGCTGTTCTTCAAGAGAAGCAGAAGACCATTGTCCATACCCCACGGACAAAGCGAGAGCTTGAATCTTCATTACAGCGATGAACGTCAGGATTGCCGGTACTGGGACTTGTACGTGAGATGCGCGGACGGCAAGGAAGGAATGTGGAAGAGAATCGATCTGTCAACCGTTGTGGTAGTGAGGATTGACCGCAGGCTTAGGGCGCGTACTTTCACGGTGAGCGATCTTCTGGACATGTATTAGGGGGAAGCGTTAATTTCGGAGGAGAATATACACACAAGCTGCGGCGTGTGCTATAATGCCAACATTCAGCCAAATACACACAAAACAGCTATAGTGTTCCCTTCGTGTTTAAGCAGAAGCGGCGGGTTTATGTGCTTTACTGCCGGTGAAAGTTTGTGATATTAAGGAGGTAATTGCAAGTGAAAAGATTCTTCTGCGCGAAACTGTTTCTTGCGTTTGGCCTGATTTTCTCAGCGGCGGGGGCTTCCTTTGCTCTCGAAACTTTCAACCTTAACTTCACGCTGTACAATGAGAGCGGCTACACGTTCCGCCAAGTTTATGTGAGACCCAGCCATCTTAATGAGAGATGGAGCAAGGTTAACATCCGTCCTCTGAGAAGCGGCTACCACATCAGGATAACAACGGCCAACTGCGGAGTCCTTCAGAGGAAGAACTATCTCAGGTACTGGGACATAAGGGTGTATTACGGCGATTCGTGGCATGAGTGGACTGGCATCAGGCTTTCTGCTATCACTCAGGTGTGGGTTGACTCGGACTTCTACGCCAGCTGGGACTGAAGAGTTCTGAAATGTTTTGTGTGTTTCTCGCGAAAAGGAGGTGAATATCATGAAGAAAAGTTTTACGGTGTTCTTGCTGTTGTTCGTGGCCGCAGTGCTGTTCTATGCCCCAGAGCCTGCCAGTGCTGATATATACTTCACGCTGTCCAATGAGTCAGGACGGACATTCAAGGAGATATGGGTAGGGCCTTCGTCAAATGAGAAATGGCTTGAGAGGGACAGGTTCGAGAACAGAGACGGATCAATAACCAGTCTCAGGAGCGGCTATCACGTGGAGCTTTGGCCGAACATGAACGGCAGGCAGGATGTACGTTACTGGGACATAAAGGTTGTAACACCTGACGGCAGGAAACATGAGTACCACAATATTGACATGTACATAGTCAACCACATCGAGATCGACCGCAGTTATGAGGCTCACTATTCACGCTGACAAGATGAGCGTGTTCCCCCGCAATGAGAGAGCACGCTATTTTTGTGCCTTGTCATCCGAGAAGCTCAGTCAGAATCCTCACGCCTTCCATAGCGTCTTTAGCGTAGTAATCCGCCCCCGCATACCCCGCAAGCTCCGGCGTAAGCACAGCACCACCCGCAATGACTTTCACGTCCGGGCAGGCTTCCTTCAGCTTCGTGATTGTCTCCTTCATGCTGGCTACTGTTGTGGTCATGAGCGCGCTTAGTCCCACGACATGAACGCCCCTTGATGTTACGGCCTCAACGATTTTTTCCGGCGCAACGTCCTTGCCCAGGTCGATAACGTCAAAGTTGTAGTTCTCGAAGATCGTCCGCACAATGTTCTTGCCTATGTCGTGGACATCCCCGTAAACCGTCGCGAGAATCACCGGGCCTTTCGCCTTCCCTGCCGACTCTGACTTGTCCATGTTGAGCGACAAGACTTCAAACGCTGACTTTGCGGCTTCTGCTGACTTGATGAGCTGAGGGAGGAACAATTTTCCCGCCTCGTAGCTTTTGCCCACGCTATCAAGTGCCGGGACTATGTTATTCTCGATTATGTCGAGGGGCTTGCGTGATTTCAGGAGTTCGCGTGTCATTGAGGCTGACTCTTCCTTGAGGCCTCGTATGATTGCCGTGTTGAGGTCGCTGACTGATGAGTCGGATTTCGCGGCTGAGGCTGGGGCTTGGGCTGAGGCTGACGGGCTGGCGGGGTGAGCCTCGCAGTACGAGATATATTCCTGCATCTCCTGTTCTCCCCCTGAAAGCAAGTTCCACGCGCACAATGTTTCCTTGAGGTCAGTATCACCGGGGTTGATGATTGCGCTGTCTAGGCCGTTCATGATTGCGGCCATGAGCATAGTACGGTTGACGAGGGGACGGCGGGGGAGTCCGAATGATACGTTGCTCAAGCCCAAGACAGTTTTCACGCCAAGCTCCTCACTCACCATGCGTATAGCCCTCAGTGTCTCAGGCACGAGCTTCTGCTGAGCCGAGGCCGTGAGTGTCAGGCAGTCTATGATGATGTTGCGGCGGGGGATTCCGAACGTCCCGGCCATGTCGACAATCCTGCGGGCAATCTCGAATCTTTCTCCGGCTGACTCAGGTATACCCCTCTCGTCCAGCGTCAGGCCTAACACGCACGCTCCGTATTTCTTGGCGACAGGGAGGACGGACTCAAGGCTTGATGATTTGCCGTTCACCGAGTTGAGTATGGGCTTGCCGTTGCAGATTCTTGCGGCTGACTCTAAGGCTTGCGGGTTGGAGCTGTCTATCTGTATCGGCAGGTTCACGACTCCCTGAATCTCGCGCAGTGCGTCAGTCAACACTTTAGGCTCGTCAATGTCAGGAAGCCCCGCGTTGAGGTCGAGAATGTCCGCGCCCTGCTCCTGCTGTTTCACGGCCTCCGTAAGCAGGTAATCCGTATCACCCTCGCGCAGTGCCTGCTGTAACTTCTTCTTGCCTGTAGGGTTGAGACGCTCGCCGATGACGATGAACTTGTGCCCGAACGTTACGACTTTTGACGGTGAACACACGACGGTATCATCCGGGACGTTGCGGGTTACTGCATGGCCGGAAGTCCGGGACATCACAGCGCGTTTCATCACGGCGATATGTTCCGGGGTAGTGCCGCAGCAGCCTCCGAGAATGTTCACGCCCAAGTCAGCAAACTTCACCGAGATTTCCGCGAATTGTTCCGGCGTAACGTCATAATGTGATACACCGTCCCTCATGACAGGGAGTCCCGCGTTTGGCTGAACCATCACGGGAATGTGTGAGCATGAACACAGACGCTCAACGATTGGGAGCAGTTGTGCCGGGCCTAATGAGCAGTTGACACCTAGCGCATCAATTCCGAGTCCCTCAAGCGTGGCTGTCATGGCCTCAACCGAAGCCCCGAAGAATGTCCGCCCTGTCTCCTCAAAGCTCATTGTCGCGAAAACAGGCAAGTTCGAGTTCTCTTTTGCGGCAAGGACAGCGGCCTTCATCTCGTGCAGATCCGTGAAGGTCTCAAGAAGCACAGCGTCAGCAAGCTCCCTCCCGGCAATGACCATCTCAGCGACGGCATCATAGATTTCACCGAATGACGCATCGCCGGAAGGGTACATTACGCGTCCTGTTGCGCCAATGTCGAGGACTGCAAGGGCTGATGTTCCCTGTGTGATTTCGCGGACGAGTGAGAGTCCTGCTCTGATGATTTCGGGGACTGTGTGGCCGGATTGTGCGAGCTTGAAGCGGTTTGCGCCGAATGTGTTTGCGGTGATGAAGTCTGCTCCTGCGCTGATGTATTCGCGGTGAACTGAGCGGATGAGTTCGGGCTGTGTCAGGCTGAGGATTTCGGGGATTTCGCGGAGCTTGAGGCCTCGTGCCTGAAGCATTGTGCCCATTGCGCCGTCGAAGAAGTATAACTTGCCGGGATTGAATGTGAACATGTTTTACCCTCCTGTGAGTGTTGGGGGGATTATATCAGTTGTAGTGTATAATAGCCCTCACGAGGAGCCCGGAGCGCGGGCAGGGGTCGCTTCACAAGGGTATTATGCCCTGCAGGAATCTGGTGATGGAAATGGGTAAGAAATCCAAGAAATCCCGGAGGAAAGCGGTGAAGAGGCTCGCTCGCAAAGCATCACGCTTCTTCACTGCTATCTACTGGTTAATGGGCTTCATCCTTACAGCCTGGCAGCTGTGGGAAAAGTTCAAAGGCTAGTCCGGGAGTATTAAGCTCCAAAATAGGGTAACAACTCCCCTCAACGTTGCCCCTATTTTACCACAAGCCTATATCATCGAACACACCAGCGGAATAGTAACCATACACAGCACATTCTGTATGAACATAGCCCGCGCCGCAAAGTCAATATTCCCCCCGTACATTTCACACAGCACCGCCGTAACGCTCGCCCCAGGCATAGCCGCTATCAGTACAAGCACCGCGCTCACAAGAGGATTCTCACTCAGCGGAAGCACCCTGAACAGCCCGATAAGCGCAACGGGAAACACAACAAGCCTCATAGCCGTAGATGTCCACGCGTGAACGTCCGTGAAGATTGATGACATTTTCGAGTGAGCAAGGGTCATCCCGATTATCATCATGGAAAGCGGAGTCGTTATGCCGGAAATGTAGTTCAGAGGACTCAATACTGCCGGCGGTACACTTATCCTCCCGAAGTAGAATATCAGGCTCAGCACCGTAGCTATGTTGATGTTGCTGAAGATGATTGACTTTATGTCGATGCCTTCAGAGCCGTGATTAGGGTTGTCGCGGATAAGCTCCATCACTCCCAGCGTGTATATCGTGGCGTTGAACGAGATGTTGAGCATGACAGACAGAGCCAGCCCCTCAGCCCCGAAAAGTGCCAGCGCAATCGGAAATCCCATGAAGCCCGAATTGCTGTACGCCGATATGAACGCCCAGACTCCTTTTGTCCCGTCAGGAACCCCGGTAACATACGCAAGCCCACGCCCGATATACATCATGGCCAGGAACACGACAATTCCGGCAAGGGTTATCGTTATCCCGTCGGCGGCAAATCCAGCGTTGTATTCCCTCGTAACAAGAGACACAAATATTGTGCATGGCAGAGCAATCTTCATCAGCAGGGGCGAGAAGTGGTGCGTTGCGTCCGGGTGAAGGACTCCAGATTTGACGGCGATGAATCCGACAGCGATTAGCGCGAACAGGCTGATGAGGTTTGAGGCGACTGCAAAAAAGTCTAAGTTCATGTACAATTCCCCCCAGTAACAAAATTCCCGGCAATCTTAACACACAAAGGAGAAATCATAATGCCGCTTCGAATAATCAAGGCAGATATTACCGCGCTCAATGTTGACGCAATCGTGAACGCTGCGAATCAGAGTCTCTTAGGGGGCGGAGGAGTCGACGGGGCAATCCACAAAGCCGCGGGCCCGGAGCTTCTGGAGGAATGCAAGACCCTCGGAGGATGCAGGACAGGAGGCGCGAAAATCACACGTGGCTGCAATCTCCCGGCAAAGTTCATCATCCACGCTGTCGGCCCAAGGTGGCAGGGAGGAAAGCACGGCGAACCCGGACTCCTGCGGTCATGCTACGAGAACTCGCTTAGGCTGGCAGAAAAGAACGGGTGCAAGTCGCTGGCATTCCCTCTGATTTCGGCGGGGATTTACGGTTACCCAAAGCCTGACGCTCTGAAGATAGCGGTGAAATCAATCCGCGAATTTCCCGGAAGTGATGAGATGGACATAACGCTTGCTGTTCTTGATGACGATGTGATGAAACTCGCGCGTGAAATTTTCCCGGAGCTTGCGGAATGAGAATAGAGACTCCCGGCAACATTTCCGCGTCATTCTTCATGAGGGGTGAGACGGTCATAACGGACTCCCGGCTTCCTCACGTCATGCCCTCTCAGGTTCACGGCAGGAATATTCTCGTTGCTGACGCTGAGACTGTCCCGGAAATCTCCCTGCCATTGCGCCCGGAGGCTGACGGAGTACTGCTGACAGTCCCGGACGTTCAGGCCTCATTGAGGTTCGCTGACTGCGCGCCCGTGATGATATGGGGGATTCGCCCGGCGTGGGTCATGCTGCTTCACTCAGGCTGCAAGGGTACTGTCCTCAACATTTCGCGCGAGGGACTCAGGATTGCGCGTGAGATTTTCGGGGCTGACTCTGTAAGTGAGGCTCATGCGTGGGTAGGGCCGTGCATAGGGCGTGAGTATTTCAGGAAGGCGGGCGATGAATGGACGGTAAAGGCTGTTGAGGCGTTTCACCGGGAGAATTTCAGTGCTGACGGTGAGAGGGTGTATTTTGACCTTGCGGGGGAAATCAGAAGCCAGCTTCTTGATGCCGGACTCAGCGGGGGGAATGTCGCGGTCTCAGGGATAAATACGCTGGCTGACTCGCGCTGTTACTCGTACAGGGGCGGGGATATTCACGAAAGGATGACGCTTCTTGTGAGCATGAAAAAGGGGAGTACCTGCTAGAGATACCCCCCCCGTTATTGCCTGTTAGTCTTCCTGTTCTGCGACGATGTAAAGCTCGATGGTCTTGGTATTTCCGGCCATGACGTAAATCACGAACTCATCACTCACCAATTCGCCCGGAAGTGTGAACGTCCCATCATCAGCAACTTCAAGCGCAAGAGCCTCGTCCGCAATATACACTTCAGCGTCATCAAAGCCTCCCGGCCATGAAGCAATCATGAACGTTACAGGCCTGCCTTCAGGTACGTAGATCTCGCCTCTTAGTTCCTCGTCCCCGCTCACAACCCACATGTCAAGCTCGGTTTCATGGCCGTAAGTCTCAGGCTGTGAGTCATCCTGCGTGATTTCCGGGAGCGTTCCTGCGCTGTCCGTGAAAGCTGAAGGAGTCCCTGTGATGGTTTCTTCCGGCTCTGAAGTTTCGTCGGAGTCAGACACAGTGCCGACGACAATCACGAAATCCCGCGTGTCCTTGCCGTATTTGTTCTTGGCGGTAACCGTGAAGCTGTAAGTCCCGGCCTTCTTGGGAGTCCCTGTGATTTCGCCAGTCTTGGGAGCGAGTTTCAGGCCTGACGGGAATTTTCCTGACTTGCTCCACGTTATGGGGTCTGAACCGTCAGCAAGAAGCTGTGAAGTGTACGCTAGTCCTGTTATTCCTGCCGGGAGATTCTCGTTCACTATTTCGGGCTTTAGACCGCTGACTTTGATGGAGTAGGATTTTGTCGCTGAACCCATATTGTTTTCGGCCTTGACTTTGACGGTGAACTTTCCGGCCTCTTTCGGGATACCTGTAAGCAGCCCGTCTTCAGTGAGGTACATTCCCGACGGGTATTTATTGCCGACAAGGCTCCACGTTATCGGGCATGAGTCAGTGTTAGTGCCTGCTGCGCTGAGCTGGAAGCTGTATGCTTGGTTCACTGACGCGGCGGGGATTGCCTTTGTCGTGATCTTGGGCTTCTTGTACTCATCGCCTGTTACTGTTACGGTGAATTTCTTGGAGACTGTACCCTTCCTGTTCTTGGCCTTCACTGTGAATGTGTAAGTGCCTGCCTTTGACGGAACGCCGATTATTGTCCCGTACTTGTCGAGCTTGAGACCTTTGGGGAATGACCCGGATTTGCTCCAAGTGATGGGCTTCTGTCCTGCTGCTTCGAGGACTGCCACATATGCCGTTCCTGTCTCGCCGTCCTGTAGAGTCTCAGTCGTGATTTCGGGCTTTCCTGTCTCTGTGTCGCTGTCGTCGTTCACGGTCAGGGTAAATGTCTTCTGTGTCTCAGCGAATCCTGCGATGTTCGAGAGCTTCAGCGTGAATGTGAACGTGCCTGTTTCAGCCGGGCTGCCAGTGATTGAGCAAGTCCTTCTGCCTTTGTTCATCGACAGCGTGAGACCCCTGGGCAGATTCCCGTCGGTCTTCTTCCAGTTCATGGAAAACTCCGTACCTTCTGCCGTGATCTCTGTGCTGTAACTGGCGTTCTTTGTTGCTGGCGGAAGTGTTGAATCCGTGATTATGTCAGCCGGGTAATACACCGGGATGAAGATTTCCGCGCTGTCAGTTCCTGCCCTGTTTGCCGCGCTGACCGTGAATGTGTAGGGCATGTGAACGAAGGCATATTTCCCCTCGTCTGCGGCCGTGAGAGTGCCGCCGATTTCGCCTGTTGACGTGTCGAACGTGAAGCCCGGAGGAAGAGTCCCTGTTACCGCCCATGTGATTGGGGCTGTTCCTGTTACTGTGGGCTTGATGGAGTAGGTTTGTCCGGCAAGGTAGAGGCTTCTGCCCTTTGGGATTGAGATTTTGGGCTTGAGGGCTGGTGCTGGCTTTGGGTCAACTGTGAGGGTGAAAGTTTTCTGGCAGCCGCAGTAAACATTCCCGCAGTCGGAAATGAATGTGTAAGTCCCTGTTGTTGTAGGAGTCCCCCAGATGCTTAGTATGTTGTTGTTGTTGGAGTACTTGAGCCATTCCGGGACATTGGCGGCGGGTTTAAGCACCCAGGCTGTAACATGTCCGCCTGACGCTTCAATTGAGGCTGAATATTCCGTGCCTACTGTTGCGTTCGGGAGAGTCTCAGTAAGTACTGTGATGGACTTATAGATCAGAAGCGTGAATGTTTTGACGGCTGATGTTGAAGAATTGGAAGCCGTTACGTCGAACGTGTAACTCAGAGCGTCGCTGTCCCCCGCGGCAGTGCCTGAGATTGTGCCGCTGATAGTTCCTGTTGTGGTGTCTAGTGTGAGTTCCGCCGGAAGGTCTCCGCTTGTTACCGCCCATGATGTTACTGTTCCTGTTGCTGTGAGAGTCTGGCTGTATTCCTCGCCTGTTCCGCCGCTTGGAAGTGAGTCGGTCGTTATAGTGATCGGGTCTGTGATGCTTCCGCCTTCAACCGTGAGCGTGAAACTCTTGGAGTCCTCGGTCTCAGTATCGGCGACATTGATATTGACGGCGTAAGTTACGGTAGCTCCTCCTGTTGAATGTTTGCCGCTGATTGTGCAGGTATTCCCGCTTGTGGTGTAGCTCAGTCCGTCAGGAAGCCCGGTGATTATCCACGTCAGCCCGTAGCCTGTGCCGCCCGTTGCCGTGATTGCCGCGCTGTAATCTTCTCCGTCTTTGCCGTTCGGGAGTGATGATGTAACTATCCTGACCGGGTCAGAAGGAGTCGGTTCGGGACTTTCTTCCCCGTTGACGGTCATGGTGAATGTACGCTCAGTGTATGCGTTGCGCCTGTCCGTAACCTGAAGGCCGAATGTGTATGTTCCCGGCTTGTTTGGGATTCCCTCAAGGTAGAAATATGAGCCTTCCTGCCTGATGAAGAATCCGGGAGGAAGCGCGCCGCTTGTTACGCTGAAAGTGTAATCGCTGACTCCGCCGTTGACCTGCACATAGTTCGAGTACCACGGGTTGATCGTGTAAGCGTCCGGGAATTTCCCCGTTATAGACATGTCGGTTGTGCTGTAATGCTCGCCGTTAATCTTCACGGTAAACTCACGTTCGGCGTAAGTGCTGCGCTGGTCAATCACTCTCAGCTTGAAGGTGTATGTACCTGCTGTGCTGGGGATGCCCTCAAGGTAGAAATATGAGCCGTCCTGCCTGACGTAGAATCCCGGAGGAAGTGAGCCGCCCGTAATCTTGAACGTTTAATCAGATGTTCCGCCGCTGACCTGCACATTGCTTGAATACCACGTGCTGACCGTGTAGCCCTCGGCAAATATCCCGCTCAATGACATATCGGTTGTCGAAGTTGGGTCTGACGGTGCGTCGCCGTTTATGGTTATGGTGAACTCGCGCTCTGTGTATGCGTTGCGGTAGTCTGTTGCCCTGAGTGTGAATGTGTATGTTCCGGGCGTGTTGGGAATGCCGCGGATATATGCTGTAGAACCTGACGGCCTCAATGACAAACCATGAGGAATCGTACCGCCTGCCAGCGACCAATATGGAATCCCCTCGTAACTTCCGAGGCTCACGTAGCTGTAGTATTCTTCTCCTGCATTCTTGCCCGTGTCAAAGCTGCCGCTGATTAACATAGACTCATCCTTGTACGGAGTATCGTTGATCTTCACCGTGAATGACCGCTCAATGTAGGCGTTCCTGCTGTCGGTTGCCCTGAGTATGAATGTGTATGTGCCTCCCTTATTGGTTATGCCTTGAAGGTATACTGTTGACCCCGACGGCCTCAGCGATAACCCGTCAGGAAGACTCCCGCTCATAAGCGACCAGTACACATAGCCTTCATAGCCGCCGACACTTACACTGCTGTAATAGCTCTCGTTGACCCTGACACCTGTAGTGAAGTCCCCCGTAACCGACATGTCAGCTCCCTCATAAGGAGCATCATTTATCTTGACGGTGAACGGCCTCTCAACGTAAGCATTCCTGCTGTCTGTTGCTCTCAGCGTGAATGAGTATGTGCCGCCCTTGTTGGGTATGCCTTGAAGGTAACACCCCCAGTTTTGTCCTGACAATGACAATCCCGGAGGAAGACTGCCGCCAACAACTGACCAGTATACAGTTCCGTCGCAGCCGTTGACGTTCACATAGCTGCCGAAATTTTCGTTGACCATTTTGTTGGTCGTGAAATCCCCCGTTATCGACATGTCTTCAGCTTCATACGGCTCATCATTGATCTTGATGACAAACGGCCTCTCAACGTACTTGTTCTTGCTGTTGACCGCCCTAAGTGTGAAGCTGTATGTGCCTCCTGCGTTGGGTATACCGTAGAAAGAACAGCCATACCTGCCGCCTGAGTAATACAGTCCCGGCGGCAATGTCCCGCTGACCACGCTCCACACGGTGCTGTCATCATAGCCGCTGAGATTAACACCGCTGGAATAGCTCTCGTTCACTCTCCTGTTTGTGGCAATGTCTCCTGTAATGGCCATGTCCTCAGCAAGCGCAGGAGCAGTGTAATCCCCCGCTGTGATGCTTATGGTATTGCTTATCTCCGCGTATGAGTTACGCCTGTCCGTTACCCTCAGAACGAACGTGTTATCCCCTGCCTGTGTCGGAATACCCTCAAGGTAGAAGCTGCTTCCTGACTGCCGTATATACAGACCCGGCGGAATAGTCCCGGAAATGTTGAACGTGTAATCCGAAGTCCCTCCGCTGACCGTTATATCGCTCTCGTACCACGTCCCGGTCTCACCCGAAGCCGTGAACGCCCCGGACAGCGACATATCATCAGCCTTGCAGCTCTCAGCGTCAACCGTTACCGACAATTCCCGCTCAACGTAGCAGTCCCTTCTGTCTGTAACTCTCAGCTTGAACGTCCACGTCCCGGCGGTGTCAGGGATTCCTTCAAGGCAGAATTGCGATCCATTCTGACGAATGAAGAATCCCGGAGGCAATTCACCTTCCGTGATGTTGAACGTGTAATCAGTAACACCGCCTGACACTGTTACGCTCTCAGAATACCAGTTGTTGACCGTGTAACCTTTGGCGAAATTGCCGGATATGGTCATGTCGTCCGCAAGTTTTGCCCATGCAGCCCCGCAGAGCATCATCACGAGAGCCGCGCAGAGCGTCATGAATCTTCCTCTTCTCATGTATAATCACCTGTTTATTTGGGATATGTGCCAGCGATTATAGCATACAAAAAAATGCCCCCCTGCTTTCACAGAAGAGGCATAATATTTTCTTGTGATTACTGCGTTACGTTCCCGGCTTCGGCTTCTTCCTTCTCCCGGTCAACAATGGCCTTGATTTCGTCGCTGTTGATTACTTCCTTGTCCTGCAAGACCCCCGCAACCTCATGAAGTATCTTCTCATGTTCGCGGAGAATCGTCTCGGCCTTCTCTTGAGCCTCATGGACAAGCCGCCGTATTTCCGCGTCAATAATTTCCGCTGTCCCGTCCCCTACATCATTCCTCACCTCAGCTCCTCCTGCAAGATACATCATTGACGGCGACGCGTAACGCACAGGCCCCAGCTTCTCAGACATCCCGAACTCGGTAACCATCCTCCGGGCAGTCTCAGTAGCCCGCTCAAGGTCATTAGATGCTCCTGTTGACGCTTCAGAGAACACCAAAAGCTCCGCCGCTCTTCCGCCCAGCATCACCGCCATCCGTGTGCGGAGTTCAGCCTCAGTAACAAGATACTTGTCTTCCGTCGGCATGTTGAGGGTGTAGCCCAGCGCGCCCTTTGTCGTGGGGATGATGCTGACTTTGTGGACGGGGTCAGAGCCTGGCAGGTAGCATGACACTAACGCATGTCCTGACTCGTGGTAGGCTACTTTCCTGCGGACTTCGGGAGTCAGGGGGGTCTTGCGCTGGAGTCCGGCAACAACGCGCTCTATTGCCAGGTCAAAATCATTCATCGACACTTTATCGGCTTTTCTCCGGGCGGCGAGGAGTGAGGCTTCATTTGCGATGTTGGCTAGGTCAGCTCCAGAGAAGCCGGGCGTAACCTTAGCGATTGAACGCAGGCTTATTGACGGGTCAAGAGGGAGCTTCTTTGTGTGAATCTTGAGTATCTCCTCGCGTCCTTCCTCAGTCGGCAGGACAACCTGAATCTGTCTGTCAAACCTTCCCGGCCTCAATAGTGCTTGGTCGAGAATTTCAGGCCTGTTTGTCGCGCCCATGATGACGACTCCGTTGTTGGTCTCAAAGCCGTCCATTTCCGCGAGCAGCTGGTTGAGCGTGGCTTCCTGCTCTGAGTTGCTGTTGAAGTTGCGCATCCTGGCCTGCCCTATAGCGTCGATCTCGTCAACAAAGATGATGCAGGGGGCTTTCTTCTTTGCCTGCTCGAAAAGGTCTCTCACTCTTGCCGCGCCGACTCCAACGAACATTTCCACAAAACTTGAGCCGGTGATGAAGAAGAACGGGACTCCCGCCTCACCCGCGCAGGCCTTGGCGAGGAGAGTCTTGCCTGTTCCGGGAGGGCCGACAAGCAGGACTCCCCTGGGCAGTTTCGCGCCGAACTTGTCGAAGCGTTTGGGGTCTTTGAGGAAGTCTATGATTTCACGCAGCTCTACTTCTGCTTCGCCTGCCCCGCCTATGTCGCTGAAGTGTACCCCGCTCATTTCGCCCTGGAGCTCTTTGGCCTTGCTCCGTCCGAACGAGAATATCCCCCCGCCTGTTCCTCCGTGCATGTTCCTGAAGATGAAGTACCAGATTATTATTAGCGGCAGCATCGGGAGTATTATCCCCATGATGAGATCAATTATGCTGTCGCGCTGGGCAATTCCGCCGAACTTTATATCCGCGCTGGCGAGCCTCTCAATCAGGTACGGGTCAAGGAGCTTGACGACGCTTTTGATGTTGTCCTGGGACTTGGCGCGCCTGGAGGTCAGTATTTTTCCGTCGACTATGGGGCGTTTGTCGGGGCTTACGTTCTCCTTGAGGGCGTAAACTATGCGTGAGTCTGTTATGTCAGCGTTCTCGATGTTCCCGGCGTTAAGGTCAGCAAGAAACTCGCTGTAAGGGACTTCTGTTTTGCTCTCAGTGTAGGGCTTGTAGACGTATTCCGAGAAAAGCCACGCAACAATCATCGCGATTAGGAAATACCAAACCGAAAATTTCTGTCCTTTATTCATATGAAAATCTCCTGTTGGGGTTGGTTAAAGTCTTGCGCTTCTGTCTATGTCGGTCAAAGCCTTGCGCTCCTCATCAATGCCCTTCCGCCCTCGTTGCGCCTCGTTCTGTTACGGAGACGGTCAAACTCTTCCGCGAACTCCTGCCGTTCCTCCCCGCTCACGGGCATAACGTCAAGGAAGCTGTTCACCTTCTCTTCGAGCTCGTCAATCTCCTTCGTGCCGGGTGGAATCGTCCTGCCAATGTTCTTGAGTGTTGCTACCGCTGTGTCGGCTATGAGTATGGCCATGTCGTGAAGCTCCTTGTTCCCGTCGTCAGATGATGAGGCCGCTGACGATCTGCCCCCGCTGATCCTTGTCGCGAACGTCAGGAATCCCACAGTAACCGCAAGCCAAGCCGCCCCCCAGTCGATTCTTCCCTCGCTGAACATGTAGCCCGCGAATATCGCCGTGATTATCCCCGCGCAGAAAAGCACCCAGCGCAATATCCTGTCAGCAGTCATAGTATTATCTTCCGAAGCTCCTCACATGCCGTGTCCAAATCATCGTTCACTATCACGTAATCATACTCATCCTTCATGGCCAGTTCCTTCTCTGCGTTTGCGAGCCTCACGCTCAGGCTTCCGGCGGCTTCAGTCCCGCGCCCTCTGAGTCTCTGCTCCAGTGCCTCAACGCTAGGCGGGGCGACGAATATCAGCACAGCTCCGGGCATCTTCTCCCTGACCTGCAAAGCCCCCTGAACGTCAATCTCAAGCAGCACGTCATGGCCGACCTCAAGCTCACGTTCAACATCAGCCCTCAGTGTCCCGTAATAGTCCTCGTGAACGTGGGCGTATTCTAGGAAGAGTCCCCGCGAGATTCCTTCCGTGAACTTTTCCCGCGATATGAACCTGTATTCCACACCGTCAGTCTCACCTTCACGGGGCTTGCGTGTCGTGCATGATATGGAGTATGTGAGATTGGGGGCGTTATTGAGGGCGTGTTCTCTGAGGGTGCCTTTGCCGACTCCGCTTGGGCCTGAAAGCACGAATAATCTTCCTGTCTTCATCATTCTATGTTCTGTATCTGCTCGCGTATTCTTTCAACGCACGTTTTAGCCTCAACGACTCCCCATCTGAACTCGGCATCGTTGACCTTGCTCCCCATCGTGTTGATCTCCCTGTTCATCTCCTGAACGAGGAAATCCAGCTTTTTCCCGCACGAAGGCTCATCCATGACCTGCCGGAATTTCCCCGTGTGAGCCTCAAGCCGTGCAAGCTCCTCTGACACGTCCCACTTGTCCGACAAAAGGGCGACTTCCTGCGCGATTCTTGCGTCGTCAACCTCAAGGGCATAATGCTCCATGACCGACTCAATACGCGACCTCAGCCCCTCGATAGCCTCATCCTGCGCCACAGTCCAGCGGTATTTGAGCGAGTCTGCTATGTCCTCAAGCCGGGACATTTCAGCGTCCACGTTCTCACGGAGCTTTTCGCCTTCAGCCTTCTTCATCTCAAGGAGCGAGTCCACAGCGTCAAACGCGAGCCTGTCCCATATTTCGGGGGACTCAAGGGCGGCTTCCTCAGCTACATTCCCGGACTCGTCCAAGACTCCCGGTATCATCAGGAAGCTGGTTATGTCCCGTGCCACTTCAAGGTTGTTGCGCTTGGCGATGCTCCGTGCCTGGCTGATGAGGACGCTGAGGCCGTCATTGTCGAGGGCTGGCAGGTTCGCGCCGGGGTTGTAGGTGATTTCGGCTGACAGCTTGACCTTCCCGCGGGCGATGTTGTTTCTGAGGATGGCGAGGATTCGGTTCTCAAGGGATGACAGTTCGCGGGGGAGCCTGACGCTGAAGTCTTGGTACTTGTGGTTGACGGAGGACAGCTCAAACTTGACTGTACCCCATGGAAATTCGTGGGACTTGCTGCCGTAGCCTGTCATGCTGACAAACATAGCTTATTCCCCCGCCTCAAGCTCACGGAATGCACGCGTCAGGCTGTCCATGATGGTTTTGCGGCCTTCCCTGCTGTTGTAGACTTCCTCGCCGAATCTTAGCGGCTTCCCGAAAGTTACACGGAGCTTTGTCGGCTTCACGAACGCAGAACCCGGAGGCATCGCCCGGAATGACCCGTGAATGAAGACCGGGAGAATCGGCGCGTGTTCGTGGGCGGCTATCAGTGCTACACCTGCTTCAAGCGGCTGTAATTTCCCGTCAAGAGTCCTTCCTCCTTCCGGGAATATCAGCACGTCGCTTCCTTCTTGGTACAGCTTCATGAATCCCTTGAGTGCCCCGGCGGCTGATGCGTTGCTTTGGCGTGAGACCGGGACTGCACCCAATGCCCTTATGCATGTTCCGAGAAACCAGCCCGTGAAAAGTTCTTCTTTCGCCAGGTAACGAAGCCTGCGGGGAAAATAGCACCCAACTATGAGCGGGTCAAGGTTGCTTGCGTGGTTGCAGGCCACAATGAATTTCTCGCCGGGACTGAGAGGCTCAAGCCAGCGGGATGTACAGCGGTTGTATATCGTCAGCAGTATCCTGAAGAAATTTTTGACGATGAAATAGAATATCTTACTTTGCTTCATTGGGGATTACTTCTTTCACTTTGTCGAGTATGAATTGCACTGCCTGTTCTTCCGTCATGTCTGATGTGTCTACGTAAACTGCATTCTTTGGCACTGTGAGGGGCGCTACTTCGCGGGTTGAGTCGTTCTTGTCGCGATCGATTATCGCACGTAATATCTCGTCATAGTCGGCGGGCTTGCCTTTGCTGACCCGTTCAGAGTAACGGCGTTTTGCCCTTGCTTCGGGGGACGCTGTCAGGAAGAATTTTGCCTCAGCGTCAGGAAACACAACGCTCCCAACGTCCCGGCCTTCCGCCACGAATGAGCCGTGCTTCTCCTGGTCTTTCTGGAGGGACAAAAGAGCCTTCCTCACCGACGGTATCGCCGAATACATAGAGGCCAGCTCGTCAACCATAGGAGTCCGAATCTCGCCAGTAACGTCAAAGCCATTCACGAACACCGACTTGTTGCGGAGTTCAATGCGAATCTTGCTGAGAGCCTCGCGCATAATGTAGCCGTCAACAGCGGGGACTTCCGACTCATACAGTATCAGCGCAACAGCCCGGTATATTGCCCCCGTGTCGAGATAACTTATTCCGAGCCTGCGCGCAACTTCCTTCGCGGCCGTGCTTTTGCCAGCCCCCGCCGGACCGTCTATTGTGATCACGTATGACATTCCCGCTACAGCCCGGCCATGTCGCCCATGTCCCCCGCAACACTCCCGGCAAAGTCTATCATCTCAGACAACAAGCTGTCGAAATTCGTTATGCCGAGTCTCTCTATTGGCTCAGGGAACATGTAAGTCTGCAAACCGTCAGCACCCAGCCCTATACCAAGCATGAGGCATATCGCGTTTGCGGTCGTTACAACGTCAAGAAGCGGCTGATACTTCTTGAGGTCGTCAGGAAGCTCGTTGGGCTTGTGATGGTAGGCAATCGGGACACTATAGGACGGCGGCATTGCCCACTTGTCGACAAGAATCTCACCTATTGCCGCGTGGTCAAACCCTAATACCCGCTGTTCCGCCTCAGTGAAGGGTATGTGCTTCTCCTCGACCATCTTCACTATTATTCCGTAGCCGAACCTCACGTAGTCATTCAGAATCACCTTGCCGATGTCGTGAAGGAGCCCCCCTACGTAAGCGTCCTCTGTGCTGACTTTCCCGGTGAGGCCTGCGAGATGCCGGGAAGTGTACGCCACCATGAGGGAATGCCGCCAAAGTTCCCCGCGGTCAAGAGCGTAACCAGTAAGACCCTTGTCCATCGCTGAGTAGACCGTCGCCGCCAAGATGATGTTGCTGACTGACTTGTAGCCAAGAAGCGCGATTGCCTCGGAGATATTGGAGATGCTCCGGCTTGCACCGTATGCCGCTGAGTTTGCGAGCTTGAGGATGCGGAGTACGAGTCCTTCGTCGCGTGAGAGACTCTGAGCCACGTCCGCCGCGTTGCTTTCGGGGTCATTCAGTTTTCTCATCGTCTCTAGCACGAACTGGGGAAAGGATTTGATGTTCTGCATGTTGTTGATTATGCGGGTCTTGATTAGCTCCCGGGATTTCTCATCTATTTCACTCACGGACTTTAACCCCCTTTTCTTCTGGATAATTGTTAGACTTCGCCGCCGTCAAATATTTTAGTGTACAGCTCGGAAAATGACAAACTCACATACCCCCCGCCCTCCAGAGTCTCAAGCCTCATCCTTCCTATCTTCCTGCGTATAAGCCGCTCAACCTTCAAGCCTGCGTTGCGTGCCATGAGCCTGACTTCGCGCTTCAGTCCGTCAACAATCACAACCCTTATCCAGCGTCCGCCCGGCTCACGATCCATCACACTAACACTTATCGGCTTTACGTGCCTTCCTTCCTCAGTGTCATAGCCTGCCTTGAGGTGTTCGAGGTTCTTTGCGTTCACCGGGATGTTGAGGAGGGCTTCATACTCTTTGCGGATTTCCTTTGAGGGATGGAGGATGCTTTGTGTGAATTGGCCGTCATTGGTGAGGATGAGGAGGCCTTCTGAGTCGCGGTCTAACCTTCCGACGGGGTAGAGCCTGCCTTCATGGGGGACAAGGTCGACAACAACAGGGTCATACTTGTCGGATGACGCGCAGACGTACCCGGCTGGTTTGTTGATGACGTAATAGACATGCGGGGAAAATTTCAGGGGCTTGCGGTCAAGCGTAACAGTGTCATTCTCCGGGTCAACGTCAAAGAAGGGCGCGAGAACAATTTTGCCGTTCACCTGCACCCTTCCGCTGAGAATTATTGCCTCCGATTTCCGCCTTGATGCCACTCCGCATGATGACAGGTAAGCGTTCAGCCTCATGTAGATAATTCCTCCTCTGTGTCAGTCTCTTCAAGCTCCGGGATGTCGCCTATGTCGTTTATCCCGAATACCTCAAGGAATTTCACCGTCGTAACATAGAGCAATGACGGACGGCCTTCCTTCTTGTGTCCTGCTGTCTTGACGAGTCCGAGCTCAAGCAGTTTTTCGAGTGGGCTGGCTGAGTTCACCCCGCGAATTTCGTCAATCTCACTGCGTGTTACCGGCTGTTTCTTGGCGATTACTGCGGCGGTCTCTATTGCGGCTTTGCTGAGACGGACTCGCTTCTTCCCGGCGTTTTCGCGGAAATTTCCGACAACGTCAGCCATCTCCTGGCGTGTCTCAATGACCCAATCCCCCGCAAGATTCCGCAGGTACACACCGTGATTTTCACCGTCAAGAATCCCGGCAAGCTCCGATAACGCCTCCCTTATCCCGCGCAGTCCTACACCTAGTGCGTCCCTGAGTTCGCGCTCTGATACGGGGGATGATGAGACGAACAGGAGGGCTTCAACCTTTCGGGCTAATTCTGACATCGGCGAAAAGTTCATCCTGCTCAATCATGGCCCGGCCCATCCTGCAAAGCTCCAAGACAGCCAGCAACGTAACAACGAGATTATTCCCGGCGATTTCGTGAAGGCTCAAAGATTCCGACACGGCCAGCAACGACTCTATTTCCGCGACTCTTGCCTCGATTTGCTCCTGGTCATCGCGGGCGAATCCGTCCCAGTCAGCACCAGCCGCCGCATCCGTGAGAGTCTCGCGCGCAATCATGGCCGAAATGTGCCGGGCGTTTATGTCCCTCCAAGTTTTCGCGAGAATGTAAGCTCCCTCACCGTCAACCAGAATTTCACGCTCATCATCAGAAGGAACGTCCGGGATTCCGCGCCTGTAAGCGGGCTGTGCCGACGCGAATTTTTCCGCAAGCCACAAGTAAACTTTCCTGTAAGGCCTGTAACGCTCAAGCGATTTCATGAACACTTGCTCGTCCGGGACTGTCTCAGGAATCGAGTCATTGTTCGGGAGAAGGGAGCGTGTTTTCTCAAGGACGAGTCCGGCGGTCATGCTGAAGAAATCGGCGAGGGTATCGGCGGGAGTCTGTCCTGACTTCACGAGGTATAGGCCGTAAATCTGGATGAGCCGGGCTATCTTTATGCCTGACACATTGAGCTTCCTGCTCTCAACCAGCGAACATAGCAGGTCAAACGGCCCAGAATACCCGTCAACCTCAACCGGGAAATCAATCATCAACGCTTGGGGTTAGGCAGCAGTCCCATAGCCGGGTAAATCACGCTCATAGTCTCACGCGCAACCTTCCCGGCCCTCTCTGCACCGTCAGCAAAAATCTCATCAAGCAATGACTTCTTGCCCTCGTATTTCGCACGGCGTTCGCGGACTGGTGTCATCATCTCCTGAATGTGGGCGTTGAGCTTCTTCTTGCAGTCGATACAGCCAATTCCGGCGGATTTGCACCCCTCGCAGATTTCGGCCTTCTCGTCAGCGTCCGGGTTGAAGACCTTGTGCAGATCCCACACCGGGCACTTTTCCGGGTCGCCGGGGTCTTTGCGTCTCATTCGGGCGGGGTCTGTCATCATGGTGCGCAATTTCTGCCACATTGAGTCCTCACTCTCGGAGATTTCGAGGGCGTTCCCGTATGACTTGCTCATTTTGCGGCCGTCTGTTCCGGGGACTTTTGGGGTCTGCGTGAACAGGGGCTGAGGCTCAACGAGGAGGCCTTCACCGAAAAAGTTGTTGAAGCGTCTCACGAGTTCGCGGGAAATCTCAAGATGTGCGCTCTGATCCTCGCCGACCGGGACAAGCTCCGCTCTGTACAGCAATATATCCGCCGCCATCAGCACAGGGTAGCCGAGGAAGCCGTAAGTCCCCAAGTCCTTATTCTGGATGTTCTGGAGCTGCTCCTTGTACGTGGGATTCCTGTACAGCCAGCCCAGCGGGGTAATCATTCCGAGAGCGAGGGCTAATTCCGCGTGCTGTGGTACGTGGGACTGAATGAACAGGGGGGATTTCTCCGGGTCAAGTCCGACCGACAGCCAGTCCAGCAGGGCAGTGTAGCAATACTCTCCTGTGTTGGCGGAGTCCTCATAGTTTGACGTGAGGGCGTGCCAGTCTGCTATTGCATAGAAGCACTCGTAGCTGTCATCATTCTGCAGCTTCACGAAATTGCTCAACGCTCCGGCCATGTGTCCCAAGTGTAGCGGGCCGGTTGGTCTCATTGCGCTTAATACACGTTTCTTCATGCTGATAGTTCACCTATATCCTGAGAATTTGGGGCAGTGCCTTAACGTCTATCATGACCGTCTCAATCCCACACCCTTCGAGTTTCACCGCAAGCTGTGAGACTGATGCGCGCTCCATTTCGCCGTGATTGCAGACTGCTACCGTCAGGCCGTCATTCACCGCGTCAGAAAGCTCGTGATACTTCATGTCCGCCGTAACGTAAACGTCAGCCCCGATTGATTTCGCTGACTGCCAGAACTCCCCGCCTGACCCGCCGCACAGCGCGATTCTTGCGACTGAGACAGGACGGTTCTTCGTGTATATGTCGAGGCGTGAGAGATTCCACGAGGATTTGACGTGTTCGGCAAACTGCTTGAGCTTCATCCTCGGCGCGAGCACACCCCATACCCCGAACGTCCCAAGAGACTCAACGTTCTTCAGCGCGAGGATTGCCGCAAGAGTGTCATTCACTCCCCCTTTGGCCTTGTCCCAGTTGGTATGAGCCGCGATTATGCTGATGTTGCGCCTGACTGCCTCAAGTATCGTCCTTCCCTGCTCGGACTGGTCGGTGATGCTTTTCACGGGGCGGAAGATTACCGGGTGATGGGCGACTATCACGTTGCAGCCCAGCTCTTCAGCCTCAATTACTGCCTCGCTCACAACGTCAAGACACACACCTATCCTCTTTATGTCGTCATCATAATTCCCGACAAGAAGCCCGGAGTTGTCCCACTCTTCAGCGAGCGAGAACGGCGCGAATGTGTCAATGTGCCTGAGCAATCCGCTGACCTTCATGGCCGTGCAATATCCTCCTTTCCGGGAAATATCCCCGTATGTCCCCAAGGAACGAGTCAACCATTGAGGGCGTGTGAATGAAAGCCGGGTCAGACAGCTCAAGCTCGTAGAACGTAATATCCCCGCCAAGCTCTGACTTCAGGAAATCGAGGAACGGCATGTAAGCGTCATAGAGACTCCGCCAGTAAGGCTCGCCCGCGTCAATCTCATCCTGCCTGCCCCTGTCATGGATGCGCCTCATGATCTCGTCGAACCTGCAACGCACAATCACGAACAGCCTAGGAGGCTTCACGCCGCGCAGAAGCGAGTCATAGAGTGTCAGGTAACATCCCAGCTGGCTGTCCTTGAAGTAGCCTGACTTGTAGTAGAGCATGGCATAGACCTTGTCGCCGAAAACGCTCCTGTCGAGAATGTAGTTGTCCTGCTCAGACGCGCAAAGGTACTGTGCGAACCGGGTAACGAGAAAGTTAAGCTGCATGGGGAAGGCCCATTTGCGGTCGTGGTGGAAGCGTCCGAGAAGGTCTAAGGGGTCGCGGAACTCTTCCGGCATCACGTCGAAGCCCAAGCGCTCGGAGAGAAGGCTGACGATTGTGGACTTGCCGCTGGCTGTCATGCCCTCGACGATGATTTGAATCTGTCCCAAAAGATTACAGCTCCTTGGTGTGATTGTATGTGAGAAATTGAGGCGATTATACCAGATTGGCGGGGGGCGTGTTAGAATCTGGCGGAATCCACAGAAAGGAGCTTGACATTTCCCATCATGGTCGCCATAATCGAAGCCACGAAGCCACGAAGCCACGAAGCCACGACCATCCTTTTGCCATCTCGCAAATCTCACCAATGAATATATCCTGAAGGAACACGGTATCATCCCATATGGCATGTCTGAATACTGCGGTTACGACTCGTTCATTGCCACGTGCGAAAACGGAAGCTACCCAAACTTGCAGTATATACCCGGCGTAAGAATTGAGTTTGTCCCCAAGAAAAATATTTCCCGCAGCAGAAAGCTCAACTTCACCCTTGCCTCCTGCCTGTGGCTCACAAGAAACGCAAAGAGAATTGATGTCCTGTACCTGATGCACCCGGTGTTAGGCTCATTCTTCCGGGCTTTCACGTACAAGCTCTTCAATCCGGCCGGGAAAGTCTATGTGAAATTCGACGGAGCTTACAGGAAGTCAGCCACGAAACGCTGGAAGCTTCCGTTCATCAACTGGCTGATGAATCATTCCGGCTGTGTCAGCACCGAACTCGAAGGCAACGACGAAATCCTCACGCGCGACTGGGGGCGCAAAATAATCTGGATACCCAACCCCGCAGTCCCTCATGAGCTGGAGGACTTCCGGCCGTTCTCACAGCGCAGCAACACGATTCTGACCGTCGGCAGGCTCGGCACACGCCAGAAGGCAACGGAGATACTGCTTGAGGCATTCGCGGGGATTGCGGACAGGATTCCGGGCTGGACGCTGAAGCTCGCCGGGCGCGTCGAGGAGAACATGAGCATAGCTTCGGACTTTTACGCCAAATATCCCGGACTGAGCGGGCGTGTTGTGTTCACAGGGGAAATCAGGGACAGGGCGCGGCTGCTGGAGATTTACCGGGACGCTAAGATTTTTGCGTTTCCTTCGACGTGGGAGTCTTTTGGGATTGCTTTGGCTGAGGCCATGATGCAGGGATGCTTTGCCGTCGTGAGCAAAATACCAGCAAGTGAATACCTTACAGAGGGCTACAGGTTCGCGCTTGGGAGTGATGTTGACGATGTGGGAGGGCTCGCCGAGAATCTCCTTCATGCCTGCACGCACGAGGAAGAATCAGAACGTCTTGCACTTGAGGGGATGAGGGCTGTACGTTCACGCCTTGACCTGAAGAGAGCCAGCGAGGCAATAGAACGTGAGCTGAATTAGTCCGCAAAACAAAACCGGGACTGTTGACCGAATATCCCCCTCCGCAAAAACAGCCTCGAAGCCACATTCCCCCCGTCAACAAAAACCGGGACTCCCTCATCAGGAATCCCGGCCTCCTTTCCTCAGCTCACTAATGCCCGTGGGGCGTGATGTCCAGCATTGCCCGCTCATACACCAGATCCGACCTCAGCATCACACAGAAACACGCACTCAGCGGGATAATCGCAAGCCATATCGTCCGCTCTTTCAGGTACGACGACAGGGCTGTAACGATTGCCCCCCCGAACATGAACGCAAAGATTATCTTCACGTGCTTGGCCATTTTCGCGCGGGCTTCGGCTTCCTGCTCATGATGCTTGATTATGCGGGCGATTGATATTCCTATCTGGCGGACGTGGTTCGTGACGAAAAGAGTCGCCATAGGGATGCCTTCTGCTTGGCGGAACGTGTTGAACTGCATCGCGCAAAGAAAGTTTATCATCACCTGCACAATCTGGTCCGGCCACGTGAACGGGATGAACCCTATCATGAACAGTACGAGAATCTCAACCCCGACAAGCGCAGTCTCCCAGCGTATGAATATAGCATGGCTGACTTTCTCCGGGAGTATCTCCGATATTATCGTGCCGACTACATACGCCATGAACGGAATCAGGTAGTACAGCGCGACACCGTAACGCCCCCAGCCTATTGCCGCAGTCATCTTCACGATATTTCCCGTCTGAGCGTTGCAGAACACCTGCCCCCTCAAACTGTACGTGTAAAGCCCCATCATCCCCCCGGCAACCGCAAGAAGCTCAAATATATAGTACTTCTCGCACGTCAGGTAATGCTCGCGGTGAAGCTCCTTGTGTTTCTCAGCCTGCAACTTTTCCTGCATCCTTCACACAGCCTTTCTTGAACGGACATTTTCCGCAGTGATTGTGATTTGCCTCATACGCTCCCGGTAAATCTGAAGCGCACTGTGAGGCAGCGTGTTCTATTCTCTCACGTATTGCCGCGAAATCAGTTATGACTCTCTCTTGGGCTGTGTTCTCCTTGAGGAATGATATTGTTACGCTGACACTGTCATAGCCTTTCTGCTCATGTATTGCCAGCGCGTAGAAGTCCATCTGTGAGTCATAAAGGCCTTCCGGGACATCATCAGCCGCTGTGATTTTGTAGTCAACTACACAGTTACCGAAAACAGCATCAACAGCCCCGGCCATGACAGTATCATTCGTGAGAGGAACACGGAACGTGTATTCACGCCTGAGACCGGGAGCGTTCCGAATTTTCGCGGACAACGGGCTTCCCGCAAACGTCATCAGCCATTCACGCAGAGCATCCTTATTACGCCCCCGCCAAGTATCACGAAGGTAACCCGGAACGATTTTGATTGTCTCATGGTCATAAAGCAGCGTGTCAAGCTCCGCCCCGTAATCCTCACTCTTAGGCCACCGGGACAGCACCCAGTGCGCGAGACTCCCAAGTGCTGCCCCGCCGTGAACATCATCATCAGAATCATTGTCCCTGTCCGGGAGTTCCCATGTGAGAGTCCGCCCCTGCCTGTATTTCCTCCGCCAAGCATACGGGCACCATTCATACAGAGCGAACGACGTAGCCGAAATCTGACACAATGCCCGCGCAGTCTTCACCGTCTCAGCCTGAGACAATGCCCGCGACTCCTCATCATGGCCGGAAGTGTCAGGAGAAATGACGCTGTCAGCCGTGATGATTTCGGGGGCAACATTCTTCATTCCCTTGATGCTTCTCAGCAGGAACTCTGACCATGTCCCGGCGTAACCTCGCGGTTCAGGGCTTGGGTTCGCTTGGGTGATGGGGGGGATCAGCCCGCAGAATATCAGGCTGTCTTGAGCGCGTGTGCAGGCGACGTAGAACAGTCTTTCTTCTTCCTCAATGTCGCCTTGTTCGGATAAGAGTTTGTGCCAGTCTGACAGCTTGGACTTGAATCCGTCAGGGGGAGTCTTCTCGTCTGGGAGCTTGCTGAAAACGAGGCCTAAATCCCGCGAGGCTTTGAGTGAGTCTGTGTCTATTTTCCTCCTCGTCTTGTCTGAGAATATGACTGTTACGGGGTATTCCAAGCCTTTTGCGGAATGAACAGCACCGAGCTTCACGGCCTCTTCTTCATCGTCGTGCCAAGCGGGCTCCTCATAGGCTGATTCACTCCTTACAGAGCGTGTCATATAGTCAGCGCAGGAAACGAGGCTTGATGTTCCTGACGACTCGAAATCGCGGGCAATCCTCAGAGCGAGCCTCGCATTACGGAGGACTCTCAGCCTGTCCTTTTCACGCCAGCAGGAGAGCCAATCCCTGTTCATGTCATAGAAGGCGATAATCCCGGAAGCTCCTTTGTTCCTGCCGACAACTGCGAGATACTTAAGCCGTGAATATGCATCGGGTAAATTCCCGCGCATGAGGTCAGCGGGGTGATGGTCATCATCAGCGAGTGCGAGGCATTTTGTGATTGCTTCATCCTCATTCACGCCTGAGAACGGGGACAGCAGCCAGCCCATGACGGAAAAATCATCGCTGAAATCCGCGGCGGCCCGGAGCGTGCAGACTATATCGCCTATTTCTCCGCGGCTGAAGTAATCGTTGCTCCTGTCCTGTACTGACGGAATGCCGTAACGCTCTAACGCTTCTTCAAGCACCGTGAAGCAGCCCCTGCTACGTGAGAGAATCGCGAAGTCTTTGAACGTAACCGTGCGTATCTTTCCGTCTTTCTTGTCCCAGATTGTGCGCTTTTCCCTGACCCATGATGATATTTTCCCGGCGATATATGAGGCAAGAATTTTCCTGCTTTCCTCCGCGCCTAAATCATTTCTCAGAAGATACACATTGAAGGGGGGCATTGTCCCTGTCTCACGTTCAGCGCAAAGGCCGGCAGGGTCTAAAGGGTTGTACTTCACGCCGAGCATTGAAGCCTGTCTGCTGATACCGTCGGGCCAGAGATTCGAGAACATTCCGTTTATGCGTGAGAGAAGGGCATCCCTTGTCCTGAAGCTGGTATCCAGGGTTATGGCCTTGTCGGATTTCCTGATTGTGCGCGCGAAAAGTCCGGGTTCTGCGTGCCTGAACTTGTAGATTGACTGCTTGGGGTCTCCTACAGCAAAAAGCCCTGAGTTTTCCCCGTAATCCTTGAGAGCCTCAATCATTGCGAACTGGAGGGGGTCAGTGTCCTGGAACTCGTCAACGAGAATGTGCCGGAATTTCTTGCGTATGCCCCTGCGCTCAATCGTCTTCCTTGCGTGAAGTATCATGTCTGAGAATGAGAGAAGGCCGCGCTTTGATTTCATTTTGTCCCAGATTCCCCACGAGACAGCGCAGAACTTGAGGAGAGTCTTGCGCATCTTGATTTCTTGTTCCGTTATGGGGGAGGAAAAACCGTTCATGATTCGGAACGTCAGGCTTTCCTTTCGCTTTTTGCGCCATGCCCCGAATGTGCTGCCGCCTAGTATTCCCTTGAGCTGTGAGAATACCCTTGTTGCTCCGGCAATATTGTCATCAGTTACTATTGTTACGTAGAAATTCCGCAGGCTGTTATAATCCGCCGGGGGATTTGCCCTCATTCCGTCAAGAAAAGAATTGAGCGCGTTTCCTTCCGCGTCATCAGCCTTGACTTTCTCAAGCCGCACATTTTCCCACAAGTGCCACAAAGCCCGCCATATTCCGCACAGCGAGGCCATGACCGCCAGCCCTGCCCCGTAAACAAGCTCCGAGTCATCATCTGCCCATCCAAGCATACATTCCCATGAACGCCCCGAAGACGCATGAAGATCCGCCGCTTTCCTAGCGAGTGAGGCGAGAGTCCCAGCACCCCATTTCCCGGCAGCCGCGCTCATGTATCCGTCATTGTCTAGAGCTTTTGCCGCCTCAAGAATTTTCCCGCCCGTGTAATGCTGCGCAAGACTCTCAAGCCGGGCAAACTCTGCGGCATTCCTCAAGTCCTCCCAGAATGATTGTTCCTGATACGCCGAAATCACAGATGCCCGCGGGTCAATGTCAAGAGACAGCCCCGACTCACGTATCAGCCTCGTTGAGAATGCGTGTATCGTTGAAATCCATGAATCGCTGAGGCCGTCAAGTATCATCTGCCTGCGTTCAGGACTGGGGAAAAAGTGAAGCGAGTCGGCTATGAGGCTCTCTATTCTTGCCTTCATTTCGCCCGCGGCTGCTTCTGTGTAAGTCAGCGTCAGAATATCCTGCGGCAGCAAGTCATTATCATTCAGCAGAAGGTGAAGGTAACGCTGTGAGAGAACCCAAGTTTTGCCCGTCCCTGCTCCTGCTTCGACGGTTATAGTTTTGTCGCCTGCGGTGATTGCGTCGTGCTGGCCTGCGGGGGTATTGTCGGGAAGCAAAATTTTCATGTGTGATTGTTCCTCCTGTGCATAAAAAAACTGACAGGGTTTGTTGTTCCCTGCCAGTCATAAATTCTGAAGCTGTGATTCTGTGTTACTGTGAGATTGCTGAAACCGGGCATGTGCCTACGCAGGTTCCGCACTCCACGCAGGCATCAGCGTCTACCTTTGCTTTTCCGCCGTCAACTGCGATTGCTGAAACGGGGCAAGCTCCTACGCATGACTCACATCCTACGCATACGTCCTGATCTACTACTGCCTTTGCCATTATATTTTCCTCCCCTCGTGTTATCTTGCTCGTATCGTTTTGTCTTGAAGCCCCTCTGCTTCCTGACGAGGAGATTATATCACATGAATCCAGATTTGCACGTGTTTTGCGCCCCCAACATGCCCGCGATATACACCCGCCACCTGAGACTCTCACAGAGCCACGCGCTCCCCCCTGCCGAAATATGAGCCTCGATTTTCCCCGCGTCATCACACAGCGGCGCAACAAGGTGAGTTACCCCCAACCGTGAGAACGCTCCGGGCAATGCAGGGATTCCCGGCCCTTGCAGAAAACAGCCCTTCTTCCCGCGCAAAATATTCTGTGTCGACAAAAGCCACCTGTCCCGGATTGCCTCAGGTGAAAGCCAAACCCATTCAGCCTCACGCACAGCCCGCGAAAAATCTTCCTGCGGAAAACAGTCCGTCCTCCCCGCGTAACAGTCATCGAAGAACGCCGCCCGCCATCCCCAGTCGCGCATGAACGGCACTAAGTCCCGCTCGTACCCCAAAACCGCAACCTTGTCGCCACGTGCGCACGTCATCACAGCGTCGAGGTACTGCCCCCCGTCAGCAAAAGGAAGCAGCACAGAACACGCCGCGCTTGCCGCCGCAAATTCCTGCGGGAACGGCGAGACATAAAGGGAGGCTAATTCTTTCAGGGTTGACGTGAGAAGGGAAGCTGTGTGAATCGGGCGGGATGTGTGTGGCTCAAGGCGCGAGTCCGGGACGAAGCCGACACCTGCCCGGCCGTCATCCGACATGATGAAGCTGGCGTGCCATCCGAGAATGAGGCGTGAGACTGGGGAGTCCTTCACGGCTTGAAGTGAGCGCGAGAGTTCGGCGAAGAAGTTACTGCTTGGGGGCAATCCAGCTCCTTACGAGGCGTTTGACCCGCCCCAGGTACATGCGGACGACCTTGTAGATGAAGTGAGCGACAAGATGAAGTGTGTCTGTCTTTGAGCCGTCGCAGGTTGTGCCTATCACAGGGTAATCTGCCTGATAATGCCTGCACAGCCTGTAGAAGCCGCGGTAAAACCTGAATGAGAGTGTCCCGGAAGAAAGGTGAAGAAGCTCAACATCACAGATATATACGTAGTTTTGCCCCCCCTGTACGTAATCGGCCTACATGAAGACATGCCTCCGCCGCGTACAAGTGCCAGTCGTTGCACAAGTCCTCGTTGAACGGATATTCCCGGAAATGCTCCGTATGTCTCCCGAAGAAACACTCGTCAACCGTCCCGCAAGTCATCATTCCGCCCTCAACACGGCGTGAGCCAGCGTACGAAATCTCGCCGTTCCTGTAACGCCACTTGTGCCTTATGTTGGTTATCACTCCTGCTTCGTCAAATCTCACTCCCGCAACTCCGACAATGTCGATGCCGATTATCTCGCACGGGCAGGCTTGGGACTTCAGCGTCTCCACAAAGTCAGCGTACATCTTCTCGTCGTTGTAACAGCACACCACAGTAACATCGCTCATGAAATCATCCCTTCATCTCATCAAGTTTCAGGCTCAGTTCCTCCCAGCGAGAATATAGCCCGGCAAGCTCCCTGTCAAGACCCGCCCTCTCAGTCATCAGTGCCTGCACCCTTTGAGAGTCCCTGAGTGTCTCCTGCTGGCACAATGCCCCGTCAATCTCCGCAATCCTCGCTTCATGGCCGGATATGTCCCGTTCAGCCTGTGAGATTTCGCGCTTGGTCTCACGGAGGAGCCGGGTGTTGTCCTCACGCTTGGGGGATTTGGGTTTTGCTGACGGATTGGAGTCCTGAGCGTCAGGCTGTAAGGTCTCATCCCGCTTCTCCAGGAACCACGAGTAATTTCCCGGATAATCGTAGAGACTCCCGTCCCGAATCTCAAGCACACGTTCAGCCAATGCGTCCAGAAAATGGCGGTCATGTGAGACTATCAGCAATGTACCCTGATACTTCAGCAAAGCACGTTCTACGATTTCCCGCGTGTCAGTGTCAAGATGATTCGTAGGCTCGTCAAGAATCAGAAAGTTTGTCGACTCCAGCATGAGCTTGTACAGGGCTAACCTTGCCTTTTCCCCGCCTGAGAGTACGCTTGCGGGCTTGTAGATTTCATCCCCCGAAAACAGGAATGCTCCCAGCAAATTCCGCCGTTCAACGTCATTCAGCTTTGACGGCACAGAGCGGGCTTCCTCCCAGACAGTATGAGAGTAGTTTATGTTCTGCGCGCTTTCTTGGGAGTAGTACGAGAATTTGACGTTGTGGCCGTGCTTCACCGTTCCTGATGTGGGCGACTCGGTGAGACTGAGCAGGCGCAAGAGTGTTGATTTCCCCGCGCCGTTGACCCCGACAAGAGCCACACGTTCACCGCGCTCGACCGAGAAATTCACGCCCTCAAAGACTCTCACGCCGTCATAGAATTTCGCCAAGCCTGAGACCTTCAGCACTTCACGGCCGCTTGGGGGGGCTTCTGGGATTGTGAGTTTCACGGATTTTCTGCCTTGTGCGAGTTCTATGCGCTCGATCTTCTCCAGCTGCTTGATACGGCTCTGGACTTGTGCGGCTTTGGTGGCCTTGTAGCGGAATCTGCTGACGAATGACTCTATGCGCTGGATTTCTGACTGCTGGCGGGCAAATGCTTTCTCCAAGAGTTCGCGGCTTTGTGCTTTTGCGGCGGTGTACTCGTCGTAGCTGAAGGGGTAAAGTGTGATTGTTCCGTGTTCAATGTCAGCGATTGACCCGGCCATGTTCTCCAGAAATCTTGTGTCATGTGAGACTGAGACAACCGCACCCCTGTGAGTCCTAAGCCAGCCTTCAAGCCACTCCATAGACTCAGTGTCAAGATGATTTGTCGGCTCATCCAGAAGCAGCACATCAGGCGACGACAGCAGCAGCCCGGCCATAGTGATTCTCATCTTCCAGCCCCCGGAAAAGTCCCGGCAGTTCTTGGACTCATCACCCTTCCTGAAGCCGAGACCGTGCAAGACCTTCATCGCCATTGCCTCGAACGCGAAGCCCCCGGAGTCCTCAAAGCGTCTCTCAAGCCGTGAATGTTCCTGCAAAAGCTCATCATGATTCCCGGCTGAGTCCGATAATTTTTCCTCGACAGCCCGGAGCTTCGACTCAATCTGTGAGAGCCCGGCTTTGTCCTTCAAGTACTGCATGAGTGGGACGGGTTCAATTTCCGCGAGGTCTTGGGGGAGACAGCCGACAGTGAGTCCCTTTGAGCGTTCGATTGTGCCGCCGTCTGACTCAATTTCGCCCATGATGACACGGAGGAGGGTAGTTTTTCCCGCGCCGTTTGCTCCGACAATGCCAATCCGGGCCATGTTGGGGATTTGGAGGTTAAGCCCCCGGAATATTACGTGTTCACCGAATGAGAGGGATAAATTCTTGATGTCTATCATGAGCTAATACTATCACAGCCAACAAAAAAGGCCGCCCCTTGTTTCCGGGACAGCCTCAATGTTCAGCTTATTTCCTCACTATTTGCAGATTGAGTCGAGCCAGTCAAACAGCTCCGGCAGGTCATAATTCCCATCATGAGGGACTCCCCAAACCGCCGCAACATCAGCATCATACCCCGCCTGCTTCAGCTTCAGAGCGAGAATCGCCGGGACAGCCATAGACGTATCACGGTCCTTCACGCCGTGCCGAATGCGCCAGTGCCTAGCCGTGTCGACTCCCTCACGCCCGATAAAGTTCATCGGATTCATGATGTAGATTTTCTCAGCGTCAGCCATTGCCGGACTCTCAGCCGTTGAGTGTTTGAATGAGTACTCCGTGAAATGCTTGTCCGCAAACTCGTTGTTCTCGAAGCTGGCCATGTTCAGAGAGTCAAACGCAGGAGCGGCCTTCATCCTCGTAGCCCACACAGCATATTTTCCCAAGTCAGCACCCGTAACCTTGCCGCCCTCAACCGTCAGCCAGTCTAGGCCGAGCACGTTCTCGCCAGCGTCAAGAGCCTTCTGCGCCGCCGCGACATACAGCCCCTCTATGTACTCGCGGAATGAGCCGTTGCCGTTCTCGTCCAGCGTGTAGCCCTCAAGTTTCAGCCCGTTCAAATACGCCGGGAAAGCTGCCTTCAATGCGTCAGAAGCGGCCTTCATGTTGTCGTCCATCTCACGCGCCGACCCCATGTGGTATGTGTTCACCCCGTTGAATATCCATTCATACGGCATGTCAGCGTTCTCAAGGTTGGTGATCGGGCAGTACACGGCCGACGCGAAAATGTCATCACGCTCATCTTCCGCCCCGATTTCCTTCAAGTATGGCTCATATTCCTTAGCGTTTCCTGTTGCTCCCAAGAGTGAGGACAATGCACCCCCTGCACTGAGTCCGTCAGAGATGATTTTCTCCGGGTCTCCTGCCGGGAGCCTGTCCTTGTTGTGTCTGACCCATCTCACAGCCGCCTTGTAGTCCACGATGAGGGCGGGGGCTTTTCCGTTTGCGAGAGTCCTTCCGCGAATGGCCGGGGCAACTACGACATATCCCCGTGAGAGCGCGTAAAGTGCCGCGTTGGGTGTGCCGTGGCGGGTATCGTTGGCGGGGATGAACTGCTTGCCGGGCATGTAGCCTCCCACACCGTTGGGCATGAAGATCGGCGCGGTCTTGGCAGTGAAGCCGTTGATGCTCTGACCGTTGAAGTATTCTTCCGGGATGTAGATGTTGAGACGCTGATATTCCGGTTCAACTGGCTTGCTGACGTACGGAATATCCAGCCATGAACGGAATGTTACGAGCTTGTCCCCGGCGAGCAATGTCTGTGATACCCGGTTGCCCGGAGGCATTGTGATTGAGTCTGCCGGACCGTTGGCGAAATCCGCCCCAAATGAACACGAACACAGAACGGCAACCAGCAATAACGCGAGCGAAAAATTCAGGCGCATGATACAGCACTGCTACGTAAAAAGTGTAATTCTGTGCTGTGTACACTCTTTCGAGTTTTCCTCGTTCTTTCCTTATCTCTAAGACATTTCCTGCCCCTGTTCGCAAATGCTACTTAGGCTTGTACGGCAGTCCAGAGGCTTTGACTTCCCCCCTAGCCGGAGGTAGCCACATTTCTGTGGATTGGTGTTACCTGTCCAGCACCTGACATTACGTAGCAGCCTATTCCTCCTTCAATATCTTATCAAGTCTGAAATAAGTAACACCTTTTATCATTATTTCACACTATTTCTCTATACTAGATATGTCTCCTTAATGTGTCAAAGATTTGTGGATGAGACTATTCTAGCATATAGACGCAAGAGGCAAATTCACGCCCATCACTCCCCTGCTATAGACACCCCCAAGCCGTAAGCACATAGGCGCAAGCAGTAACGCCCGCAAATAAAACCGGGACTGCCCCATATACTGAGACAATCCCGGCCATCTTAAGGAGATTTTATTATGCGGAAGCTGATGATTTACTGCGGCTGTCTAAATTGTGATACCTGCCTTGCGGAATGTGCTTATCACTTCATCAATTGACTTGTAGCCGACTTCCCTTGCGCGCTCCCTTCCTGACGCGTCCCGGAATATCAGCATAGGAACATATCTCACATTGTACTGTTTCGCCAGCTCCGGCTTGTCCTCAAGGTAGTAATGATACGTTGAGACCTTGCCGCCGTATTTGGCTTTGATGTCATTGAGGACTTTTGCCATCTGCTCGCAGGCCGGGCATGTCTTCGTTGAGAGCATAGTTACCGAAGGAAGAGAAGCAGCACCCGCAACGGAACATAACACCATAACAAGCAACAAAGCCGATAAGATTTTAGCCTTCATTCTGCACACTCCTTCTTGAAATTTTTACGGGATAATCTTACGCCTGAATTGTATAAAATTTGTGGCACTCATCACAATACACAATAATAACTAAATTCAATTGCGCTATAATTTCGGCATTCATTAAACACTCATATCATAAGGAGAGAATTTCAGCATGGAAGAACAAGGAAAGATAATCAGTTCCTGTGATGTTGACGCGAACCTTGCCCTCCAGATATGGACGAGAGGAAAAACTCCGCGCCTCTCAATCCTCAACAAGGCCAAAAATTCCCGCAAGCTCATCCATATAGCATGGGTCGAGAAACGCTCCCGCACCCTTGCCATCAACGGCGGCAATCCGGGCGAGAGCATCACGTACAGCGTGAAAGACTTTGAGCCGGCAATCACAAGGATACTCACGGAATATTTCGCGCGCACAAACTTCAAGGTCAAGTACTTCAAGCTCGTGATAGACCTTGAGAAAGCCATTCATCACCCGGAGCTCGTAGCAAGCAAGGCAGATTTTGCCATGATGACGGATGAGAAGCGTTCTTCACTCTGGATTGCTGACTGTTCGGACGGCGACAGGAACACGGGGCACTTCAGGCCGTTCTTCCCCCTAACGGCAGAGGAGCAGGCAGTCATGACGGATGAACGGTGCAGGATAACCAGCCTCCAGATGCGCTCGACGGAAGGGCTCTTCAAGCTCGGCATCCCCGAACTCCTCAAGAAGGCCAACCCTGAGCGCTGGCACAACACAGTGAGGGTCGTCGCGGCGGCCATGATGCTCGGCTTCTCTTACTGCGGGGCGGACGGGACTAAGACAGCCGATGCCCTCTGGACGGCAGGCGAGAAGCCCAAGAACACCAACCCCAACGTCAGCGCGATGAAAGCCCCCGTTAAGAAGCTCTCGATCCATGACCCCGACCTGATGAGGCTGGGACACAAATTCACCGCATACATACGCCACATGTACAGGCTTAAGGACGTGAAGATAACCTATGCTGACGACAGTGAGAAGGAGCTTACAGAGTCAGGTTTCACACGTACAAGGCGGATAGACTTCAACACAGGAACACTCGGCGATGTCCCCTACAGGGTAACATTCTACGAGAACGGGGAGGAAGGCATGACCGCTTTCGGCTGCAATCCGAGAATGCAGACAGGCAGGCACAAAGGCGACATGGTCATAATGATTCCGTCAAAGATATTTGAGGCGGCCATGAAGGAGGACACCATGGGCGGGGCGAGCGGAAACGAGTTCTTCACGATAACACGCCTTCTTTGGGCAAAAGAGTTCAGCGCGTGGTACAGGACAATAAAGCCTTACGTGTGGAAATTCGCGGGGCTGATTGAGGAATGATGAGGAAGATTCTCTGCGCCCTTGTCCTGCTCTCTCTCTGCGGGATCTCCGAGGCCGCCCAGCGGAGGCTCTCAGTCGTCATTTTCCCGACGGTGAACTCGACGGAGCTTGAAGTGTGGCAGAGCAAGTATTACCCCTTCAATGTGCTGGAAGAAAAGATGTCAGAGTACCTAGAGTCGCTCTATAAGACCTCGCCATTGATTGAGGCGCGAGTCCTTGACGAGGCCGCGATGAACAGGTGGCTTTCAGGCTCAAGGTCTGGCGATGATATGGCCGTACAGCTTGAGCTTTATTCCGCCGTCATGAAGGACAGGCATGTTGTAGGGACAGCGTCAACAGGAAGGGTTCTTGTGAGGATAAGAGTGTTTGACCGCGCAAGAGTCCGTGAGATCGCCGTGCGCAATGTACGAGGCAAAAGCACACGTTTCACTCTGGATGATGACGAGTCCCTGTTCTGGGTTGACGCGGCCGTTGCGGGGCTGGGGATTCCATTCGAGAACGGGCTTGACTTGTTCGGCCTGACTCAGACCAAGTACACCGGGCAGAAGATGAGCCGTCCTACATGGGACCAGTTCAAAGTAACGTCCTACTGGCAGTCAATCAAGAACGCAATAGCACAGGCACACCGCGAGTCCCTTGACCAAGTCCGCAACGTCATACGCTCTAACGATCCCGGGGCGAAGTTCGCGGGCAATGACACTTTCTCTGACAGCTATCAGACAGTAGGAAGAATACTCGCCCCGACAGCCACAGCCACAAAGAAGAAGCGCGACTACATAATCTCTCTGGGAAAATTCGCTAACGGCTCGCTTGACGGCGTGAAGGTCGGCGAAGTCCTGGATGTCGTGAGGGCTGACACATACGTTACTGTTGTCCCTGAAGATCCCGTTGTGGTTCTCCCGAAAGTTGTCGGAAAAGTCAAGGTGATAAAAGTCTACGAGGACAACGCGGTTGTGAGGGTCATTAAGGACAGCAAGAGAGAGCCTGTAACCCTCAAGGATTTAGTCGTCAAGAAGACAGGAATAACAGGCAGGTGATACAAGTGATGAAAAGAATAATGCTGACGGTGATAACAGCGGCCATGCTTGCGGGAATTTCACACGCCGCCGCAGTCCCGGACGATGACAGCGCGATATATTCACCTTACCCCGTCCCCCCACAGGCAGAAACTCCGCCCCCGGCTCCCGCGCCCAAGCCCGCGCCCGCTCCAAAGAAAGCCGCCCCAAAGAAGAAGACTCCCGCAAAGAAGCCTGCTCCCAAGAAAGCCGCCCCAAAGAAAGCGGCTCCAGCCCGGAAGACTTCACTCCAGAAAGGGATCGAGCTCATGCAACAGGAAAGGTACGAGCAGGCTAGGCCGTATTTGCTCAAGGCCATCCAGGAGGAGCGCAACAACCCCAACGCGTGGTACTGGTACGGTGTCTACCACGAGAAGACAGGAGGCTTCTATCAGGCCCAGTATTTCTACAGCAAGGCCGTAACGATTGACCCGGCTTTTGAGCCTCTTTCACGCGTCGTGTTTTACCCGGAGGACAGGGAGAAGACCCCCCTGTGGGACCCCAAGCGTCCGGCTAGAGTCTATCCTGTCGAGACAGCTTCAGTGCCGCTTGATGTCTCACGTTTCCCCAATGCTCCTGATGACCCTGAAGTTCCCCAAGTCCCCGTGTACACTCCTCCTGAGCCTGGGGCATCTCCGCTTGATGGAGACTCATGGAGTCCTTCTGTCTACGTTCCGCCAAGCCCGGAGGAGCTTCCGCGTATGGACGGGCAGTCCCCAGTTTACATGCCGCCGGATGCCGCGGGTGTAATAGCAGACGTAAGCCCTGACACTTTGCCCCAGACCGTCGCATACAGCCCGGAGAGTGACCAGATTATTGCTGACAGGGACAAGATACTCCGCGCAGACAAGCCCCTGTACACCCCTCCTGCTCCCGGTCAGAAAGTCACCCCCCCTCCAAAGCCCCAAGCAGAGCCGCAGAGGCAGTCCGTGAAGATCCCGACAAAGCCCGCGGCGCAGAAGAAATCCGCTACAGTCCCGGCAAGCAGGGTGGTCAGGCAGAAGAAATCCGCAGCCCCGGCCGCAAAATCCCCGGCAAAAGCCCCGGCGAAGCAGACTAGGAAGTCCCAGACTAAGACTCCTTCAAGGCCTGCATCCCAAGACGTGAGGCCGCAGACTCCGGCACCATCGCGTCAGACTCCGCCTGTTACACGCACACAGCCAGAGCCTCCGACAGAACCAAGAAGGCAGACAGAATATCTTCCTCCTGTGGGACAATACACGCCTGACCCCGGGACGATCCCGGACAGGCCAATTCCGCCCGTCGGACAAAGCCAGAATTAGCGAGGTGATTTCTTGATGATGAGGAAAATTTTTGCGGCCGTTATTCTTGCGCTTTCCCTCATGTGTTCTGAGGCAATTTGCGCAGAGAAGGCAATACGCGTGAACCAGCCCGCTTATCACTCGATGAATTTCTACGTCTACAAGCCGGGCAATCTCCCCAAAGATTTCTACGTCACTTTTGACGGCTATCTTGTCTACAGGGGGGCTAAAGGCATCTGGTATTACGGGAGCGCGGAGAAAGGCGGCCTCACAAAAACGGGCTATGTTGTCGGCTCAGTCCTGCCTTACGTGGTGAAGCTCAAGCCCTACAACGCAAGAATCTCATCCGTTGCGCCTGTCTTGGGGAGCAGCCGTGTCATTGACCCCCCGCCGAGTCCAAGCGCAAAGCCTGAGCCCAAGCCGGAAAGAGTCGTATACATGCCGCCTGAGATGTACACGGAGCTTTATTCAGGCAGACCCCTTACGCCAAACGAGCCGGACTGGACACAGAACAGCAGCTTCATGGCCGTCGGGAAATGGCAGAAGAGCATTTCGAAAATGGGAGTGCTTTACCGCCCTAAGATACCCGTTGCCTGGAAGGGAGATTTCCCGGAAGTCGTATACGCCTGGAACGGTATGCAATGGATACAGCTTGCCTCAAAGAATCCTGGCATGACAGCAAGAAGCATTCTCAGGCGCGGAATTTATGACCTCACCGTCAGCCATAACAGGAACAGCCGGCTTTCATGGACGGAAGACGACACCCACGTTCTCGCGCAGTACGCGGCCATGTGGGGCTATGAATGGGCAGGACAAATTATCTTGGGGAGGGATTACTATTGATGACTGCATTCAGGCTGAACACGCGGAGAATTCTTGCGCTGGCTCTCGCGGTTCTTGCGCTGTCCACGCCGTCCCACGCAAAACGCTACATCACAGAGCCGCTTCTTGTGCCACAGTCTCCGTACGCGGGGATGACGTTCTACGTCTACCGCCCATACAACATGCCTAAGGACTGGTACATAACGCTTGACGGTTACCCTGTACACAAGAACCCCGACGGAATGTGGGTATACGGCACGGCGGAAGGGCCCAACCTTGTCCCGACAAACTACGTCGTAGGCTCAATAGTCCCGTCAATGGCAGGAATAACGAAATGGATAAGCGATGTCCAGATCTCGGAGCTTAGGAGATTCCCCAATGCTGAAATCCTGGAAGTGAGGCAGAAAGGTTTTACCCGTAACCAAATGGCGCAAGGCAAGAAGTATTCTACCTATATTCCGGCGTGGTCATTTGACGCGTCATTCATGGCCGTCGGGAACTGGAAGGGTACTGTTGACCGCATGGCTGTCCTGTCAGAGCTTGGAGTCCCTGCGGCGTGGTCAGGAGGAAGCCCGCGTGTTATTTACGTTTGGACGGGGACAATGTGGACTCAGATAGACACGGGGGAAATCCGTACCCCGAAGAAAGTCCTAGTGAGGAATTACAGCAAGGTGCAGAGGCTAGTGAGGGACTCCGGCTTCAAGTGGTACGCTCAGGATACGCCTGTTCTTGCACAGCAGGCAAAGGCTTGGGGGTATTACTGGCTGGGTGAGATCAGCATAAGGAACTAGGATGCTGTAATGACTGGAGGAATGACGGTGCGGAAAATAGCCGCGGCATTTATTCTCATCATCTCAGCTTTTCCTGTTCACGCGGATGAAGTAACGAGGCTTGCGGAAAAAGGAGAAGCAGAAGCTCAGTACAGGCTTGGCGAAAGATATTATCACGGGGACGGAGTGAGACATGATTACGCGGAGGCCTTCAGGTGGTACATGAAAGCGGCAAAACATGGGCTTGCTGCTGCTCAGAGCAGTGTTGCCCTCATGTATGAGATTGGGCGGGGGGTCAGCAGTAATGAGACAGAGGCCCGGCGGTGGTACATCAGGGCTTTCCATGTCCGCAGGAAGGCGGCGGATAATGGTGATGCTGAGGCGCAATACCGTCTTGGCTGGATGTACTATCTTCATCAAGGAGTAGAGCAGGACAAATCCGAGGCCTTGAGGCTGTGGCGGCTGTCTGCTGAAAACGGATTCGGAAACGCTCAGAAATGGCTCGGAGATTTATACGACTCAGGCGGTGAGTTTGTTGACGAAGACCCGGAAGAAGCAGAAAAATGGTATCTCAGGGCTATAGAGACTTACCGCCGGGACGCTGACAAGGGAGACCCTGAAGCTCAGTTCCTGCTTGGAAATATGTACTACAACGGCTGGGGGGCAGGCGAAAATATCAGCGGGGCTCTGAAATATTTTCTCATGTCAGCAAAACAGGAGAACGCTTCAGCGCAATACATGCTTGGACATATGTACAGAAGCGGCAGGGACGTGAAAAGAAATTACTTTGAGGCCCTGAAATGGTACAGGAAAGCGGCGGAACACGGCAACGCTACAGCACAGTATTATCTTGGGGAAATGTACGAGAAGGGCGAGGGCGTAAGGAAGAATCCCAAAGAAGCCCGTAAATGGTACGGGAGGGCGGCGGCTCAGGATTACCCGTCAGCAGAAGAAGCACTTGACCGCCTGAGATAAAGAAAGGGGATGTACTGATGGAATACCTGCATCACATAGAGACAGCATTTCAGCTCGTAGTACAGTACGGCATACTCATGATGGAGTGCGTAGGAGTAACAATCCTTCTGACGACGGCCATCAAATCCATCTGGGGAATACTAACGAGAGATTCACACGTGAGATTGACTCTCGCTAAGGGAATTGCTTTGTCCCTTGAGTTCAAGCTAGGCGGCGAGGTCTTGAGGACGGTGATTGTGCGTGAATGGTCGGAGCTGGCGATACTTGGGGCGATTATCGTGCTGAGGGGGGCTTTGACGTTCCTTATTCACTGGGAGATAAAGACTGAGGAAGCGCACCTGAAATAGTGTGATACCTGCCCCGCTGCCCTTCTTTTTCTTGGCGGACAAAAAACCGCGGCCTTATCTCAGACCGCGGCGGGGGTATTGCTTTTGACGTTTATGCTTCAGAAGTGATTTCGACTTTCTTGTGTGCTTTGTCCTGGCTCTTCTCTGCGATTTCGACTGTGAGGAGTCCGTTCTTGAAGGTAGCCTTTGCTGACTCCGGGTCTGCCTCAACAGGGAACGAGATCACGCGCTCAATTTTCCCGTAACGCCTCTCACTGCGGAAGTAGCTCTTATCGCCCCCTTCTTCCTTTGTCTCGGACTTCTTTTCGGCTGAAAGCGTGAGCCTGTCTCCGTAAACATGAAGCTCGACATCTGCCGGGTCAATCCCGGGAAGCTCGGCCTCAGCGTAGATTTTTCCGTCCTTGCGGTAAAGGTCAGTCTTTGCGCCGAACTCAGGGAAGCCTTCCGTGAAGAACGGTTCTGTGAAGCCCCTCATGAACGTGTCTATCATGCTCTCAGGATCCATCATTCTCATTGCAGGGTAAAATCTTTCTCTTCTCATTGTAATACGTCTCCTTGTTTGTGATTTTCCGTGAAGGCTCGTTCGTTCCCTCACGACACGGAGAATTATACTCTGACTTTCGTTTACCATATCGGGAGAATACACTAATCCTGACTAATGACTTTTACTGACTTGTTGACGAAAGATGACCTAATATATTTCTCAGCTTACTGCCGAATGAAGCACACGATTCACGTTCCTCCAGCACGTTTTGTAGTCCGTGCCAGGGAAGGCCTCGTACATCTTCTTACCGTCAACAAACATCGCAGGCACATAATAGTAGTCATACTGCGCCGAAATTTCAGGGTGCTGGTTTTCCTCTACCCATTCGATTTCGACCTGTGAATATTTCTCCGGCATCTCAGATTTCAGTTCATCGACAGCCTTTCTTGCCATACTGCAATACGGACAGCCCTCAAGGTAGAAGGCAATAACCTTTTTTGCGCTCATCAATTACACGTCTCCTTTCATTTTTCTGGATAGTATATAATAACTTCCATCACAAAATTTTCACAGATTGAGAGGCTGTAACCGTGCGCAAGTCTATAGAGGTCATGTCTTCGTTCATGCTCATGATTGACATTCAGGAACGGCTCCTCCCGGCCATGCACAATAAAGATGAAGTACTCAGCAATTCCGCCAGGCTCCTCACCGCCGCAAAAGAACTCTCACTCCCCGCGATAATCTCCGAGCAGTACCCCAAAGGAATCGGCCCAACAGTCCCGGAACTGTCGGCATTAATCCCGGAAGGCTCGCCCGTCATCGGCAAGACAGAGTTTTCATGCTGCGCAAATCCCGGCTTCGGCGACGCTTTCCTCAACCTCCGCTTCAATTCCGGCACTAAGGACACAGCTATACTCTTCGGGATTGAGACTCACATCTGCGTTCTTGGGACTGCCTTTGACCTCATGGAGAAATACGGCCTCAATGTCGTTGTAGCCGCCGACGCGTGCGGAAGCAGGACACGTGAGAACCACGCGCTCGCACTTGAGGCTATGAGGGCTTCAGGCTGCCTTGTTGTGCCGACTGAAACGGTGATTTACCACATGCTGGGCAGGGCAGGAACTCCACAGTTCAAGGCACTGCTCCCACTGTTCAAGTAACACATGCGACTCAAACCCGCCGTATTGTTCGGGCTGCTGCTGTTCTACATATTTTTCCGGGGGATAGGCTCTCACGGACTCATTGACCCTGTCGAGGGCATGAACGCATCAATTTCCGCCCACATGGCAGGAGGAGGGAATTACTTTGTCCCAAAAATAGGCGAGGCTCTTGCGTCAGGTTCAACTATGGGCTACTGGTGGCTGTCCGTAATCGCAATAAAGCTCATAGGCTGGAGCGAGTTCGCAGTGAGATTCGTCTCAGCTCTTGCGGGTCTTGGGATGGTCTGGGTCTCAGCAAAGGCCGCACGCCCCTATGATGATGATCCTATGCGCAAATCATGGCTGGCCGCCTGTGTCTGCGCGGGAATGACACTCTGCTTCATTGTCTCACAGCTCTCAACTTCGCACGCCCTGTATTCCTTCCTCATGGGTGTCGTTCTTGCTGACGTTGTGCTTTCGGGCGGGAACAAACACAAACTTTCTTCCGCTCACTGGGCTGTGTCCTTTGCCTTTATTTCTTACGGCTTCGAGGGGCTTTATCTCCCGCTGCTGGCTATGCTGATATACTGTGTCATCTCTGAGGACTGGGACATGATGCGCGACTTCTTCACATGGCCGGGCGGAATAATCATCACAATCTTTGTGTCAGGACTCTATTTCGTCCTCCTGGTCTTCACCAATCCTGAAATAGTCCACTTCATGCGCTGCCAGAATCTCACATACACATTCGGGGGGCTTGCAGGGATTGGAATATTTTTGTTCGTTGCGTTCGTGCCTTTTCACGGCTTCATTGTCCGGGCGGTTTACGAGGTTTTCCCGCGTGAGTATCCTGCGCAGAAATCGTACGAGCTTCTGATGCTGGTATGGGCAGGAGTGTTTGCCCTTGCGCCGCTTCTGTCGGGGGATATATTGTCTCTTGCGGCATGTGTCCCGGCGTTGTCGGCTCTTCTTGGTCGGAAAATTGACTCATGGCTCAGGCAGAGGAGCTTCACATCAATGCGCTATGCTGTCATGCTTAACACTGTGATTGTGATTCCTGTGCTGTATTTCTTCCTGCCTTTCGTTACCCACAATTTTCCGGTGATTGAGGCCTCTATGATGTCGCTGATTCCCTGGTGGCTCGCTGTAGGACTGTTCATGTTCGCCGCCTGGTACTACACGAAGACGCGCCAGCCCGTGAAGTGGGCTCGTAATGTCTCCGCAAGTGCCCTGCTGTGCCTCATGCCTCTTGCGGGGGTAGTGAATCTCTCGGCGGGAATGTTCTCGGCTCATGACGTGGGGATGAAGCTCCGTGATATGGTGAAGGGAAATGATGTTGTCCTGCAATACGGCGTGAATCATCCGTCAATGTATTTCTACACTCTGAGAAATTCCCGGATAATCAGCGCGGATTTCACACCGGGAGTCTCAGAACACAAATTCGCCGCTCCTGAGTCAGCAATAAGCCAGTTATGGGGCGGAAAATCACGGGTCTATCTGATTATGCCGTCAGACTTGAAGCCGGATACCCCTCTTCCTCAGAACGTTTTTCACATAACGGAGGGAGAAGGCCTGCTTCTCTTAAGCAACCAATAGAAGGAAGGTAAATGTTTTGCGTAAAATTCTCACAGCGTTTATTCTCTGCGTATTCTCATGCGGGGTCTGCAATGCCGCTGATGTCAACCCTGACACAGAGATTCACAAGGTCATCGGCGGGCTTTATTCCCTAGTCTCAGCTCTGGCTGTGAACGGTGAAGCTGATTCTGACATCCGTACTCTGAGAAAATATTTTGCTGACATTCCCGGAGGATGGCTTGAAGGTGTGAAGGCTGTGCGTGTGAACAATGAGCTTTGGGCGGGAGTCTCAGTCGGCAAGTACTCGACAGCCCGCAAGTATCTCCGCGCAAACTCCCAGCGTCTTGGAATCACTGACACGCCCGCGGGTTCTTCATGGCTGGGCGAAGATTTCGCGTGGGTCAAGGCAGGCGTGATTCATGGCGGCAGGCTCACAGCGTCATCACTCAAAGCATCACAGGCAGACGGAGCAGTCTTCTTCAGCGTTGACGGAAATGAATGGTGGCAGTCATACCCTGATTTCACACGCAAGGCAGCGCAGGAAGTCATGAGCAGATGGGGCGTGAAAGTCTCAGGCCTACATAAGCCGGAAGGAGTCTCAGACCGTGTCAGCATTTATGACCAGGTCAGGCCGTCAGAAGTCAGGAAGCCCGGTGAGATGCACAGCAACAGAAAACATGAGTTCGGCGAAAGCTACGATATAGACGTGGGCGACGTGATATTCAAGCCCATACCCAACACGCACTATGACAGCGGCAATATGTAATCACATTAAGGAGGAAAAAATCATGTCGGTACTAATCTGCGGAGGAGCAGGCTATGTAGGCTCCCACAACGTCAGGGCGTTCACACAGCACGGCGAGGATGTTATCGTTGTCGACAGCCTCGAAACAGGACACAGGGCATCAGTCCCTGAAGGCATAAAGTTCTACAAGGGCGACATAAGGGACTCCGGCATACTTGATGCAGTCTTCACGGAGAACAAGATTGAAGCGGTTGTGCATTTCTGCGCGTACTCACTCGTCGGCGAGAGCATGGAGAAGCCGCTAAAGTACTTCGACAACAACGTAGGCGGAATGATTACCCTTCTTGAGGCCATGCAGAGGCACAATGTAGGGCGAATAATATTCTCGTCGACAGCGGCAACTTACGGCGAACCCAAGAAAGTCCCGATTCTTGAGACAGATCCCACAGTCCCCACGAACCCCTACGGTGAAAGCAAGCGCATCATGGAGAAGATGATGAACTGGGTATCTCAGCTTCACGGGATAAAGTATGTCTCACTGCGCTACTTCAACGTTGCGGGCGCGTGGCATGACGGGACAATAGGCGAGGATCACAAGGTAGAAACCCACCTCATCCCCATAATCCTGCAAGTTCCTCTGGGAAAACGTGAGCATGTTACGGTTTACGGCGACGATTACCCCACGAAGGACGGCACATGCATACGCGACTACATCCACGTTGAGGATCTGGCTGATGCTCACATACGCGCGCTGGAATATCTCAGGTCAGGCGGTGAGAGCAGCATATTCAACCTGGGAAGCGGGGACGGGTATTCAGTGATGGAGATGATTACGGCGGCAAGAAAGGTAACAGGCCACGCAATCCCGGCGGAAATCGGCGCAAGAAGACCCGGAGACCCTGCACGCCTCATAGCGGACAGCACAAAGGCACGTGAGATACTTCACTGGAAGCCTGAGATTGTCAGCATGGAGGATATAATCGCGACTGCGTGGAAGTGGCATCAGTCCCACCCGAATGGCTACGCGGACTAATATGACTGTATGGGGCGGAGTCCTGGATTCATGTCCGGGACTTCTCTGCTGTGTCATCAACCTCAAGGGCAAGCTGCTTCACGCGACGAACGGCTACAAGGCTGTTGCGGCAAGATTATTCGGCCACAAATGCGAGGAAGGCAGGAATTACCCCCCGCTTATCACAGAGCTTGACATGGGGATACATGAGGCACTTACTGCGGCATGTCTTGGAGACACGAACGCAATCGAGATCTCAGAGGGCGGCAAAATATGGGAGCTTACGGCCTCGCCCCTCAGGATTGACGCTCAGGGAGTCGCCGGGGTAGTCCTGCGCATAGCCTCAGAATCTCCCGCCAAATCATCCCCTAATGTCCCCCACGTAATCCGAAGCAACCCGGAAATCCTTAACTCCGTGCCTTTCCGTGCGGGAGTCGTGAACAGCGAGGGCGTGTTTCTCGCGGTCAACAGATTCCTTGCGTCATGCGTCAGGGCTGAACTTGTCGGGCGGAATATCGTTGAGCTTGTCTCACCAGAAATCAGCTCCGAGATAACTCACATCCTCCTGAAGCGGGCAGGCTCTGTAGAATGCACAATGCCTGACATTTCGGCGGCGGAAAACTTCTATCCTTTCGACATTTCCCCATATCTTGACGAGGAGCTTAACGAGATTCCCGGAGATGCTGAGATTGACGCTTCAAGGCGCGTAATTCTCCATGCCTCGCCCATTGACTGGAACGGTGAACAGTCCGTGATGCTGACGTTTGAGGATGTTACGGACTTCAGGAAGACACATGACCAGCTGAGGCGGCTTCTTACTGTGGACACGTCAACAGGCCTTCTCAACCGCCGCGGAATGGAACACATGATACACAGGGGCATTCACGGGGCAATACAGAGCGGGGAACATCTGAGCCTTGCTGTGATTCGCGCTGAGAACTACAGGATAATCTTGGACTCGCGGGGGTACATGGCCGCCGGGCGGATAATAAGGGGCTTTGTGAGGACGGCTCAGAGGCTTGTAGCGGGGCGTGGGAAGTCGGTGCTGGGCCGGTGGAGCGAAGACGAGTTTGTTGTGATGGCTCATTGTTCGGGTGCTTCTGCTGTAGTCTTGGCAAATGAGATTCGCGGCAAGTCGAAGGATATTGTTCTTAGCGCGGGTGTTGCTGATGTTACTGACGGGGGATATATGAGCGTGAGCGAGTTTGTAGGAGCGGCTTATTCTGCGCTGAACGAGGCAATAGACTCCGGCGGGAACACGACCGTTCTTGCGCGCAACACATGAAGGCTCTGAAGCGTTACGGGCAGAATTTCCTTGCCGACAAAAATATTCTCGCCTGCATAATACGCCGGGCAAATCTCACGCATGATGATGTGATTCTTGAGGTCGGCCCGGGTCATGGTGTGCTGACTCGTGAGCTTCTTGCGTCAGGTGTGAGGCATGTGCATTGTGTCGAGATTGATGAGAGGATGAGGCCTGAGCTTGAGGAGATTGCGGGGGAATTTCCCGGCTTGTCGCTTCATTGGGCTGATGCTGTCAGGTATGACTATGAGCCGCTTTCACCGTTCCCGAATAAGGCAGTCGCTAATATCCCCTACAACATAACAACGCCCCTGATATGGGAGCTGATGAAGTTTGCCCGTCATGGCCTGAAGTATCACCTGTACATGTTACAGAAGGAGGCGGCCATGAGGCTAGTTGCCCGGCCTGACACGAAGGAACGCTACCCGCTCGGCGTTACGGTTGAGGCTATGGGACATGCTGAGATTGTGAGGAGAGTCTCGCGTGAATGTTTCCGGCCTGTTCCTGATGTTGAGTCGGCGTTGTGTGAGATTGTGTGTGAGAAGAACTGTGAGCTTGCGTGTGATTCATTGTGGAGTGAGCTGCTGCACCGGGGCTTTGCGCACAGAAGAAAGACCCTCGCCAACAACCTGAAGGGATTTGCTGATGTTCTGGATTACGGGAGATTGAGGGCTGAGGATCTCACGTGCGGGCAATGGCTGGAGATTTACCGGGCGGCTAGAGCTTGTTGAAGTCGCAGTTGTCCGGGTCAGGCCAGATTCTTTTTCCGCAGTCAAGGCCGCGTATTGCGTTCATATCGTCGTCAGTCAGCTCAAATCCCCAGATATTCATGTTCTGCAAGGCGTGTTCAGGATTAGTCGAGTTCGGAATAGACACGTCCCCCATCTGATAATGCCACCTCAATATAACCTGTGATACTCCGACACCTAATCTCGCGGAAATCCCCCTCAGCACGTCAGACCCGGAGCTGCTCATTTTCCCGGTCGGAGTGTGGGCTATAAGCTGTATGTTGTGCGCACGGCAATAATCGCGGACTTCATGCTGCTGAAGGAACGGGTGGCACTCTAATTCGTCAACCATAGGCGCAACCTGAGCAACACTCATCAAGGCCTCCAAGTGATGGACGTGGCAGTTGCAGACTCCGATAGCTTTTGCCTTTCCTGACGCGTAAATTTCCTCCATGACCTTCCACGAGTCCAAGTATGCGCCTTCCTGCGGCCAGTGCAGAAGGTACAAGTCAACGTAATCCGTGCCGAGATTCGCGAGCGACGCCTCAAGGTCGGCCATGACTGTATGCTCACGCTGGGCCCTGTTCGTAGCTTTGGTGATGATGAAGAAGTCTTCACGGTGAAAATCCCCCTGCCACCCGCCGAACGCCTCACGAAGGTATGACTCGCTCTGTGAATACGCCCGCGCCGTGTCGAAGAGCCTGCAGCCATTCTGCGCGATTGTCCGGGCTACGGTCTTGAGCATCCTGTCCTTCCTGAAGTCTTTTGCGAGCGTGTAGTGGCTGCCGTCGAGCGAGCCGGGCCGGAGTATCCTCTTCGCGGTCTCCTTGATGAGACGCTTGATGATGCGCAGGGGGTGATGGCTGATTCCGTTGGCGATTCCTGTACCGTAGCCTGACGCGGGGATGCTTAGGCCGTTAGAGAGCGTGAAATTTTCCATCGTGTTAATGCTCCTTTCGTGTGATGATTCGTTTTGCCTTCCTGAGTATCCGGCCGGGCAGTGAGAGAAGCCAGCTCGCGAGGAGATATGCCCGTGCTGCCAGAGGCGACGGAAGAGGAAGCCCTTTCTCCCGGCAGAGCCCGTAATTCTCCGTCAGCACCCATGCCCTGCTGTCGTCCGTGTTCCTGAGTGCTACCATCCTGCACTTGTAGCCGAAATCATGCTTCCTGTACGTCCGTTCGTCAAACACCCCCGAAAACTCCCCCAGCTTCCCCAGAGCCTCAAGGACAGCCTGAGTCCTCATGCACTTCTCGCACCTTGAGCAGTTCGCGGCCTCCTCTTGGGACTCATGGCCTGGCGCGCCGAATATGAGGGGGTCTCCAAGACATACGTTCAGGTATTTCCGGGCTATGTCCCAGTCCGCGATGTCTGAGATTTTCTCGCAGCGTTTGTGCTGGCA
>JAFSKV010000062.1 GCA_017448795.1 Synergistaceae bacterium | reverse complement strand
CCGTCCATGCTGACAATGATAGCAGATTGTGAGTATTTTGCGCCTCATGGTATACTGCATAGAATTTTTTGACGAATGGAGAGATTTCTACTTGAACATTCAGGAAGTAAGCGTATTCATCATCTACTTGGTATTCATGCTCGCGATAGGGGTGTGGTTCTTCTTCCGCGATAAGAACCAGACGGAGAAGGGGTATTTCCTCGGCGACAGGAAGATGGGCCCTTGGGTGGCGGCACTGTCAGCAGGAGCGTCGGACATGAGCGCGTGGGTGCTTATGGGGCTTCCTACATCTGTTTACGCTCTGGGACTGGGGCAGGTCTGGATAGCGGTCGGGCTTGCGATCGGCTATTCTCTGAGCTGGATATACGAGGCTCCCCGCCTGCGCACGTTCTCAATCGAGGCTGACGACTCAATCACCGTCCCCCAATACCTGACCAACCGCTTCAAGTCTGACTCACGTATGCTTCAGCTCATATCTGCGGCTGTGTTCCTGATAGCCTACACGATATACTCAGCGTCGAGCATCAAGGCCTGCGGGACTCTCTTCAACACCGTAACAGGCATAGACACGACAACAGCAATGTACATCTCGGCGTTAATCGTCATCAGCTACACATTCCTAGGCGGCTTCAGCGCGGTATCGTGGACGGACTTCTTCCAGGGAATGCTTGTGCTTGCGGCGATGTTCGTTGTGCCAATAGCGGCGGCAACGATGCTTGAGGCCGGAGCGTCAGCAAGAATCGACACGCCCAACTACTGGAACGTGTTTTCCTCGTGGCAGGACATAGTGTCGGGACTCGGCTGGGGACTCGGCTACTTCGGTATGCCCCACATAATCATCCGCTTCATGTCGTTGAACTCGCAGAAGGAACTCCGCAAGTCAGCAAAAATCGGAATCTCGTGGACGGTGGCAATCCTGACGATGGCCGTGCTTGTCGGTGTAATCGGGCGCATGTTCATCGGTCTTGATGAGAATGTGAGCGGCAACTCGCTTGTGTTCGTTGTGATGACGAGGAGAATATTCCCGGCCTTGCTGTCTGGGCTTCTGCTGTCTGCTGTACTTGCGGCGGCAATGAGCACTGCTGACAGTCAGCTTTTGGCGGCGGCGAGTGCGTTCGCGTCTGACGTGTACAAGCCGGTGATTCGCGGGGACAAGGCGGGCGATAAGGAGATGCTCTGGGCCGGGCGGCTTGTGGTTCTCGCGATTGCTGTTGTGGCGATGCTGATAGCCTCGAATCCCAACGCTGGGTCAATCATGGCTCTTGTGTCCAACGCATGGGGAGTGTTCGGTGCGGCGTTTGGGCCTGCAATACTGTTGAGCCTTTTCTGGAAGAGGGCGACATTTGCGGGGGCTGCCTGCGGGATATTCACGGGTGCTGTTGTGGATATAGCGTGGCTGACGTACATGGCTGATACCGGGGTGTACGAGATAATTCCGGGGTTCTTCGCGGGACTCATCGTGGCGGTTGTGGTGTCGCTCATCACTCCGAAGCCGTCAGCGGAAGTTGAGGTGCTGTTTGACCGGGCACTGAAGGCCTCGCAGGAGTAATTAGGGAAGGAAACTGCCGGGGGACTCGGAAGGGTCTCCCGGTTTTTTTGCGGACTAGAACAGGCTCGGAAGGTCTGGAAGGTCCGGAAGACTCGGAATACTCGGAAGGCTCGGAGTACTCGGAGAAAATGGCAATGACTGGAAATTAAGCCTCGTATCACTCGCTGTGATTATGTCCCCGTCCGTGAAGCCTATCACCTCAGCTTCGGGAGTCTCGTACTCTTTCTTTGCGTCCATCATGTTCACCCCCTCAGTCGTGGTACTCGTCAGGCCGGTTCTGCCTGTAGGTCATGTTAGCGTCCCAGTAACGGTATATCGCTGTTGCCGCCCGCCTCAGATTGTCATCGTCCCTGCGTATACCCGCGTGAACGTAGGACAGAGCCGACACTTCAACGTCAAAGCTGACATCCCCCGTAACGACCGTGAGAGTGTGCTTCTTGGCGAGCTTGTGCGCAGGAATATCACTGATACGGACAACGTAAACGCCGCCATCAGACTCGGCCATGTCCTCAGTCCCTCCGTCAACGTACACAGAGACAGCCCCCGTGTAATCGCTCTTGGGTGTCAGGCAGACCTCAATCGTTGTCGCCGCGTCAAGAAGGAGCGTGTAGTTCACCTTCGCGATGCCGGAGCCGTCAGGTATCGTGTAGCTTATGGCATCACTTGCTGTGTCATTGCTCACCGTGTTGAAGTCCGTATCCTTGAAGTCATAAGCCGGGTCCATCTTCGCGTGTTTTTCGCCGACAGTCCAGCTGTTTTCCGCCGCAAGAACAGGCTGAACGTAGCCCCCCAGGTCCTCAATGCTCCGTGCAAGCTCCCTCGTGTCGTCCGGGAGGCTTTCGTCGTTCACGTGGAGGTCAAGATACTCCTTCACCGTGTAACTGTGCGTGAGCGTCTGGCCTGAGCCGTAATGAAGCGCGGCGTGAATCTCATCGGCCATCTGCACCGAGTTCACGCAGCACTGCCAGCCGTAGAATGTAACGCCGTCTAATGTGATGGTCTCAGCGTACTTCTGGCCCTGCGCGTTCTGCGAGATGTCTCCGCTCACGTCAAAGTCCATAGTGCAGTCATCAGGCGACCAGGCTTCAGGAATGTAGACGTAGAACATCATGTTTAGCTGGCCGCTTAGGATGAGCTGGTGGTACACGAACTCGGGCGCATTTTCGTTGGCAGGGCTGTAGCCTCCTTCTTCCCAGACGGCCGAATATTCGCGGTCTCCTGTCGAGCCTTTTGCGATCGTTACGGAAGCCGTTGCCTCAGTAAGTTCTGTCCCTGTCCAGCCATTGAACGTGAAGCCCGCACGCTTTGGCGAGTTCAGCGTGAAGGTGTCCGTCTCGACTGTGTAGCTCGCGGGGTTGTCAGCAGTGCCGCCATTGAGGTTGTACGTCAGCGTGTAGGTGATGATGCTCCAGCCAGCAATGTAGGTCTTGTTGCCCGTTGAGCCTTTCGAGACCGTGAGCGAGTCTGATGCCGCTTCGTTATCGCCGCTGAGTGTCCAGCCCGTGAAAGTGTAGCCGTTGCGCGTGGGGTTCGTGAGCTTGAAGTCTGCGGACTCAATCGTGTAGCTTTCGGGATTGCTTGCCGTTCCTCCGTTGTGTTCGTACGTTAGCGTGTAAGAAATGGGAGTCCAGTTAGCGGTGTAGCTCCTGTTGTCGATTGATCCCTGCGCGATTGTTAAGTCCGTGCTGGCAACGTCAAGGCTTGTCCCTGTCCAGCCCGTAAAGTCATAGCCCGTCCTCGTGTGGGATTGGTCAGCGTGAAGTCATCGGACTCTACTGTGTAGGTTGCCGGGTTGCTCACGCCTTCTGCAAGACTCCCGTCAGCAAGGTCATACGTCAGCGTGTAGACTATGGGGGTGAACGTCGCTGTGATTGTCGCGTTAGCTTCCGGCATCGTGAAGGAGTCGCCCTCTATTGCCTCACCATTGACCGAGTAGACAGCCTTATAGCCTGCCTTGCTGTGTGTCAGTGTTACGGTCTTGCCCTCAACCTCCCAAGGAACAGCCGCTATCTCTTTGTCAGCACTTAGAGCGTGGACTTTGAGGCTTGGGACAATTTTCTTGCCGCCAATGTTGCCGGGAATTGCCGCAGTCTCAGTGTCAGCCCCGTCAATGAGGAAGCCGGATGTCAGTGTTACAGTCCCTTTGTAGCTTGAGGCATATATGGAGTCTTCAGTCTCGTTCGTCCAGCCGAGTGTGATAGTTCCGCCTGAGCCGTTTTTGCCGCCGCCCATGCCTGCTCCATATTCGCCACCATTAGCCGTAACATTGCCGCCGTTGATGGTTGTAGTTCCGCCTGAGCCACTATAGCCGCCGCCTATGCCTGCTCCATCCCAGCCTCCGTCAGTCCACGAGGTTGTGTCGCTTGCTACGGAAGTGTATTCATCGCAGGTCTGTTCGCTGCCGTCCGCGTCAAAGTAGCTGACAGATGCCCATGATGATTGGGACATGAGCAGTAGTGCCATGACTGCGAGGGCAAATTGCCGGAAGAACTTGGGAAAAGTTAGCGCGTGTGAAGGGTCAATGAGTGGCCGTGAGCCATTATACCGAGTTCACTCAATGCGTGTCAATTCCTTTCTTGTTGGGATGGAAGAATTATCGCCGTTCTTGCGGGAAAGTTCAAGGGCAGGGGGGCATATTCCGGGCAAAAAAAAAAACAACCCCCGGTGTTGCCCGGAGGCTGTGGGATTTCGTGCGCTGGTTACGCGTTCATTGCCTTCATACGGCGCGACATGAGTTCTTTGCGTCTGGCGGCTGTGTTCTTGTGCATTACGCCCTTCACTACTGCCTTGTCTATTACGCTCTGTGCTGTGTTGAAACTGGCTGTAGCTGTGTCCTTGTCGCCTGACTCTACTGCTTCGAGAACCCTCTTGACGGCCGTCTTGCACCTTGATGTCCAGTACTTATTGTACAGCCTGTTGCGCTCGGATATACGCACACGGCGTTCCGCTGATTTCTTGTTCGGCATGAATTTCTCTCCCTGAATGTTTGTGTGATGGTGCCGGAGAGGAGACTTGAACTCCTACGAGGTCGCCCCCGGCGGATTTTGAGTCCGCTGCGTCTGCCATTCCGCCACTCCGGCTTTCAATGATAAAGGATAAGATACACTTGCTTTTATCTTTTGTCAAATACGGCGCGCCATGCATATAGAGGCCTGGCAATAAAATAACAATGATATATGCCATAATTTTCTCACAGTAAAAATCCCAGCATATTAATCCAAGATTCTGGCTTCCTTGTTTTGCGTGAGGTTGCGGCAGAAGGCGTGCAGTAAACATTCTGCATCTTTCAGGCAGCCGGGCGGAGAATGTCAGGAGGGAAACTCTGTACAACAGAAACGGCACTACTTACACATTGACGGGCAATTAAAATACACGGCGAAAAGAGGCATATTATGACCAGAAGATTCAAGATTTCCGGGTTATGCGCGTTGGCTTTCATTCTTTCCATGATTGCCGCAGAATCAGCTTCTGCCAAACTGATAAGCTGCGAGTTCTACAATTACAGCAACCGTTTGGTAGTGAGTATGTATATGTCTCTGCCAGGCGAAGGAAAGTGGGGGCATGATATACTCACAAGCTCTGTCGTAGGCAACGGAGAGCATTATACGTTCTCCTATGAAGATGACTTCTACAGCTATGCGCGTTTTGTTGACATCAAGATGGTGTGCTGGGACGGCGGAGACCTGATATTCCGAAATCTCGACCTCAAAGGCTTGTGGAGGCTGTCGCTGTTCAGAAAGGATAGTACGACCTTCTCACTGCAAAGAAACTGACAGTTACGCGAAAAAAAAGAGTCACTCCAGAAAATGGAAGCGGCTCTTATTGTTTGTCTCATGTTCAGCTTGCCCCTCTTGCTATCCTTGAGATACTTCACGGCCTTGACATTCCCCGCCTCGTTATGAACAACGCATCAGGGTATCAGCTTGTGAGGTTTAGGCAGCTTTCACGCTATACAAGCCCCGTCATCCCGTTATCCTTGAGGTACTTCACGGCCTGCCTGACTTCCTGAGACATTCCCCGCCTCGTGATGAACAATGCGTCAGGCGTATCAACCACAACAATATCATCAACCATATTCAGCACAGTCATTTTTCCCGGCGAGTGAACGAAGCAGTTATGCCCCCCAAGAATCACAGCATCCCCCGCAACAGCATTCCCGTTTTCGTCGCAGGTCATCACGTCATCATGCAGAGCATCCCACGAGCCGACATCAGACCATCCAGAATCGGCCATCGGGACAACCGCAACATGTTCCGCCTTCTCCATCACGGCATTGTCGAACGAAATATTTTTGACTGCCGCGAAATTCCCCCGCAAGTCCCCCTTCATGGCCGCGAAAAGTTCACCGTCAGCCCGCTCAAGCTCACGCAAAAGACTCCTCGGCGTGAAGATGAATATTCCCCCGTTCCAGAGATAATTTCCGTAAGCAAGATACTCTTCCGCTGTCCTCAAGTCAGGCTTCTCAACGAACGCTTCAGCCTCATAATACCCCCCGCGAATCTCCCGGCCCTTCCTGATATACCCGAATCCAGTCTCAGGCCTAACGGGAGCGATTCCCAGCGTGGCAATATACCCGTCATCAGCCGCCGCAATTCCCGCCTTCAGTGAGCCGGTGAACGCCCGCGTGTTACGGATGAACGCATCACTAGGCACGACAATCATCACGTCATCCATCCCCGCGCCCCGCCTCATCAGGTCATCAGCCGCAAGCATAATCGCAGGAGCTGTACCCCTCGCGCAGGGCTCCTCAATCACGAAGCCTTCCGGGAGATTCTCGACACCTGCAATCTCGCCCGCCTGAGTCATAACTAGGTCATGCCACCTAGCACCCGATATTACCCGGAGGAACTCAAGCGGTATCATGCTCATCATCCGCAGAATTGTAGCCTGCAATAATGTCTTGTCGCCGTAAAGAGTGATAAACTGCTTGGGGAAATTTTCCCGCGACAACGGCCAAAGACGAGTCCCGCTTCCTCCGCTCAGTATCAGCCCGTAAACATTCCTCATATCCTTCATGCCTCCTAGTTCACCTGCCGGGTATTCCCGCGTTTCAGCATCTGGGTTATGCTTGTCGACAACAACGGGATTGGGTCGACGAACTGACCGCCTAGAACAAGGCTGTAATGAAGGTGAGGCCCTGTAACTCTCCCGGTTGCGCCTGACTTTGCGACTACCTGGCCTTTGCTGACCTTGTCGCCCTTCTTCACGAGTATCTTGCTCAGGTGGAAGAACACCGTGATTACCCCGTTGCCTGAGTCGATGTAGACGCTTCCGCCCGCGTAATAGTGGAAGCCAGTCAAGACAACCGTCCCTGCGAACGGCGCGCGTACGTCCGTTCCTGTTACCGCCCTGATGTCAGCTCCGTTGTGTCCTGCGCGGGGCTGTCCGTTGTAGATTCTCTGCTTGCCGTAATTGCTCGTTAGGGTGATTGACGCTAACGGGGGCTGAGGGGGAGTCGTCCATCTTCTTGACGCTGTCATTGTGCGTAGTGCTGTGCCTATGAGCTTGGACTCGTTCTGGATTCGTGATAGTTCCTTCTTGGGAGGGTTGACCATTTTCGGATTCACCTTGAGCTCTTCTTTTGGGTACTGCTTGGCGCGCAGGTAGATATTCCCGGAGGCCTTGTACTTTTTCCCGCCCTGTATGAACTCGAATAGTATCTTGTAGCTTCCCGGCTTGATGTTGCGAACGTCTGACCCTAACAGCCCGTAAGATATTTTCCCCGCTCCTCCCGGCTCGACGTTGAGGGCTATGCTTCTGTTCATCCATGTTACTGTAGGCGATGAGTAGTCGGCGGTTGATGTTAATGACACGGCGAAGGCCTGCCCTATGTCCCAGCTTGTGGGGAAATTCACCCATGATGAGGCGTATGAAGGCGCGGCCATGATTGCAATGATGGCTGTGATTATGAGGGATGATTTCAGTCTGCGCATATAGAGTTTCTCCTTGATGTGGGATTTCTTGTTCCGCAGAAATATATCACATTTCCCCGCGGTTAAGCCTGTCGATCAACGCCGTGATGATTCCGGCAGTGCGTATTGCGGCCTCGCTGACGACTTCGAGGACTTCCTGCCCCGTCAGCCTGTGCTCAGGGTCGATCCCCGCGGCCAAGTTAGCGGCGCACGACAGCCCGGCTACCCTCATCCCCATAGCGTGGGCGGTGATGACTTCCGGGACTGTGGACATCCCCACGAGGTCAGCCCCAAGCATCCGCAGCATCCTCACTTCGGCGGGAGTCTCGAAAGACGGCCCGTGCATTGCGGCGTAAACTCCCTGCTTCAGTCCCAAGCCCGCGAAAAATTCCAGCATTTCCCGGTCGTAAGCATGAGTCATATCCGGGAAACGTTCGTTCCAGCGCGAGTCGTTCGGGCCGATCAGGGGGCTGCTTCCCATGAGGTTGATGTGGTCGGTTATGGCTACGATTTCGCCGGGAGTGTATGAGGTGTTTATTGCGCCTGATGCGTTGGTGGCTATGTATTCTTTCACGCCGAGCATTCCGAGTACACGAACCGGGAATGTTACGGCCTTCATGCTGTAGCCCTCGTAGTAATGCACGCGCCCCTGAAGGAATATCACGTGCCTTCCGTGAATCGTCCCGGCGATAATCCTTCCTGCATGGCCGGGAGCTGTCGAGCCGGGCCAGTTGGGTATGTCCTTCGCGTAAAGTGTGATGGGATTCTCGACCATGTCGGCAATGTCGGCGAGCCCTGATCCTGCTACTATGGCGGTCTTGGGCGTGAAGGGGATTATTCCGCGAATGTAGCCGGCAGTTTCACGGGCATCATCATAATCATAGCTGGGCAATTTCCGCGCCTCCTTTGTGGATATGCCGGGTATTCTAGCACAGGGGCATGATACAATTACGGCCAACAATCCACACAGAGGGGCAAGAAATTATGACGAAGAAGGAACAGGCTGTAGAGCTTAAGAACAGGCCGGGCGATGCTCACTATAACTGCTGCCAGGCTGTGGCGTGCGTGTTTGCTGACGAGGCGGGAGTCAGCGCGGACGTATTGCGGAGGATCGGTGCGGGCTTCGGCTTGGGCATGGGAGGAATGGAAGGGACATGCGGGGCATTGTGCGGGGCAGAAATGATATTAGGCCTCGTGAAGTACAAGGGCAGTCCCATACGCAATGACGCGAAGGAGCTTCACAGGAAGTTCACGGAGAAGTGCGGGGGGTCAATCTGCCGGGACATCAAGGGAGTCGGAACAGGGAAGGTGCTTTGCTCATGTGATGACTGCGTGAGGAATGCCGTCGGGATTCTGGAGGAGACTATATAGGTCATGGCCGGGACTCCCCTTCAGTCTGTGATAATCCCCACGTTCAACCGCAAGGACATGCTCGCCGAGACAATATCGAGCGTGCTAGCCCAGTCCCAGGCATCCCTGGAAGTTATCGTTGTGGATGACGTATCAACGGACGGCACGGAAGACTATGTGCGGAGCATCCCGGATGAGCCTGTGCGCTACTTCAGGAACGAACATAATAGCGGCCCGGAGATGAGCAGGAAATTCGGCCTCAGCCAGGCGCGTGGACGTTATATCACGTTCATTGATGACGATGATTATTACACTGACCGGGAATTTTTCGCCGACGCTCTGAAGATTTTTGCTGACAGTGAGAAGCCTCTTGCGTTTGTCTGTGCTGACGGTGAAATCTTGGAGACTGAGACGGGCAGAATTACCCCCCACAGTCCCGGCAAGCTAGGAAGATTGAGCGGTGTCGAGTTCGCCCTTAAGCATGACCGTGAATATCTCAAGCCCACGTCCCTTTTTCCTGCTGTGTTTGACGGCGAAATCATGAGGCATTGCCTGCCCGATGACATGATGATATTTGACACAGAGACGTATATATGGATGGCACTTCACGGGGATGTCCACATAATGCCCGGAATTGTGGGGGTATACCGCAAGCATCCTGACAGCAACACGCTTGGCCGTTCGCGTTTGTCTGAATGGATGAAGAGGAGGATGGAGAACCTTGCGGAGCGCGTGAGGACTGACAACGCCATACTCGGCAAGCTGTCCTCCCTGTCTAACGCTAAGTCCGCGAAGAGGAGCTATCTGAGGCTGCTTGAGCTTCACATGAGGCAGTTCACGGGGCATAAGGAGGGCGTGGCGTACAGGATGAGGGTGCATTTCACGATACTGAAGGCTTCGGGGTACATGCCGGAAGTCCTGGTGAGGATGCCGTATTTCATGCTGAAGTTTGAGCTGAGAAGGGCAGGATTTCTCCGCAGGATGTATTATGCTTTGACGGGCAGGGGCGGGATGCCCGGAGAATGAGGCTTTAATTTCCGCCGCTAATCACAAGAAAGGAGCTTGACACAAGAATCATGGCCGTGTACAATCGCACATCGCACATCGCACATCGCACATCGCACATCGCCTGAACTGTTCCCTTTTTCTGGCTGACTTGAAGGAGGCCGGGCAATGGTGAAGGAACTCATCAAGTCATTGCTCGGCGAGAAGAACACCGCAAGAGTCCGCCGCCTAAAGTCCTCCCTCAGTGCCGCCAGAGCCGCATGGTATTCATCGGGTGCGCCCGCCGCTGACATCACACGGGACAGCCTCAACGTCAGGCAGCTAATTTCCGTCCACATGCTGGAGAAAGCCCTGGCAGTCAGCAACATGAAGTACCTTTCCGCCGTAAAATACCCCGAACTCATCAGCAATATAGCCCGCCTGCTCGACATGGGACTCCCGCCGGATGACTACACAGTCGCAGTAAGCGCGGCAATAATCAGGTCAGCCCTCGCAACTCTTCCCGGCCATGAGGACGAGAAATCACAGCTCGGAGCCCTCGTGTCCCGGCATAACATCCCCGCGCAGGATTACAGGGGAGGAGCCGAGGTTGTCCCGTCAGCAGAAATCCTCTCACACGCAAACTTCGACTTCAACGCCTTCGTGTCATCCCGGCATTCTGTCAGGAAGTTCCGCGACAAGGTCATTCCCGGCCCGGTCATCCGCGAGATCGTGAGGGATGCCCTGTACTGCCCTTCCGCCTGCAACCGCCAGCCCTTCAGGGTGTACTACTCTGAGGACAGGGGGAAAATCGCCGAAATCATCAAGTTAGGCGCGGATGGATTCGTAGCTCCGGGAGTTCATGACTGCCTCATAGTAACGTGCGACAGGGCACTGTTCAGCCCGGCGGAGCTTGACGATCAGGAATACGTCAACGGCGGGATCTTTCTCGGCTACCTCGTGATGTCGATACACGCCCACGGACTGGGGTCATGCTTGTTCCAGTGCCTTCGCTCGGGTTTCGCAAAACAGGCCTTGATAAGACATGTTTTCGGGATAAGTGAGAGTGAAGTTATCGTGTGCTGTGTTGGAATCGGTGAGCTTGAAGATGAAGTGAATGTTGCCTGCGCTCAAAGGAGGCTGACTGAGACCGTAGCGGTGAGTCTGGACAGCTAGCGTTTGCGTCCGGGCAGGGGGCGGGCTATTATCTTCTGCCACAGCGATATGTACTGCTCGTGAAGGAATGAAGGGTAATCGGTCTCAAGGCTCGGACGCTCCCACTTGTACACGTCAGCCCTCCCGTTCAGGTAACGCCTCAGAACCGCCGGGGTGTCGTCATCAATCACAATTGCTGTCCCCCGTCCTCTTGCCTCGTCAAGATACTCACGGAGCCCCGCAAAATTCCCCTTCTGCCACCGCTCCAGCCCGTCAGGACGCTCAACCCTGCACCCCGCCGCCTGAAGCAGTATCCCCGATGACCCGCTGAAGTCCGCAATATTCGTGTCCTTCAGAACCTGCCCGACAAGTATCGAGCTGGACAGTCTCGCTTGGAACTCTGCAAGCCTCCGCTGGTAGTACGGGTAATTCTGAGCGTCCCATTCCGACAACGCAGTGAGGACTCTTTGTGCCACGAACGGAATCACAGACGGGTCATAGAGTGAGCTTGTGCTGACTGGGAAGGGGGAATATAGGTACTTCATGGTGAATTTTCCGGGGGACTTTATGCCTGCTGACTGAGCGTCGTCCGCGTCGAGGGCAATGATTTTCGCGCCGTCCGGGAGCTCGCGGAGAGTCCGCCCGCGTTCGGCCATGACAAGATCGCCGTTTGCGTTCCAGATTCGGAGGGGTATAACGTTGACTTCCGGGCCGCCGATGAATGAAGCGAGAAGGGCAAGCCACGGATGAGTGACAGCGACATTGAGCTTGTCATCAGCCGGAGAAACGCCTGCCCCGGTCAGCCAGAATATTATGATTGTTACGGTGAGAATCTTACGCGCCAAATTTCGCCTTCAAGTCTTCCAGCATAAGAGCCGCTACTTTCGCCTCAGCCTTTTTCCGGGACTTCCCCGTCTCGACATGCTCGAAGCCGTTCATGTACAGCCTGACCGTGAACGTAGGGGCGTGGGACGGGCCTTCTGTCTTGAGCAGCTCATACTTCGGTAGCGGCATCGCCCTTGCCTGAAGCCAGAGCTGGAGGGCGGTCTTGGGGTCGCGCTCGGTCAGGAGCTCTTCGGCGTTGCTGAGAAAAAGTTTCTTCACGACACGTTCCGCCGCGCTCATTCCCCCGTCAAGGCACACAGCCCCGATTACCGCTTCGAGTGCGTCTGCTGTTACGGATTTCGGGAGGTCGCCGGTCTTCATTGTGTGGCCGTGAAGGACTATGTAGGGGATTCTGAGAGCCTCTGCCTTCCTGAACAGTGAGTCGGTCTTCACGAGCCCCGCCCGCATCTGTGTCAGTTCGCCCTCGTTAGCGTCAGGATAATTGCGGAACAGCGTGCGTGTTACGATGAACTCCAGCACAGAATCGCCGAGAAATTCCAGCCTCTCATTGTTGTAGCTGAGGCCGTATTCTTTTGCGAACGACGAATGACACAATGACTCCTCAAGCAGCATCTTGTCCTCGAACGTGTAGCCTATACCTTCCTCAAGGAACTTGATTTCGTGTTCGTCGAGACGCTGTTTGTTGATTAACGCCTCAAGGTCAATCACTGATGCCATATTTCTCAAACGCGAGGACTCCGTTGTGCCCGCCGAAACCGAAGCTGTTCACAAGCAGCCTGTCCACCTTCCTGTTCACGCCTGCCCCTGCCGACAGCGTAATATCACAATCCGGGTCAGGAGTCTCGTAGTTCAGCGTTGGGTGAATGTAGCCTTCCTCGATGGCCTGCATTGACGCGATGACCTCAAGCCCTCCTGCCGCCCCCAAGCAATGCCCAATCATGGATTTTGTTGACGTTACTGTGATGTCCTTTGCCCTGTCGCCAAAAACGCGGTTGATCATCCCTGCCTCCATCTTGTCGTTGAGGCCTGTAGATGTCCCGTGAGCGTTGATGTAGTCGACCTGAGACTTGTCCCAGCCTGACATTGTGATTGCGCGCTCTGTTGCGTAGGCTGCTCCTTTTGCCTCCGGGTCTGGTGCTGTGATGTGGCCTGCGTCGCATGAAGTCCCGTAGCCCGTGAACTCAGCGTAAATGTGCGCTCCCCGTGCTAATGCGTGTTCCAGCTCCTCAAGGACGACAACCCCGGCTCCCTCGCCCATGACGAAGCCGTCCCTGTTGAGGTCGAACGGTCTCGATGCGTGTTCCGGGTCATCGTTGCGGGTGGATAACGCCTTCATTGACGCGAAGCCAGCAATCGCTATCGTGCGTAAAGCCGCCTCAGTCCCGCCCGCTATAATCACGTCAGCGTCGTCCCGGATGATTGTGTGATATGCCTCGCCCATTGAGTGAAGGGAGGTAGCACATGCCGTAACAACACAAAGATTCGGGCCTTTTGCGCCGAGAACGATTGCCACGTAGGCGGTTGACATGTTGCTTATCATCATGGGGATGAAGTAGGGGCTGACTCGTCTTGAGCCCTTTTCCAGCATCGTGCGGAAGTTGTTGAACGAGGTCTCTATTCCGCCCTGGCCTGTTCCTATGTACACTCCCAGCCTATAGGGGTCGACTGTCTTCACGTCCAAGCCTGAGTCCTCAACCGCCAATTTTGCGGCGGCTACTGCGAACTGTATTGCCCGGTCCGAGCGCTTGGCTTCTTTTCCCGGCATGTAGACTGAGGGGTCAAAGTCCCGGATTTCCGCGCCGAATGTTACGGGGCAGTCCCCAAGGTCGAACGTCGTTATGCTGTGTATTCCGTTCCTCCCTTCACGGAGTGCCTGCCAGTAGTCATTTTTCCCAGCCGCAATCGGACTCACCGGGCCTAATCCTGTTACCACTACTCTGCGTTTCTTGTGTGTCAAGTGAAATCACGCTCCTGTATATGAAACAGGGGGACAGAACCAGCAAGCCGGACTATCCCCCGTCAAATGGCATTTTCTGTACAACGCCTTCTTAGTCTTCCACGCCGATTTTGCCCAGCGTGTAATTCATTGCCTCGCCTACTGATGTGAGCTTCTCCGCGTCCTCGTCAGGAATCTCGATGTCGAACTCTTCCTCGATTCCCATGATAAGCTCCACGATGTCAAGCGAGTCTGCTCCGAGGTCCTCAACAAACGACTTCTCCGGCGTAACCTGGTCGGCCTCAACGTCAAGGCGGTCTGACACTATTGCTTTGAGCTTCGCCACTGCTTCTTCTTTCGTCATGTTACTTCACCTCCTTCAAGGGATAATTTCACTGTGCATGATACTAAATCATTGTCATTCCCCCGTCAACTGCGAGGGTCTGTCCTGTGATGTATGCGCTCTTCTCTGAAGCGAAGAATGACACGGCTCTTGCCACTTCTTCCGGCTCACCGATGCGCCCGGCAGGTATGGACTTGAGGATGCCTTCCTTCACTTCCGGCTTCAGTATACCAGTCATCCCCGTATCGATAAAGCCCGGAGCTATCGCGTTGGCGGTTATGCCCCTGCCTGCGTATTCTCTTGCGATGGATTTCGTGAGGCCGATTATACCAGCTTTTGACGCGGAATAGTTGCACTGCCCGGCGTTCCCCACGAGGCCAACGACTGAGGATATGCTGATGATTCGACCGTAGCGGGCTTTTGCCATGTCCTTGACCGCGAGCTGTGAGCAGTAGAAGGCGGCGTTGAGATTCGTGTTGATGACCGCGAGCCAGTCCTCAGCCTTCATCCTCATGAGGAGGGTATCACGGGTGATTCCGGCGTTGTTGACGAGGACAGAAATATTTTCGCCGAATGATGCCTTAACGTCAGCAAACATTTTCGCGGCTTCCTCTTGGACGCTCACGTCAGCCCGGAAAATTTCAGCCTTCACGCAGAGAGTCATCACTTCATCCCTGAGAGACATTGCGGCCTCCTCGCTGTGCGCGTAATTGATGGCAACGTCGAACCCGTCATGAGCGAGCTGAAGGGTGATTGCGCGTCCTATGCCTTTTGCGGCTCCTGTGATTAGTGCGAGCATGGGTCAGCCTCCTAACTTTTCGCGCAGGGCTTCGAGCTTTCCGGGAGTTCCTGCTGACATGAGGGCGAGTCCCTTGCGGCATTTCTTGATGAGGCCTGACAGCACTTCACCCGGCCCGATCTCGTAGAAAGCCTCGACACCTGAGTCGGCCATGAACGCAACACTGTCCTCCCACAAAACCGGGCTGAACGTCTGTGCGTAGAGTCTGGCCTGAATATCGCTCGCGGCTCTCACTGGCTTTGCGTCAACGTTGGCGATGATGTCATAATTTGCGTCATGCCACGTGATTTTTGCGAACTCGGAGCGTAACTTCTCGGCGGCGGGCTTCATGTACTGGCTGTGGAAGGGCGCGCTGACAGAGAGCTTCACGGCGCGTTTTATGCCGAAGGATTTTGCCTGAGAGATTGCCGCGTCAACAAACTCCGTCAACCCTGAGATAACGACCTGGCCGGGACAGTTGAAGTTCGCAGGGCTGACTTCACCATTCGGGGCGACTGACTCACAGAGCTTCTCCGCGTCATCATGGCTCGCTCCGACAAGTGCCGCCATTCCTCCGACTCCTTCCGGTACTGCTTCCTGCATGAAAGCCCCGCGGTTGCGCACGAGCCTCACAGCGTCAGCAAACGGGATTACCCCCGCGGCTGTCAGCGCAGTGTACTCACCGAGACTGTGCCCGGCCATGAATGATGGTGAAATCTCCGCGCCCATCTCACCAGTAAGCACACGAAGCGCGGCGATGCTCACGGTCATAATTGCGGGCTGTGCGTTCCTCGTGAGGGTCAGCTCATTAGCATTACCCTCGAAGATGAGTCGGCTCAAGTGTTCGGACAAAGCATCATCGGCTTCATCGAATACGTTTTTTGCTGACGGAAAAGCCTCGTACAGCTCGCGCCCCATTCCAACGGACTGCGAGCCCTGGCCGGGAAAAACTAACGCGCAGCTCATGCCCTCACCCCCGCAAGAATCGCTTCAGCCTCCGAGAACATCCGGGTGATTATGTCCCTTGCCGGAAGAATGTCGTTGACCATCGCCGCCGACTGACCCGACATGAGCGAGCCCCATTCAGTGTCGCCGTCAACAACCGCCGCCCTGAGCTTGCCCGTTCCGAGTGCCTCAATCTCTGACGCGGGGGCGTTGTCGTGTTCGAGACGCTCAAATTCTGCCGTGAGCTTGTTGCGCAGACACCTTACGGGATGACCGAGACTCTGACCTGTGATAGCTGTTGACCTGTCGCGGGCATCGATCACTGCCTTCTTGTAGTTGGGGTGAACGGTGCATTCCTCACAGCAGATGAAGCGAGTCCCTACCTGCACTCCCTCAGCACCAAGAGCGAATGCGGCGACGATTCCCCGTCCGTCAGCAACACCCCCGGCGCAAACGACTGGAATCTTGACGGCCTGCGAGATCTGCGGAGTGAGTACCATTGTCGTAAGCTCGCCGATATGACCGCCTGCCTCCATTCCCTCAGCGATGACTGCATCAGCTCCCTGCTTTTCGACGCGCCGGGCCTGAGTTACTGACGCTACAACGGGGATAACGATTGTTCCTAGGGGCTTGAGGCGTTCGAGGAATTTACCGGGGCTGCCTGCTCCTGTCGTTACAACCGGGACTTTGTGCTTCACGGCAACTTCGAGGGCGGCTTCTGCTGTCGGGGACATGAGCATGATGTTGAGGCCGAAGGGTTTTCCCGGCTTGAGGAGGGATTTTGCCTTGAGGATTTCCTGTTCGAGGATGTCGGGGGGAGTTGCGGCGGCGGCGATTATTCCGAGTCCTCCTGCGTTGCTGACGGCTGAGGCTAATTCGGCGTTCGCTACCCATGCCATTCCGCCCTGTATGATTGGGTATTCCGTGCCTAGCAGCCGACATATCCTGTTGTCCTCGCGCTTGAGGCTGGCTATTGTCCACGCATGGCCGGGTGTCTTTGCGCTGGCCTGTGCTGTTGAGCTGTCTTGCGCTGTTGACTTGTCTTGTGTTGACGGGCGGGCGGGTGTCTCTGCGCTGGCTTGTGCTGTTGACGTGCCTTGTGTTGCTGACTTGTCTTGTGTCTGTACCATTCTTTCACCTCTGTGTGTTACTGCTGTCTATATTTCGCGGTTAATCTGTGATGTTCCGTCTTCTGCTATGAATTTCCTTGCGGCTGAAATCGCGCTGACTATTGCCGGGGACTTCGAGCGCCCGTGAGCCTTAAGCACAGCCCCCTTCACCCCAAGCAGCGGAGTCCCGCCGTATTTCTCGTAGCTGAAACGTGCAAGCAATTTCTTGACTGTAGGAGCAAGGAGCAATATTCCGGCTTTGGCCATGAAGGATTTCTTGATTTCCTCCGTCAGCATTGACTTCAAGCCCTGTATCAGCCCCTCGCCGAGTTTGAGCGCAATATTCCCGTTGAAGCCGTCGCAAACAACAACATCAGCCTTCCCGAAAAATACCTCGTTGCCCTCAATGTAGCCGCCGAAATTCATACTGCCCTGCTTCTCGATGAGTTCACGCGCCGCAAGCACAGTGTCATCGCCCTTGATGTCCTCGCTTCCGTTGGAGAGAATTTTCACGCGGGGGCTGTCGACTCCGAGTATCTTCCGTGAATACACGCTCCCCATAAGCGCGAACTGCAGCAAATTCTCCGGCTTGCACCTGACTGTTGCCCCAACGTCAAGCATGAATGTTACGTTTCCTGTTGACGGAATCGGGACTCCCAATGCCGGGCGGTCAATACCCTCAATACGTCCAACAACAAGAACTCCTCCCGCTACGATTGCTCCCGTGCTGCCTGCGCTGATGAGTCCCTGTGCGTCTCCTCGCCTGACCATCTCCATAGCCACGCGGAGGCTTGAGTCTTTCTTCTTGCGGATGGCGTTGGCGGGGTGCTCGTCGGGGTCAATGATTTCCGTCGCGTGCTGGATGTGTATGCGTGGATGCTCCGTGAGACATGACTTTATGCGCTCGGTGTCTCCAGTCAGCACAATCTCTATGTCGTCATACTGTGTGCAGGCCTCGTAAGCTCCCTTGCAGATTTCGGCGGGTGCGTTGTCTCCTCCCATAGCGTCAAGGGCTATTGTGATTTTGCCGCTCAATGTTCTATCACCTCGATGATGAAGCGTCCCACGAAGATTTCACGGTCTCCTGCTTTTGTCCGGACGCTGACGATCTTTCTGCCGTCATGGTTCACGCCTACTTTTGCCCTCGCAATGAGAACATCACCCACGTGGGCATGGCCGCTGTACTGCCCCCGCATTGACGCTATTATCGCGCTCGCGGCGTTGATGGCGGCAACAGCGATTGAGCCAGCCTGAGCGTAAACGTAATTGTCGCTGACTATGTCGGTGAACCTGAAGGCCATATCCTTGGCGGTTCTCAGCACAGACAACGCCCATTTGTCCGGCTCAAGCTCAAGAAGGTCGCCGATGACTTCCGACGGTCTCAGGGACTTTAGGCGGCTCATTGCGTCCTGTGCCATTGACCGGATGCGCTCGCGTAGTTCCGGGACTCCCATTAATGCGCGGTCAAGCCTCACGGTCGAGACGCTGACCTCAAGGCGTGAAGCAAGCTCGTTGTCCGTAATCATGGGATTTGATTCCAGTATCTTGGCCAGAACGTCCTGCCGTAATTTTCTTGCGGGCTTATCTTTTAGCACCTGATAATAATACCTCACTGCCAGCTGGGATTTTGGCGCAAAGTATATTTGCCGTTGGTGATTTCGTCAACCTGTATAATTTACTCAGAGGAGGGGTAATTTTGGCGAAGAGATTTGCTCAGGTCAACACAAAATCCTGCGTATCATGCGGGGCGTGTATGAATGTCTGTCCGAGAGGGGCAGTAACAATCTGGCGGGGAATGTACGCTGTTGTCGACAGGAAATTATGCGTGGGCTGCGGGCTTTGCGCACGAACCTGCCCGGCCGGGGTGATTGAGGTGATGACGGATGAGGCGTAAGACCTGGCGGGATTTCTTGTGGGTGTGGCCGATCGTGTATTTCGCGCTGGGGATGTTCAACATACTTTTTGCGTGGCTGGGGATGATTGACTTCATGCTCCCGTTGATGTTCGCGGTTTTCGGGGGCAATAAGTACTTCTGCAACCATCTCTGCGGACGGAGCCAGCTCTTCGCGTACCTGCCGGGAAAGCTCAGGTGCTCGCGGGGGAAGCTCGCTCCGGGATGGATGCGGTCGTCGTGGTTCAGGTATGCATTCCTCGTGTTCTTCATGGCCATGTTCGCGAATGTGTGCTGGCAGTCATGGCTCGTTTTCGGGGGCGCAAGGCCGGTGAGTGAGACGGTCAAACTGTTGTGGGTGTTCCGTGTTCCTTGGGGCTGGGCGAATGTCGCGGGGATTGTCCCGGACTGGGCGGTTCAGTTCGCTTACGGGCTGTACAGCCTCATGCTGACGAGCGCGCTTATAGGGCTGGCTGTGATGGCGTTGTACCGTCCTAGGACGTGGTGCGCGTTCTGCCCGATGGGGGCGGTTACGCAGGTGATATGCCGGGTTCGCGGGGGGAACGAGAGGCAATAGCAAGAAGAATCCCCCTCCCAATGTTGCAGAGAGGGGGCAACCTCATTCCCTAGAACTGGACGAACGCGGGAGTGTCCGCAGGAGCATTCAGGAATCCCTTCAGCTCGTCATCCAGCTTCAGCAGGGTAACCGAGAAGCCCTCCATGTCGAGCGAGGTCATGTAGTTACCGACAATCGTCCGCGCAACCTTCAGCCCACGGCTCTCGACGACTTCCTTCACGTGCTTGTTAGCAACAAGAAGCTCCATCAGCGGAGTCCCGCCCATACCGTTCACCAGAACAGCAACCTCATCACCAGCCGCGTATATCCCCTCGGCAAATATCTTCTCAAGCAGCTTGTCCGCAATCTCGTTGACGCTGGAAATCTTCTCACGGTGAGTTCCGGGCTCGCCGTGAATGCCGATGCCAATCTCGATTTCGTCATCCGCAAGCTCAAAGCTCGGTTTCCCCGCCGCAGGGACTGTGCAGGCGTTGACGGCCATACCCATTGAGCGCACGTTTGCGATGACCTTTTCCGCGACTCTCTTCACGTCAGCAAGCTCCGCCCCGGATTCAGCACATGCCCCCGCGATTTTGTGTACCAGAACCGTCCCGGCAATCCCGCGCCTTCCTGTCGTCCACGTCGAGTTCTGCACCGCCACATCGTCAGCAACAACAACATGGTCAACCGTGATGCCCTCGTCAGCCGCCATCTCTTCAGCCATCTCGAAATTCATCACATCGCCCGTGTAGTTCTTGATGATGAGGAGGACTCCTTTTCCGCCGTTGACTGCCTTCACAGCCTCGTAGACCTGATCGGGTGTCGGGGACGTGAACACTTCGCCCGCAACAGCACCGTCAAGCATTCCCCGCCCGACAAAGCCCCCGTGTGATGGCTCATGACCAGAACCGCCGCCTGACACTAACGCGACTTTTCCCGGATTTCCGCCAGCACGTACAAGGACGTTGAAGCCCTCAAGCCTCTTCACGTACTGGGGATATGCCGCAGTCATTCCGTCAAGCATCTCGTCAACAATATCTTCCACGCCGTTGATTAACTTCTTCATGATTATTCCTCCTTAAAGTTTGCTCGCTTCACGCGACTCTTCCGCTACTCTGAGCACGTCGTCAACACTGCTTCCGCCAGCCGCCTCGACAACCGCGCATATTGCGCCCTCGACAATAGGAGCGTCAGCAATTACTGCGTTGATTTCCCGGCCCTCGTCCTCAAGAAGCTCAATAGCAGTCTCAGCACTCATTATCGCGCTCCCAATGTCAGCAAGAATCACAACCCCGTCCCCTGAGTCAGCCTCAGCAATCGCGTCCGCTATCCTCTGCGCGTCAGTGCCTGTTGAGCCGTCCTCAAGCCCTCCTGCCGGGATTATAGCGTCGAGTCCCTGTGCCATTTCGCGGGCAAGGTCGCAGACACCCTCGGCAATCTTCCAGCTGTGAGACACTATCACTATTCCGACCATGTTACGCCCCCCTGTAATAATCCCGGATGGCCTCAAGCGTAATCATGGCCGAAGTCGCGCCCGGGTCCTGATGGCCTATGCTGCGCTCGCCGAGATAGCTTGCCCGGCCTTTCGTGGCGATTATGGTCTTGGTGTACTCGACTCCTTCACGCGCTGACTCACACGCCGCCTCCAACGCCGAAATCATGTCCGCGCCCTCAGAAATTTTTGCGCTGAAAGTTTCTGCCGCAGGGATTATCGCATCGAGCATTGTCTTTTCCCCGCGTACTGCCTTGCCGCGCTTCTGGATTCCCGCTATTGCCGCGTCAAGTACAGCCTTCATGTCTGAGGGGGTAAGCTCGGTTTTGCCTGCTGTGATTTTCCCGGCCTCCATGTAGGCAGTACCATACAATGGCCCGGAAGCCCCGCCGACTTTCGACAGGAGAGTCATTCCTGCCTTCTTGAGTGCCGCGCCTATGTCGGTGTCTTCGGGGGATAACTTCTCCATTACAGCCGCGAAGCCCCGTGCCATGTTGATGCCGTGATCTGAGTCGCCGATTTCCCGGTCAAGCTCCGTGAGAAAGTCCTTGTTGTCCGTTATGCGCTTGGAGATTAGCGACATGCATCCGTAAATTCCGCCTGGCATTTCGTCATTCATGCCTCCTGTTTTGTGTGTATGTTGTGGATGTGCATATTATATTACAGCGGGGCTTTCCTCCTGCTTTTCGGGAGAATGTCGGGGCTTTCCTCACGCCACAAAATATTGAAGCCGTAATCGTCCGTAACCTTCTGGACTCCGAGAAACTCATTCACAGAACGGCCAATCCCCCGCAAGTTGTTCACCTGAGATTTGCTGAGGCCGTCAAAATCCAGCGACTCAATCAGAGACTCACTGCTTCCCGCGTAGGTTACTTCAGTCCTCTTTGAGCCTGGCGCAACGACATACAGCGGAGCAATCCCAAGACTCGCGAGCCTCGTGCCAGCGTCATCCTTCACGAACTCGGCGGAAAGTATCATGCTCCTTTCACGCGGCCTTGTCCTCTGGAACGACACGAAATTTCCCAGCGACCACGCAACCGCCCTCACATTGTCGCCCGACACCATCACGTCAACGGGCTGGAGCACATGCGGATGCGTCCCAACAATCAGCGTTGCCCCCTCACGGAACGCGGCATCAGCGGCTTTCTTCTGGTGGACGTTGGGCTGGTAGTGGTACTCATTGCCCCAGTGTAAGAGGGCGATTATCACGTCGGGGCTGAGGCTCCTTGCGCGGGCCATGCTTGCGGCAATGTCGGTGTCTGATATTATGTTCAGGTGAACGTCGGAGCTTTTCGGCCGCTCGTTGCTTCCGTAAGTGTGATTGATGAAGGCGGCGCGTATTCCGTTGTTGATGAGAAGAATTGCGTCGTTCGATGGAATGTCGTCGAGGCCGAGTCCTATGTGAGGGATGTCGGCTGACGTGAGGACTTGGGCTGTGCGTCTTGCTCCTGATGCCCCGCGGTCGAAGATGTGGTTGTTGGCGAGAGTCAGAAGGTCAACCCCTAAATCCCCCGAAAGATTCTCCGTGAAGACATCCGGCGTGTTGAAGAAGGGAAAACCGGCGTAACGGAGCTTCTTGCCTGTCCCGGCGAAAACTGTCTCAAGGTTGCCGACAAGGAACGCTCCCTCAAACAGAGGCTTCACTCTCCTGAACGACGGCGAGAAATCATAAGTCCCGTCCTTCTTCCTTGCCGCGTCAAGCTGCTGGTCGTGAACCATGATGTCCCCGATGAACAGGAAGCGCGCCCTCGTCTCAGCGGAAGCCCCCCCGCACAGCATAAGGCAGGCCATCAGTACAGAAACATAATATTTCATCATCCATACCCCTTTTCGCCTTCAAGGCAAGAATAATTCACAGTGTGCATATATAATTATTTCATCCAAAAAAATTTTCCCGGAGGTGTCGTGTAGTCATGCGTAGGAATCTCGCAAAGATTCTAGCATTGTCGGTGTTAATCGTTCTCGTTCTGTCAGCCCTCCCTGTGTCAGCCGCCAGCTTCAAGGAAACACAGCGCAAAGCCCAGAGGGGGGACGCTCAGGCACAATTTGAGCTCGGAAGAATGTATCAGGACGGAGACGGCGTGAAACAGAACTACAAGGAAGCCATGAAGTGGTATCTCAAGGCCTCGCAGAACGGAGTCCCGGCCGCTGACAACAACATGGGCATAATGTACGAGTTCGGGCAGGGGGTAACCAGAAATCCCAGGAAGGCCGCGGAGCTTTACCGCAAGGCCGCAGATAAAGGCTATGCCACAGCGCAGGGGAACCTAGGCTACATGTATGAGCGCGGCTCAGGTGTCGACAAGGATTATTTCGAGGCCGTCAAATGGTACAGGAAGGCCGCTGACCAAGGACACATACGGGGCCAGAACAGCTTGGGAGACATGTACTATCACGGCTACGGGGTCAAGCAGGATTACTTCGAGGCCATCAAGTGGTACAGGAAAGCCGCAGACCAGGGCAGCCCGGAAGGGCAGGACAACATGGGCCTCATGTACGCCAACGGAAACGGGGTCAAGCAGGACTACTTCGAGGCCGCGAGATGGTACAGGATGGCCGCCAACCAGGATTACGCCAGCGCGCAGAACCACCTGGGAGTCCTCTACTATGACGGAAAGGGCGTGACCAAGAATTTCGCCGAGGCCGTGAGATGGTACAGAAAAGCCGCGGAGAACGGAAGCGCGTGGGGGCAGTACAACCTGGGCACAATGTACGAGGACGGCGAGGGAGTGAAAAAGGATTACGCTGAAGCCCTCAGGTGGTACAGGAAGGCCGCGGACCAGAACCTTGGGGCGGCGCAGAACAAGATAGGCCTCATGTACCGCAACGGAAGAGGAGTAACGCGAAATGACACAGAAGCCCTCAGGTGGTACAGGCTAGCGGCTGACAACGGCAACCACTGGGGGCAGTACAACGTCGGCTTCATGTACCGCAACGGCTACGGCGTGAAGCAGGACTATGACGAGGCCGTGAAATGGTGGCGCAAATCCGCGCAGAACGGAAACGAAGACGCTCAAAGCGCACTGAGAGATCTCGGCCTCAGCTGGTGAAAGAAAGAAAGCGCATTCCCTCCTGATGATGACGCAGGGGGGATTTTTTTTTGCAGCCGTGTTATATAATCGTGGCATCCTAACTTTTATCATGGGGAAAACTTTTCATGAAAGATAATAATTTCTGGTGGATTGTCGAACTCAGCGTGCCGAGTGCCGTCTATAACCGTCAGCAGAACGAGGAACGCCTAAGCACTGTAGCAGCAATAAGCGAGGCTATAGGCTCAGAGATTTTCACGGAGGATGACTTTTACGGCAATGAATTACTGTTCCTCAGAGCAAGCTATGAAGGCTCACGTGGGATTGACGATGTGATTTACCGGCTTCAGTTCATACTTGAGGACGTGAGTTTTGCGGGGATAATCATTGCCCGCTGCCGGAAGCTGGAAAATGAGGCTTGGAACACCCAGCATTATGACGCTTTCCCCCCTCTTCCTGTGGGAAAAGGGCTCGTTGTCATGGCCCCGTGGCACGAGGACGACGAGATACCCGAAGGTCGCACCCCGGTCTACATTTACCCTGCAAGCGCGTTCGGGACCGGCTACCACGAAAGCACGCAGATAGCACTGTCGCTCATCGAGGAAATCGTGAGGACCGGGGACACGATCCTTGATGTCGGGACAGGAACGGGGATTCTTTTCATCACAGCCCTGAAGCTCGGAGCAGGGAAGGCCATCGCCCGCGACATTGACCCGGACACACTCAGCGAGGCAAAACGCAACATGAACCTCAACGGCATTAACCCCAAAGTCTGCGACCTGTCAGAAGGCGACCTGCTCAAAGGATTCCGCGGCCAAGTCAACATTCTCACGGCAAACATCCTTCTTCATCCGAACATCACCCTGCTCCCTGATGTCAGGCGCGTGCTTAAGCCGAAAGGGTTTGCTGTCTTCTCAGGCATGACAAGAATAGAGAGCCACATGTTCACATCAGTCATGGAAAGCTCAAGGCTTGAGATTGAGCGGGAAATGTGGATCGGCGACTGGTGGGGCTGCCGGGCCGTAAAGTCATGGGGGTAAAGACTGGTGCTTAGTGGCAAGTGCTTAGTGCTTAGTGGCAAGTGCTTAGTGCTTAGTGGCAAGTGCTTAGTGCTTAGTGGCAAGTGCTTAGTGCTTAGTGGCAAGTGCTTAGTAGTTAGTGTTAGGGGCAAAGCATGGGGCTAATTTACGTCCGCTCGTTCGGGTGCAGGACGAGCCTTTGTGAGGGTGAATATTTGGCGGGCAGCCTGCTTTCTCTTGGGCATGAAATCACGGAAGACCTTGCGCCGGGAATCTCATCGGCCGTAATAGTGACATGCTCGGTGACAGGCGAGGCTGACAGGAAATGCCGCCAGCTCGTCAGGAGGGCCCGGAAATTCTTGGGGGATAAAGGCGTTCTTGCTGTGTGCGGATGCTGGTCTCAGGCTCTGGACGTGAACACTGCGCGGGAATTTGGCATTGACATTCTCGCCGGGACAAAGGGTAAAAGCCTCGTGCCGTCAGCAGTAGACTCAGCCATCAGACATGGCCGGGAGTTTGCCGACTTGAGGGGGGAATTTCCGCCGGGCTGGGAGGAACTGCCGCTGTCGTTGACGGTGATGCACTCGCGGGCGTTCGTGAAGGTCCAGGACGGGTGCGACCACTTCTGCTCGTACTGCGTGATTCCGTTCCTGCGGGGAAAACCAGTCAGCAGGCCGCCCGGAAACGTGACGGACGAGATACGCAGGCTCATTGATTCCGGCGTGAAGGAAGTCGTGCTGACCGGGATTCATCTGGGAGCTTACGGCCGGGATATTGGGATGACTCTTGCCGGCTTGGTGCGGAGTGTCTCACGGATTGGCGGGCTGGGACGCTTGCGGCTTGGTTCACTTGAGCCTTTCTGCCTTGACGGGGATTTGACCGCGGCTCTTGCTGACTGTGAGTCTTTCTGCCATCATCTTCACCTTCCGCTGCAGAGCGGGGATGACGGGATACTTGCGGCCATGAGGCGGGGCTATAATGCGCGGGATTTCTTGAGGGTATGCGGTGAAGCAAGGTCAGCAATCTCACATGATATACACATTTCCAGCGATATACTCGTCGGCTTCCCCGGAGAATCTGAGCAGGCTTTCTCGCGGACTCTTGGCGTTATGAGTGATGCGGGCTTGGGGCGGGTTCACGTCTTCCCTTATTCGGCGAGAAGAGGGACATTAGCGGCTGACATGCCCGGGCAGGTTCCCCATTCCGTCAAAGTATCTCGTGTATCAAGGGCAATAGCATTAGGCCGGGAGCTTTTCGCGTCATATGCACGGAAATTCATAGGCCATGAGGCGGAGATTCTCATTGAGCGGGACGGCAGGGGGCATACACGGCACTACATAGAGGCATCATGTGAGGGAAAGGACAACGAGATTGTGAGGGCGGAGGTGATTCAGTTTGTCGGCGGGGGGCTTGAATGTCTGCGCAGGGATTGACGCGGGGTCGTCTTGTTCAAAGCTGGCTTATTCCGACAATTTAGGCACGAGGATTATTGCCTGGGCAGGCGCCTTTGATTTCCTTGCTCTCAGGGAGGAGGCGGAAATTTTTTTTGATGAGCCCGTTTTCTCCTGCGTTATGGCTGTTCATGATGACATGCCGTCCAGACAGCGCGGGGCACTAAGGCTTAAGGCTGAGAGTTCCGGCTTCAGGGACGTGGAAATCATGGGGCAGTATGAGGCTTTGTGCTTGGGACTGGGCGATGATGTGAGGACTCTTGTGTGCGATTTCGGCGCGTCAAGGTGTGATTTTGCGGTGATCGAGGACGGCGAGATTCTGGAAAACTCAGCGTGTGATGTCTGCGGCGATATGTTCGACAAAGTTTTTGCTGACTACCTGAGAGAACGGCGGCTCATGAAGAAGGCTGATGAGTTTATCATGAGCGAGGCAAAAAGAATCAAGCACATTCTCAGCGCGGAAGAGTCTCGTTTGTGGCACAGCATGAATATTTACCGGGAGGATTTCACGAGGCTGATATATTTTCCCGTCATGAGAGCCTCAAGGACAGCAGACAGGCTCGCCCGTGTGTGGAAACCTGGAAGATTCGTGCTTACGGGGGGCTGTGCGGAAATTCCTCTTGTCCGGGAAATTTTCGCCGGGTCAGAAGTCATTGAAGGCCTCGCGGTAAAGGGGGCATCCTTGAAGGCACTTGCCCTCACGAAACAGGAAGCACGCAAGAACATCGCCGACTCTGTCTCAAGAATGCGCGAGCTTAGAGCCGAACTCCTCAGCATCGAGGAAGGCCTCAACCGTCAGCAGAAAGACAGGCTGTATACCCTCTTCCGGCAGGCAGAAGGCATGAATGACGCAGGAATCATTACGCTGATGGAGAGCCTGATACGCGAGATCAGGAACGCATGACTCCAGTGAATGATGAGTAGAAATCATCCCTAACCTTGTCGAGCCGTGCTTTGCTGTAGCTTTTTGCCCTGCTGAACGAGCTGGCAGCCTCGCGTTCCCTCACTTCAGGCCTCAGAAGCTCACGCATGACCGCCAAAATCCGCCCCACGTCCCCCGCATGGAATATCATATTTTCGTCAGCAAGCTCAGGATTCCCCCCGGCATCAGAACATGTTACAGGCAATGCCCGGCTCATGGCCTCGATTATCGCCCGGCATAATCCCTCAGTCATTGACGGCTGAATATAAGCGTCGAGACTGTCATACCAGCCCCAGATTTCCCCGTGAGGCACAGCCCCGTCAAACCTGACCTGCCCGCCGACACCAAGTGAGTCAGCAAGCCCCCTCAAATATTCCTGAGGCCCAGCCCCCGCAAGACGGTATTCAATCCCGGTTATGCCCTCGGATTTCAGCCTGCCCATTGCGCGTATCACATACTCCTGACCCTTGATCTTGCTTCCCATGTAGCCGACTGTACCGAATATCACAGGGCGACTCCCCGACTCACGTATCCGGGACAATCTCGCCTCAAGAACAGCAGGATCAAGTTCCGGAATTTCCACGTCAGAGCAGCCTATAGATTTCCCGCTCGTTGGGTAACGCTTCTGCTGCTCACGCTGTGTAACATACACGACATACGGCGCATTCCTTACAATTTCGCGCGCCCTTATCTCGGAAAATGGAGCTATGATTTTCCCCTCAAGCCCGTAATACCAGTTAGACAGCTTCACGAACTCGACAATCTCAATCAGGTACAGCTTGCCAAGCTGGCGGCATATTTTCTCGGCCAATGACGTGTAATAGTTCACAGCAACGCGGATTATCACACGGTCAGCCGCCGAGATTGCTTCCGTCATGAGCGCATGTATCTTCTTTCTTGCGGTGAGGCTGAAGAGATTTCTGCGGGGGCGGTAAATATCAGGGACGGCGGCAATGTCTGCTATCTCTGTGTCAAGACGCTGAAGGCCGGGCGGAATTTCTGAAGGCGCGCAGATTCTCCCGTCTGTCTTGTTCAGAATGGTGAGCTTGTCGCAGTAACTCCTGTAACGTTCCTGCATTGCCCGGTGAAAATTCGTGCCGACATAAACATTGCCTTCCGTGTCAAAGTAACACCTAGATGCTCCCTCAACAAACAACAATTTCATTCCCTGCACCTCCGCAAAAAAACTCACAAAAAAACCCCCCGCAAATTTCACAGGGGGCAAACGATCCCTTCACGCTATTTCTTCATGTACTTGTCGAAGAAGTCAACGATGATCTTCAGGACGGGTTCCTGCATCCAGAATGCTCCGCCGTGCGGTGCGCCGGGTACTACATACCTTTCAGCCTCAATGCCCTGCGCCCTCAGTGCCTGATACATTTTGTCGGTCTGGCTGGGTGATACTGACTTATCCGCGTCCCCGTGCATGAACAGCATAGGTACTGTCTTATCGCTCACGTAGTACAGCGGGCTTGCCCTTCTCGACTCTTCAGGGAAATCTTTGACTCCGCCGTCAGGCCCTCCGAAACCGGGGACTCCCTTCACCCACATTGCCTCAGTTATGCCGGGTGAGTCATGAAGCCTGCGCTCTTCTTCCGGGTAATCGTCGCCTATGCTCATAAGCTCGGAGATGCCGAAAATGTCGACTGCACAGAGTATGTTGCTTGACTGGTCGAGGAAGTCCCCCTTGTCGAACTCCCGGTTGTCATTCAGCACTCCCATGAAAGCAGACAGGTAACCGCCCGCTGAATTTCCCAGCACTCCGACTCTCTCAGGGTCAATGTTGTACTGGTCAGCATGAGCACGAAGCCAGCGGATCGCCAGCTTGCAGTCCTCGACAGGAAGCGGGAACTTCGACAGCGGCGCATGACGGTATTCTATGCTCGCCACAACATACCCGGCTTCTGCCAGCCTCATCCTCTGCTGTATCCAGTTGTTCTTGGGGGACATGATGAAGCCGCCTCCCGATATGAACATGATGAGCGGCAGGGGTTCTTTGCTGTCGGGCTGAAGAATATCCATCGCCAGCGTGAACATTTGGCTTCCGCGTTCTTTGCCTGAGTTGAACGGGATATTCTCGTAGAGCATCACTTGATTCTTCTCAAGCGGTACGTTGAGTATCTTGCTCTCGAACTTCTGCCCCTCGTCAGCAAAAGCAAACGATGACAGCAACGCCATAACAAACAGTGCCAGCAAAATTTTTCGCATGAACTATCCTTCCTCCACAACAAAATTTATCACGTACAAGCATCAACAATAGCTTCTGCTGCTGCCTGTTCCGCAATCCTGATACGGGTAAAGCCTGCCCTCACTGCCTCGTCCGCCGTCTGAACACCGATGCATACAGCAAGAGAATCCCGGAATGTGCCTGTGTTAGCGGCAAGACCTCTCACAGTTGAGGACGATGTGAATATTATTATGTCTGCAAAACTTGGAACGTGTTTTAATTGTACATAATCGGCGCGGTAAACACAAATATTCACGGCGCAAATTCCGTATTTCGTGAAGACACGTTCAATTTCAGGAGTCCCTTTTTCCGCCCGGAACATGAGAATCTTCCCGCCGAATCCCGCGAGTCCTTCAGCCATGTGTTCTCCGTCAAAAATTTCCGGGACATAATCGACTCTCAGGCCGTGCGAAATTACCGCGTCCCTAGTCGCCGGGCCTATAGCCGCAATTTTCGCAGTCCCAAGTTCGCGGATGTCCCGCCCTGTCTCAGCAAGAAGAGTGAACAACGCCTCTACCCCCGTTACGCTCGTGAAGCCCGCCCAGTCATACCCGGCCAAATTCACGCCGTCAAGACTCCCGTGAAGAATACGCGTCCTTATCGTTGGTATCATGATAACTTCAGCCCCCAAATCACGGAGCATTGAGGCCAGTTTTTCCCCGCGTCCTTCAGGGCGTGTGATGATGATTCTTTTGCTGACCAGGGGCAGATTTTCCCGCCATGTGAGATTGAGTCCCGCGACTTTCCCGGCGACTATCACGGCAGGAGGAGTGATGTTATTGCTGACGACTGACGCATGAAGCTGTGAGACTGTCGACCGAATCACACGCTGTGATGACGTTGTGCCGTTCTCGATTACAGCGCAGGGGGTATCAGGACTCATTTCGCGCAGTAATTCCGCCTGCAACGCCTCAGAATTTCCCGCGCCCATGAGGAATATTCTTGTGGCTGACGGGGGGTTGTCATTGCCGCGGTGAGCCGTGAATATGCCAACGCCTGAGCAGTAATCCCTGTGAGTCGCCGGGATTCCAGCATAAGCCGGGACAGCAACAGCACTCGTTACGCCCGGCACGACCTCGAACGCCAGCCCCGCCCGGATTATCGCTTCAGCTTCCTCGCCACCACGCCCGAAAATGTAAGGATCTCCCCCTTTGAGCCTCACGACAATTTTCCCGGATAATGCACGGTCTATCATGGCCGACTCTATTTCGCGCTGGCTCATTGTGTGATTGCCCGGAGATTTCCCCGCGTCTATTCGCTCGGCAGTCTCAGGAATCATAGCAAGAACTCCCTCACCTACAAGACGGTCATAGATCACAACGTCAGCACGCCCTAAGACCTCGCGGCCTCTCAGTGTCAGCAAACCAGAATCTCCCGGCCCTGCTCCTACAAGATAAATTTTCCCCTTCATCCCAGAATCACCCCCGCAAGTCTCACGCCTAACTCTTCAGCTTCCTCACGCCTGCCCGACAATTTCCCGCGCCTGATTTCCCCGTCAGCAAGAAAAATCCCCCGTAAAGTCATCATGTCCCCGTCGATTTCAGCAAAAGCCCCCGCAGGAATGCTGCAGCCAGTCCCAAGACAGCGCGAAAAACTCCGTTCGGCAGCGGCACAATCACGCGAGTCCCTGTCGTCAGCACAAGCAAGATACCCGTAATCCTCCCCTGCCCGGCCCTGACACGCTAATATCCCCTGACCCGGCGACGGTATCATCTCATCGGCCGTGAAAACCCGCGAGATTCTCCAGGCAAGTCCTAGCCTCTCAAGCCCGGCAGCGGATAGAACAAGCCCGGTATATTCCCCCGCGTCAAGTTTGAGGAGACGAGTCCCTATGTTTCCGCGCACAGGGACAACTTCAACGCCGGGAAAAATCACAGCAAGCTGTGCTTTCCTTCTTGCTGATGACGTGCCTATGACTTTTCCACCGCCTATTAGAACGTCCCTAGGGTCAGCGCGTTTTGAGTACGCAATGACGGGAAGGCCGGGCGGAATTTCAGCGGGTAAATCCTTCAGGCTGTGGACGGCAAAATCAATTTCACCCCGCCTTAATGCCTCCTCGATCTCAAGCGTGAACATACCTTTTATCCCCCGCGGATCTGAGCTGAAGGCGGCCGTGTTCTTATCGCCTGATGTCCGTATAGGGACGGGGATTATCTCAGCGTCAGGGTATGAGGCCTGTATAACGTCAGCAATGACTCTCACCTGTGCCAGCGCAAGAGGGCTTGACCTTGTGCCTATTCTTATTGTGTGCAAGTTTACGCCTCCTGATATACTACTTCCATCACATAAATTCTAACTGGAGCTGAGAATTTTACCATGCCCGATGACTTGGACCCTATCACTGCCCGGCTTGTGTCAGAACTTTCCGCCTCAATCCTCCCGGCTCTCACAAAGTCCCTCGCTGCCGCAGTGCCTTCCGCAGATTTCGCCGCCCTCTTTGAACGCAGCAGCAAGGTCGTTGAGAAGGCAGTAAGAGTTGAAATTGACGATTCACGCGCAGGAAGGAGCATGATAATGCAGTCTATTGCAACTGTTCTTGAGGAATGCGCGAACCTTCGCAGGACGGTTGACCGCCTCCCGGAAGTTCTTGCAGCGTCAGTGAAATCATCACAGCCGGAAATCACGCAGATCACTCCTGCTGTCCCGGACAATCTGGCGGAAGAGCTTGAAGGAATCTCCCGCAGGCTCGACACTCTCACGCAGGGGATAAAGGATTTCTTTGAGACTTACGCGGAACACAGGGAGAATGACGCGCCTGTTCCTGAGATTATGAGGCCTTCTTTTGACCCGGAAATCTTCACGGGGCTTGAGGGTTTAATCAGGGCTGAAGGCAGGTCTCATACACAGGAGCTGACGGAGTTATCACGCGAGGTTACTGCCATGACTGAGGAGAACAGCAAGGCTCTTGTCCATGAGGTGAGGGAGGCTGTAGCTGAAGAAATTTCCGGCATTAACGGCGGGAATATTGCCGGGAAATCCGGGAGCGACGGGGGGAATGTGAAGCTGCTCAAGATTGCCGCCGGGCTGTCTGGGGCATGTCTCTTCATGCTGGTGATAAATGTGATTGTCCTCATGATGAAGTGAGGCAGAAAAAATCCCCCCGGCCATGAAGACCAGGGGGACAAAGTTTCTCGCCTGCTACCTGATTGTTACATCTGGCTGTACGCTGCCTGTGAATCTTATCCCGGCGTCATACATGCCCATTGCGCTTATCTGAGGAACACGGAACGTCCCGCGTGTTACCGCCCTCATCCTGAAACCGTAAGAGCGTTCACCCTCAAGCCGCCCGAAGAAAAGCACGAGCCTGTCATCGCGTATATCGCTCACGACTCCCGTGTATGTCTCCTCGTCGTCCCTCCCGTCGTCAAGCCTAGGATTCTCTATCTCGAAGCCCGCAGGAATAAGACAGCTCACAGCAAGGTTGCTCACGGTCATTGAGGGCTTAACCCCAAGCACGACCTGCACAATTTTTCCGTGTTCAACTGGGCGTGTGAAGTCTATGATGTTTCCTGCCTCGTCATAGTAGAGCGTCTCAATGTTGACGTTCCTGCGCTCAGGCTTAGGCTGTGTCTTAGGAGTCCCTGTTATGCTCCATGCCCAGCAGCCCTGCCCTGTTCCTTCCGCCTCAATGAGAATGTTTGTCCCGCGGGGAAGCTGGCTGACTTTCACACTTGCCGTGCCTTTGCCGCTCTCATAGGTGAGAATGGGCTTGTCGCTCGTCTCTGTGCTGACATTGGCCTTTATGCTGCTCTTTGCGCTCACTGCCTCGACGTTGTAGCGTGAAAGGGCGACGATTGCCGCGGAGTTGTCCTGAGTCCCGTGCCATCTCATCCCTGAAAGCCTCTGCGCCAGCTCCGTGACTTCCGATGCCTGCGGGTCAGCGTCGAGCCACATCGTGAGAAGCAAAGCCGTGTTCCTCGCGTCAGACTCCAGCGTCATCCCGGAATATCCTGATGCCCTGCCTATGTTGAGACTGCGCAGAGCGTCGGGCTTGCCGTCAGAAACTGCCTGAGCCCCGGCAAGGTATATATGCCCCGACTGATGAAGGCTCTTCTCGTTCTCGCGGAGATACTCAATCCATCCGAGCGGCTTTTCTCCGTTGAGTGCAAGGACATAAACGGCGTATGCTTTTGCTGACAGGTCGTCTTTTTCCTCGCCGTCGTAAGAGTAGGCAGGCATTGACGCAAGGAACTCACGAAGCCAGTTCATGACTCCCGTGAGCATCTCTTCAGGGAAATTAACGCCTGCATGTTTCGCGCTGAGCAGGAAGTGAGCCGCGTATACGCTTCCCCAGTTGTAGGGCTGAGTAGTGCCGGGCCACATGGCAAATGAGCCGTTGTATAGCTGCATAGACTGTATGCGGGCTATTGCACCTTCTGCCCTCTCACGGACCTGAGAGTCTGACATAACAGCAGGATCAAGCTCGGCCACAGCGTCAGGCAGTATCAGGAAAGGCCACGCCGCGGAAATTGTCTGCTCAAGGCATCCGTAAGGGTAAGAGTTCAGGAAGCTCACGGCCTTGTTGAGACTGACGGCAGGAGTGTCAGCAAGAGTCAGCGCGCCTGAAATTTCCCCGTCAAAGTCAGAAAAAGGAATATCGAGCCTCGTTGTCCCGTTATCGAATGTCCCGGAGCCTCCGACTGTAACAGAAGGCCACGCAGCCCGTACTGGCATCTCGATTTCCTGAGTGAAAGACTTTTCCCCGCTTCCCTCGTTCCATGACGTTGTTACGCGCAGTAATGCCTTGTCCGCCCCGCCGAGTGCTTTTGCCTGAGCCGTGAATGAAGACTTTGACCCGGCAGGAATCTTCAGGTCAGCAAACGAGTTATCCAGCATGAGTCCTTCAGGCACAAGGCTGACTCTTACGTCCCTGTTTGCGTTTGACGTGTTGAAGACTGAGACAGGGACAGCGAAAGAGTCCCCAGGCGCGGCGAATCTTGGAAGCCCGGCCTCAGTAACAATATCCCTCGCAATCTCAACGGCAGTTTCCGCGCTCCCGAAGCTCTTGCCTGAAGCCGCCACAACAAAGAGCCTTCCGCGCCCGGAAAATTCCGGAAGCTCAAGCTCCGTTGTAAGCATCCCCCTCTCGTCAGGGTAAAGAACACCCTCAAAGAGTGAAAGTATCTTGAAACGCTGTATGTTGCCGTCAAGAGCAAGGGTATCCAACCCTTCATCTCCGCCGGGATGAAGCTGTTCCGTCGTCCTGTCCTCAACCGGGATTAACTGGTCGTATATGTCATAGCCGCTTGAGTTGAGCTTTTTCTTCCCCCAGAAATGATGAAGCAGATCCGGGACTTTGTAGTGAGTCAGCCCAAGCACCCCGTCATCAACAAGAGCAACTGAAACATCCGCGTTCCTAGAAATCATCGCGCTTGAGCCTTTGAGAGTGATTGTTATGGGTAATTTTGCTGAAGGCTCGGCTTTCCTCGGAGCGGATATTCCAACGTCGATGCGGTAATCTGACAGATCCGTGTTGATTCTCGCGAGGCCTATTGCCCTGTGTGAGGCCCATTGCTTCGCGTCAGAGTCGTCAACAGGACGTATCAGCCACGCGCTTACCCAGACGTTTGGCCGCAGTGCCTGCGTTATAGGGATGTCAAACGTAAATTCAGACTCCTCGACCATCCTCACATTGCGGTCAATCAGCTTTGCACCCTCAACCATAATCATCATGAGTCCCTCGAAGGGCGCGCGTATCTTCACATGAGCCGTATCACCCAGCCTGTATGTGTCCTTGTCGGGGGTAATCTCTATCCTGTCTATGAGCTGTGAGCCGCTTCCGGCATACTGGGGATCGGTAGCGTAGAACCTGTAAACAGCCCTCGCATTGTCGTCTGAGTCGCTGACCCTCACAAGGTATGTCCCATAGCTCTCAGGCCTGAATGAGACCGTTCCGAGTCCGTTGCGGAGAGTCAGGCTCTTTTCTTCGACTTTCTGCAATTCCTCTGTTGACTGCCAGCGTTTCCTTCCGTCAATCTCAACCATGTTGTAGTTCCATGTTACCCGGTAAAGCTCTGCCCTAAGCTCGCCGGGATTGGCGGGTTCCTCATCGGGAGTTATGCCGGCGACGCGGAAGTCTATGTTATTCCTGACCGCGAAATTCTCCGTAACTGGAGCTATTCCCAAAAGCCACGGGGCGGCGTAATAGGGGCGCGTTATTGTTGACGTTACCCAGCGGCCGGAGTCCTCCATCACCTCAGTCCTTAGCGTCAGGTTTATGAGCGTGGGGGCTTCCCAGCTGTCCTCGAGCTTCAGGCTGATTTTGCCCGCTCCGAAGCTGTCTAGTTCTCCCTCGTTTATATCGCTCTCTACGGCTGCGAATTTCCTCGACGGGTCTCCGAAGCTGTAGCCCTTCCATCTGTCCTGTGAGGGGGTAAATTCTGCTTCTTTTGCTGACCACGCGGCTTTATATGCCAGTCCTGCACCGTCAACACCAAAGAGCCAGCGCGCGTAAATATCAGCCGTGAAAGTGTCGCCGTGTATCAGGTACTGCCTGTAAGTGCTGAGTTTCACCTCAATGCGCGGAGGAGCGAAATCTTCAACGCGGAATTTGCAGCTCGCTATGGGCTTTGACTCACTGCCCGGCACTGCAAGATATGCTGTCCATGTCCCCGTGATGGCGTTGCCTGGAAGTGAAAGGTTTGCTATTGCGCTTCCTTTTGCGTTGAGCGTGATTGCTTCCTGCCTGACCTTGCGGCCTAAAGTGTCCTTGACTATGAACATAACAGGGAATGCATCAGGCGTGCTTATGTCGGGGTTGCGGACTATGAGCTTGAATGCTGCCTGTTCGCCCGTCCTGTAAATGTCCCGGGGCGAGAATATCACTCCGTCATAACCTGATTTGAGCCATTCACGCCCGGAAGTGTCGAACATTTCGCGGTCAAGAAGGTTGCGTGTTAGGCGGACATAAGTCAGTTCCTTACCCTTTGAGATTATCGCGAGGTCAGGGAGATTGTCATTGTCCCACGTCTTTCCTTCCGGGATTTCGTAGTAGAAGACTCCCGCGTTGTTTGTCCTGCCCTGCGCGAGGAGCTGTTTTTTCGACGAGAATATTTTGACCGTCGCATCGCTGATTCCTGCCGGTGAAGTGAGGCGGTTCACCCACACAAGAGCCGCGTCTTCCCACATTCTCACGGTTGCGCCCATGTCTGACAGGTTAATCATCTGGCTTGATTCTTCCCATTCCTCAGCCTCAGAGTCTCTTGCGGTCAGAAGGAAAAGCCCCCTGTCGCCTGAAGCCATCTCATCAACAGGTATGCTCCTTCTTACTCTCTCATTCAGGGGGAGGCTTAAAGGAATCTCCCTCGTGAAGACTCTCTGTGCAATGTCCTTGTTGAAATACTCATATTCATCATGAAGGACGTGAGGAATGTTGTTGTCATACATGCGCCACAAGTCTAACTGCAGCTTCTTGACGTTGAGCAGCTCAATAGGAACAAGCCCTTTGTCCAGCGGTGCAAGATATGACCCTGCCGCAGGAAGTGTTATCTCAGTGTTGAGGTCGGGCATGATAACCGCCTGGCTGTAGTCTTCCGTGAGAACAAGGCCGCCTTTTGACGGAAAGCCCTTGCGGAAAGTTATCACGAAACGAGAACGAGGCTTGAAGCCCTCGGCTCTTATGTCGAGAATTTCATCGCTCCAGCCTGAACCGAACTCTATATTTCCTGCTGACGGCTCAACAGTAACGAAATTCCTGACTGTCTCCGGGTCAACGCCGAAATTCATCACAGCCCGTATAGTGTTCTCGCTGTATTTGTACGCGCTGAGTTCCTGAACGATTAAAGCCGGGTCAAGTATCACATTCTCGGAAATGTCGCGGTCAATCCCTAAGTCTCCCTCGCCTGATTTGAGTCCGGCTGAGATTCTCACTGTGTATCTCTGTCGTGATGAAGTCTTCTTGACCGGGACAGAGGCTCTTATGACGCGTGAGGGAAGCGCGCCGCTTATGGTGTAGGGCATTTCGCGGCCTTCTGAATTTATGATGCGCATGTAGCCCTTGAGCCTTGCCGGGTCAACCCTCATGTTGAACGTAAGCGTGAAGTATGCATTTCCGTCCCTGCCCATTGATGCGCGTATGTCTGACGGTGAGAGTCCTTCTGTCTGGAATCTGAACTCGCCGGGACCTATTGAGCTTCCCCGCCTGTCCTTCAGGCCTTCCCTGAGAGAAGCTGTGTAAGTCGTGGCGTTCCTAAGCGGTGAAAGAAGCCGGGCCGTGAATGTGCGCTCATTCTGCCACCGTCCTTCAAGCTGGAGCGGGGGGTTGACCTCGAACGGGAACAGCTGGTTTTCGGGGGTTATAGCCTTGCCTGTCTGCGCTCTGTTCACCACAGGGCTGGCGAAAACGACACGGAAAGAAACATTGTCGGGTACTGTTCCTGTCGGGGCAAAGCTCCTTACTCCCGTCGGCATTCCTGAACGTGCAGGGGCAGACATGGCCGCCGAACTTGCCAGCAGTAAAATCAAAGCCAGCAGGAAAATTCTGTGAGGCTTGAGCAAAATGCAAGCACTCCTTTCTTGTATATAATGGGATAAAATCAACTGGCTTATTATATCCCGTAAAATACAAAAATTAAGCTATAATCTAATTGTTCATATGCAGAGGGAGGAAGTCTCACACAATGGAAGAGAAGCGCAATGTAGAAGCCGCGAGCAAGAAATGGGAAGTCGTAGTGTTCACGCTGGGGAAAGACGCGTTCGCCATAAACGTCAACAAGACCCGCGAGATTCTGCGCTGGACAGGATGCCGCCCTATTCCGACGAAAGTCCCGGCGTTTGTCGGCATTACAACATTGCGTGATGTCCTCCTGCCGCTGATTGACCTGCGCATATTCCTGGGCATAAACTCAACTGTTCCAATGGCAAACACAAAGGTTATGGTCGTCGAGTTCAACGACATAAAGATGGGCTTCCTTGTCGACGGAGTAGAACGCATCAGGCAGGTAAACGCTGAGGATCTCGACAGCTCAAAGATGCGCGGCGTGTCCTTGAAGTGGGTGCTTTACATCATCAAGCGCGACGAGCGGAACATCCTCCTTCTGGACTACGAGGCGATAATACAGGAGACCGCCCCCGCCGTGGCCGAGCACATGTTCGATCAGGGGAAACTTGAGACGTTCCACAGGCAGATAGGCCATGTCGAGGACTTCCACATTCTTGTTGCTGATGACTCGCCTTTGCTTCGCCAGCAGACATGTGATGTGCTGAAGCAGTCCGGGTTCACGAGCATTTACCCTGTGAAGGACGGAGTAGAGGCTAGGAAATTGCTGCTTGACCAGGGGGAGAATTTTGACCTTCTTGTGTCTGACATAGAGATGCCGCTTCTTGACGGCCTGAGCCTCGTCGAGACACTGAGGGGGGATTCTAGGACGGAGAACATGCCGGTGATACTGTTCTCGTCGATAATGGTGAAGGAGCTGTTAGACCGTGCGGAAAAGCTGAAGATTACGCACGTGCTGAAGCCTGATGTGTACAAGCTGGTTGAGGCTGTGATGAGGATATACCACGAGTGCAAGAAGAACAGGAACTATTAGGGCTTGAGGGTGAAGGTCATTGAGGCTCTTTCCTCTGTGCCGTCAGTCTTGAGGGTAACTGTGAGGGTTTTTCCGTCCGAAGACTTGCCGCATGTTACGCCGTCTTCCTGAGTCCCTGTGTTCATGTAGCGCTGCGCCTGATAAATCATCTCGTCTTTGTTCCTGATGTCAGCGAGAGTCTCAGTCTGGCTGGCCATGAACTCGAAAATCCCGGCCGCTACAAGCCCGAAAACAGTCGAAGCCGTCAAAAATTCTGTCAAAGTTTCGCCCTTCCTCTTCATGTCAATTCCTCCTCATTATGATACAGCGCGGGAAATTTCCGCCGTCAAGAATCTTCCCCGCCAACGTGAAGCCTTCCATCCCGCAAAGCTCCCTGACCTGTCCCAAGTCCCCCGCCTCAAGCACGAGATACCCCCCGCGTTTCAGCCTCATCATAGCCAGCCCTTGAAGCTCCCTGTAATATCTCATGCCGTCATGGCCGCCGTCAAGAGCAAGAGTCGGCTCAAAGTCCCGGATCTCACGCTGTAACCCCGCAATCTCACACGATGGGATATAGGGAGGGTTGCTGACGATGAGGGCAAATTCTCCGCCGTTGTCCCCAAATTCCGCCCTGTCAACAACGCCCCAGCGTTCAGCATTCTCACGCGCATAACTCAGAGCCTCACCGCTCACGTCAACCGCAGCACCTGACGCGTTCGGGAACTCAAGCAGGATTGTTACGGCAAGACAGCCTGACCCCGTCCCCCAGTCAAGAAACCTGAAAGCCTCATCATGCGCAAAAACTTTCTTCACGCCATCAATGAGAGTCTCTGTGTCATGACGAGGGATGAGAACGCCCGGCCCTACCGCGAAATCCCGCCCGTAAAAGTCCGCCACGCCAAGAATGTACTGCAGCGGCTCGCCTGAGACTCTCCGGGAGATTACGGCCTCAATCTTCCCTGCCTCGTCATCAGTGAAAGAATCACGCGCAAGAAGCTGTGTGTGAGTTGCGCCGATTGCGTGGGACATGAGCCACAAGGCTTCCTGTTTTGGGTTGACGATTCCCGCGCCCTCAAGCCGTGAGATTACTCCGCTAACCGTCAATTTCCTGCAGCTTCTGGGTCTGCTCGGCAAGAAGCATAGCGTCAATCATCTCGTACAAATCCCCGTCAAGGTAGCTCTCCAGCTTGTACAGCGTGAGATTGATGCGGTGGTCTGTGATTCTGTTCTGCGGGAAGTTGTACGTCCTCACGCGCTCTGACCTGTCGCCCGAACCTATCATGCCCTTGCGTTCACTGCCCCGTTCATCGGCCTGCTTCTGCTGTTCAAGGTCAAAGAGTTTCGTCTTAAGATAGCTCATTGCCCGCGCACGATTCTTGATTTGGGAGCGTTCATCCTGACATGTTACGACAATCCCGGTCGGTAGGTGAGTGATTCTGACGGCTGAGTCTGTCATGTTGACGTGCTGTCCGCCTGCCCCGCTGGAACGGTACGTGTCAATCTTAAGGTCTTCCGGCCTGATTTCGACCTCGACATCGTCAGCTTCCGGCAAGACAGCAACAGTTGCCGCGCTCGTGTGAATGCGCCCGGATGCTTCTGTTACCGGGACTCTCTGGACGCGGTGAACACCCGACTCGTACTTCATCTTGCTGTAAGCTCCCTGCGAGTCTATCCTGAACACGATTTCCTTGTAGCCGCCTATTCCTGCCGTGTTGGTTGAGCTGTCTATGACCTCGATTTTCCACCGCTGGCGCTCGCAGAAACGCGTGTACATCCTGAACAGGTCAGCCGCAAAAAGCGTGGCCTCATCCCCTCCCGTCCCGGCGCGAATCTCAACTATAACGCTCTTGTCATCATTCGGGTCTTGGGGCAGCAGCAACAGTGTCAGGTCATGGGTGAAGCTGTCAATTTTCGGCTCAAGCTCGGCGATTTCCTCTTTTGCCAGCGACTCAAGCTCAGAGTCCCCCGACTTCAGGAGTTCTTTTGCCTCAGCTATGGATTTCTGCGCGTTCTTGTACTCCTGGTACTTCTCGACTACCGGCTCAAGCTGGGCGCGTTTCTTGCCGAGTACTTGGAGTTCCTTCGGGTCTGAGGCTATTTTCGGGTCAGCTAGCTTCCTTCCTACTTCCTCATATTCCTGCTCGATTGCCTGTAATTTCGGCTCAATGTTCATGATAACAATCCTCCTTCCATTGCGGTATTCAGTGAGACTAATGCGACTTCTGCCTGCTTTATGTCGGGTTCGCGCGTCGTCAGGTATTGGAGCGTCAGGAACGGGGCAATCAAGCACAGCCCGATTTTCCCGGAACTGGATGCGAGCCGTATTATCTCGTAGGATATTCCGACAACAACGGGAATCAGTATCACCCGTGCCAAAACCTGAAGGAAGAATCCTCCCCCTGCTATGAGCGTCTTGACGGGCGAGAAAACAATTATGCTGACTATGACGGCTATTAATAGGAAGGATGTTCCGCAGCGTGGGTGAATCCGGGAGCATGTCATGATGTTTTCGGGAGTCATGGCTAGTCCGTGTTCGTAGGCGTTGATGGTCTTGTGTTCAGCACCGTGATACCTGAATACCTCGCGTATGTCCTTCCAGAGTCCTATCACAGCGACATATCCCACGAATATCACCGCCCGCAGGATGCCTTCTGTTATGTTGACCCACAGCGGAGTCTCGGCGATGTACCCGGCCAGCCACAACGGCAGCGCGATGAACAGCCCCCCCACCGCCACGACAGCAAGCAACACTGACAGTATCACGTCCTTGACGGTCATCTGTTCTTCTTCCTCCTCAAGGGCGACCTCGGCGGATTTCGACAGGGCGCGGAATCCCGTCGCCATCATCTCACACATTACGACAACCCCACGCAGTAACGGGAGCTTCCAGGGCAGCCGCTTCGTGCGTGAAGAGTTCGGCCAAGTCTCCGTGAATATGTCCCCTGAAGGCCTCCTCACAGCGAGTCCCCACAAGGATTTTCCCTTCATGAGTACCCCTTCAATTACAGCCTGTCCTCCGACCGGGATTTTTTCGGGCAATGCGTCCTCCGTGAAAAGATTAAGCACGGCAATCATCCACAAGTGAAATTTCTTAAGCAAACAATAAATCCTCCATATCTGTATACGGTTTCCCGCAATTCCTGGCCTCCGAACATTCCCCGAATATGCATGATGGCCCGGCCATGTCGAACAGAACCGGGGCGACTTCCCTGCACAGTGCCAGCATTCTCCGGGCCAGCTCGTGAATCTCCCACTGCGCCCGGCGGCAAAGTCTCAGGCTGAAGAAGTGGTGAAGCTCCCGTGCGTTCATGGTCATAACGAGGCGTGTCGAGTGTCCGTGAGGGAGGATGAAGCGGGCATCTTCTTTCGGGACTCCCAGAGCGCAGAGTTCCGCGTATGCCTCCTGAGATTTCCTTACGGCCTCCGTGAATGCTGCGAGGGCTTGGGGGTTCCTGCTGACTGAGGGGGGGATTATGACGGCTCCGGGGTCTGCTGACATTTTCACGTAACGCTGGCTCTGCTGGCTGAAACTGGCCATCCTGTGGCGCACAAGCTGATGCGAGGCTACCCGGCTCAGTCCGTCAACACCGAACGTGAACGAGACATGCTCGAACGTGGACATATGCCCGCTGGCGAAAAGGTCAGCAATGAGTTTCCGGGATAAATTCTCTTCTTCACCGCGCAAAAGCTCGCCCGCCGTAACATCACGGTAGCATATTCTTGCGGCGGCGGCTACGAGGGAGTCGGGATTGGGTGTGTGTGTGAGTAATATAACGTCCATAACAAAAACGGGAGCGTCTTTCAGCCCCCGTAACGGTCTGCGTGTGATTATACTTCTGTCTTCTGGCCGTAGTTGATGCCTTTGTACTTCTTCTGGAACTTCTCGAGGCGGCCTGCTTCGGTGAGGATTCTGCCCTTCTTGCCGGAATAGAACGGGTGGCAGGCAGAGCATACGCCTACGCGGATTTCCTTCATGGTTGAGCGCGTCGTGAACGTGTTTCCGCAGGAGCAGGTTACCTTGCACTCCTGGTAGTCGGGGTGAATGCCTTTCTTCATGTTGTTGTTCCTCCTAGTGTCTGAGGCCTAAGCGTTCGATGAGCGAGCGGTAGCGGTTGAAGTCCTTGTTCATCAGGTAGCGGAGAAGCCTGCGCCTTGAGCCGACCATCTTGAGGAGTCCGCGCCGTGAATGAAAGTCTTTCTTGTGGACTTTGAGGTGTTCGGTAAGCTCGCGGATTCTCTCGGTGAGAATTGCTACCTGCACTTCAGGCGAACCTGTGTCGTTGTCGTGAGTCTTATACTCAGCTATGACAGATTGCTTCTTGTCTTTCTGGATCAATGGGATAACCTCCTGTGTAATACTTCAGAGCCCGGAACAAAGCTAATCCAGCAGGCAATGTTCTGAGCAGTGAGTGTAAGCGGGAGTAATGATAGCACATGAGGGGGAAAAAATGTAACGCAAGGAAGCTGTCTCCCCCCATAAAAACAGCCCCCCAGCTTTCACCGGGAGGCCGCAAGTGTCATCCTTCAGTCCTCATGCATGACGTGTGCGCAGCGTTTGCACAACCCATGCTCGTTGGGATGCTCCTCATATTTCCAGCACCTAGGACACTTTTCACCCGGCGCAAAACCTCCGGCAATGTCGCACCCCGTATCATCATCGTGAAAGACATTCGGCAGAGTCAGTTCATCCGCCCACTCAAATTTTGACACAATCACAATGTCAGCAAGCTCAGACTCCGTGAATGCCCGCTCAATTTCCGCGAGTCCCTCAGAGCGTTTCACCTGAACAGCCGCCTCAAGTGATGTCCCGATTGTCTTTGCCGCCCTCATAGTCTCAAGCATACGGCTGACAGCTCCCTTCAAGGTTACAGCCCCAGCCCAGCGCGCATTGAGTCCTTCATCGAGTTTTGCCTCGTCCTGTTCGGGGAAGTCCGCAAGAAACACGCTCTCAGGCAGCGAGTCATCCGTCTTCCTCATCTCCTGCCAGATTTCCTCAGCCGTGAAGCTCAACAGGGGGGCAATCATCCTCGTTACGCACGACAATATTTCGTACATGGCCGTCTGTGCGCTTCTTCTTGTTACTGAGTCTTTGGCCTCAACGTACAATCTATCTTTGCTGATGTCGAGATAGAACGCCGACAGCTCATTGACGCAGAACGAGTGTATCAATGACACAGGAACGTGGAACTCGTATTCCTCCAATGCGTCCCGGACTCTCGCAATAATCCTGTGAAGCCTGTCCAGAATCCATTTGTCCATCGGCAGAAGAGAGTCATACGGCAACGCATCACCCGGCGTGAAGTCGTGAAGATTCCCAAGAAGGAAGCGGGCTGTGTTGCGGATTCTGCGGTAAGTCTCGGATAACGTCTTGAGGATGTCCTTAGAGATTCGCACGTCGTTGCGGTAATCCGTCGAGGCTACCCACAATCTCAGGATGTCCGCGCCGAACTCGTTGCATATGTCAGCGGGGGCTATTGTGTTGCCGAGGGACTTGGACATTTTCCGCCCCTTGCCGTCGAGGGTGAAGCCGTGTGTCAGGACTTGGGCATAAGGAGCCTGCCCCTTTATGGCGGCTGCTGTGAGGAGTGATGACTGGAACCATCCGCGGTGCTGGTCGCTGCCCTCAAGGTACATGTCGCACGGCCATGTGAGTCCGAATTTCGCGTTAAGCACGGCCATGTGGGACACGCCGGAGTCAAACCAAACATCAAGAATGTTGCTGTCCTTCTCGACGTTGTGTGAGCCGCATTCATCACAGCAGGCCTTCTCACCGAACAATGACTCCAGACTCTCGCGCCACCAAATGGACGTTCCGTCGGGCGAGGTCTTGACCTTTTCGGCGAGCATCCTTATACGGTCGGGAGTCAGTGTGAAATGCCCGCAGTCCTTGCAACGAATCGCGGGCACGGGGATTCCCCAGACTCTCTGGCGGGAAATGCACCAGTCAGAGCGCGAGCTGACCATGTTATAGATCCTGTCGCGCCCCCAGTCAGGTATCCATTTCACCTGGCTGTCGATGATGCGGAGTGCCTCGTCCCGGAATTGTGCCACGTTGATGAACCACTGGTCTGTCGCCCGGAAGATTACGGGTCTCTTGCAGCGCCAGCAGTGAGGGTAGCTGTGAGAGATTTTCCCGAAGCCTAGCAGCCTTCCCTTTTCGCGGATGAGCTCGATTGCTTTCTTGCCGCCCTCATCAAGGGACATTCCGCCGACAATGGGAAGCTCCTTCTCGAATTTCCCGGCGTGGTCAACCGAGCTGTACACTTTGAGGCCATACCTTACTCCCGTCTCGTAGTCTTCAACGCCATGACCGGGCGAAGTGTGGACGCATCCCGTACCCGTCTCAAGCTCCACATAGTCAGCAAGGACAACAAGAAGCTCATGCTCATAGAACGGGTGAAGCGGCTTCATCCTCTCCAGGTCAGCACCCTTCACGGTGAGAAGCGGCCCGGTGAAAGTGAGTCCTGTGTTGCTCTCGATTGCCCCCTTAAGCTCACATGCGAAAGCGTAGACCTTGCCGCCCGACTCGTAGAAGCCGTAATCGTAGCGTGGGTGAACGGCGACTCCTGCGCTCGACGGGAGGGTCCACGGGGTGGTCGTCCATATCACAATGTAAGTCTCACGCCCTGAAAGCTCCGGGAATTTCTCTGACGCTCCGGGCAGAGGGTAGGCAACGTAAACCGAAGGGCTGTCCTCGTCCCAGTACTCAATTTCTCCGGCGGCTAATGCTGTCTGGCAGTCGGTGCACCAGAATACGGGCTTGAGTCCGCGATAAATGAGTCCCTTCTCGACCATGTCGGCGAAAGCGTGAAGCTCAAGATGCTCATATTCCGGGTCAAGCGTGATGTAGGGATGCTCCCATTCACCGAGAACACCGAGACGCTTGAACTCCTCCCGCTGAACACCGAGATAATGTAGCGCAGTCTCCCGGCATTTTGCGCGCAGTTCGACCGGGTCAACACCAGTGCCATGCTTTGAGAGTCCGCCGTCCTTGAGCGAGCGCAATTCGATGGGCAGGCCGTGCGTGTCCCAGCCGGGTACGTAGGGGGTGTAATGCCCGGTCATTGTCTTTGACTTCACGATAAAGTCCTTGAGGATTTTGTTGAACGCTGTGCCGATGTGGATGTCGCCGTTAGCGTAGGGCGGGCCGTCGTGGAGCTGGAATTTTTCGGGGGAATGCTCGCGGGCGTGTAATGCTTTGTGGTAGATGTCGTGTGAGTGCCAGAACTCCAAGAATGACGGTTCACGCTTGGCGAGATTGGCTCTCATGGGGAAATCTGTAACGGGCAGGTTGAGTGTGTCCTTGTAGTCTTTCGCGTCCATTAAGATTTTGTGCCTCCTTGTTGTTATGAGTGGATAATTCGGAAATCTTATCACAAATTTTACCGGCATAAAGTCAACCCGCCCGAAAATTTCTGTGATATATTACGCTTGCTTCCACACCTGAAAATTTATCACGCACAAGGAGGATTCATCATGAGACGATTATTTGTGCCGTTCGTTTCTGCGGTGATGGTTATGATTCTCACAGCTCCGCCCGGTTTTGCTGACGTGGCGGTCAACAGCTCGAATTTCCCGGATGAGGCGTTCAGGAGCTACATATCCGCCGCGTTTGACCCGGACGGCGACGGGGTTATCACTGACGCTGAGATTGCGGGCATCGGTGAAATCATCGCTGGAGGGCTCGGCATTGAGAGCTTGAAGGGCATTGAGCACTTCACGGCACTCGGAAATCTTGCGTGCGACCACAACAGTATACGCGAAATTGACGTGAGCAGGAACACCAGCCTTCACTACCTGAACCTCGACAACAATCTGCTGACCGGGCTTGATGTCTCAGCGAACACGCAGCTTGAAGGCCTCTGGGTCTCGAACTTCTACGATGATGACTCGGATGTCCATTACCGCGACCGCGAGGGCAACAGGGTCAGGACAATCAACCTGAGCAGCAATCCAAACCTCAAGATACTCAGCTGTGCCGTCAACGAAATAGATGCCCTCGACATCTCGCACAATCCGCTGCTGACGTACATTGACTGCGGGGGGAACAACCTCACTGCTCTTGATGTCAGCATTCACACGGAGCTTCAGGAGCTTTACTGCTGGGGGAACCAGCTTGCCGCTGTTGACGTGTCCAAGAACACAGGCCTTGAGACCCTGAACTGCGGCCATAACCCAATGGCGGCAGTTGATGTCAGCGCGAATGTTAATCTCCGTTATCTGGACGTGGGACTGAGCCAGCTTACGAGCCTCAACGTTGCGAACAACACCAAGCTGGAATTTCTTGAATGCGGGACAAACCAGCTTACCGCCCTCGATGTGAGTCATAACACGGCCTTGACTGAGCTTCGTTTCTCGTGGGGGAATAAGATTACGGATATAGATCTCAGTATGCTGCCCAATCTCATAACACTTGACTGCATGGCCAACTCAATCCGAAACCTGGACCTGAGCCACAACCCGCTGCTTGAGGTGGTGAATTGCGGGAACAACCTTCTCACTGCCCTTGATGTCAGCCACAACCCGAAGCTCAACCGCCTGTCATGCTCATACAACCTCATTGCCTCCCTCAACTTGGCGGACAACCCGGAGCTCGACGCGCTTGAGTGCTTCAACAACCGCCTGACCGCCCTCGACATCTCAGCGAACACGAAGCTGACCGGGCTGTACTTCGGGAACATCTACGGGGACGGCGAAGGGGATTACCGCGAACTTGAAGGCAACAGGATACGCACAGTCGACCTCAGCAGCACCCCCCTTCTTACGGGCATCAACTGCATGGCCAATAACATGGACGCTCTTGACCTTTCACACAATCCGCTGATTGAGTACGTAGACTGCGGGGGGAACAACTACACGGCTCTTGACCTGAGTACACTGGGAAGCCTCCGCGAGCTTTATTGCTGGGATAACAGGATAACCGCCCTCGACATTTCCGGCTGTCCTCTCCTGGAACATCTCAACGTCGCATGGAATCAGCTCACCGCCCTAGACCTGAGCGCGCAAGCAAGCCTCCGTGAGCTTCATTGCGGAGGAAACCAACTCCAGACCCTCGATATCTCCCACTGCACGGAACTCGAAACGCTCTACTGCGACAGCAACCAGCTCCAGGCTCTCGATGTCAGCAAGAATCCCGACATCCGCGAGCTTGTGTGCGAGAATAACCACATTCCGGCTGTCGACGTGAGCAAACTCGAAGTCTTGGAGACACTTGACCTCGACAACAACCCGGTAACAGCCCTTGACGTTACGCACAATCCGGGACTCATCCGTCTTGAGTGCGGCGAGAATTTCGCTGATGAAACTTACACACAGCCCTCGCTCACAGCAATAGACCTCACCAAGAATCCCGCCCTCGAAAACGTCTACCTCTGCGGGAATCTCCTCACCGCCATTGACGTAACACAGAACGGAAACCTGCGCTTCCTCGACCTTCAGGACAACGAGCTTTCCACAGTCGATGTCAGCAAGAATGACGTTCTGGAATATCTGTGCCTCCGAAACGTAAGCGGCGTTGACTTCAAGAGGGACGGTAACAACAAGATAACAGGCCTCAATCTCGCGAACAATCCGCACCTCGCACAGCTCTTCGTTGAGAACAACCAGATTGCCGCCCTCGACCTCCACGAGAACGACGAACTAAGGGAGCTTGACGTATCAGGAAATCCTATGCCTGCCCTTGATGTCCGTGATAATCCTGCGCTTGAAACACTGTCATGCAGCGGCTTGGGACTCTCTGTCTTGGACGTGAGCAACAACCCTCAGCTTTCCGCCCTCAACTGCGACGGGAATAACCTCACTGAATTAGACGTTACTGCAAACGCTAAACTTCAGTCGCTTTCCTTCAACTACAACCGGGTTTCAGCAATAGACCTGAGTCAGAATCCTTTGCTTGAGAATCTCGGCTGCCAGCTCAACAGACTCACCGCCCTAGATGTGAGTCATAACCCGCTGCTGAAGAACCTCGATTTCCCGAACTATGTCGATGATGAAGATGACATCTCAAAGATTGACGGCAACAAGATTACTGCTATCGACCTGAGCAACAATCCATTGCTTGAATGGCTGGGCTGTGAGAAGAACGGGACTGTTGCCCTCGATTTGTCCCACAATCCGAATCTCACAGGCATCAACTGCGCGGGCAACGGCATGGAGGCTCTTGACATCAGCGCGAATCCTGAGATGGCTTACGTCTGGGCTTGGGGAAATAATTTCACTGCCTTTGACATCTCCAACAATCCGAAACTTGAAGTGCTGAATATTAACTGGAGCAAAATTACAGCCGTAGACACAAGCAAGCTGGCTAATCTCCGGGAACTGCACGTCTGCGGAAACCTCATCACAGATATTGACGTGTCCAAGAATCCCGCGCTTGAAATACTGGCCTGCTCTCAGAACAGAATCTCATCCCTTAACGTCAGCAGCAATCCCAATCTCAGGGAGCTTATATGCGCCGAGACTTACGCGGACGACTGGGAGAAGAGAATCGATGTCTTGGACGTAACCGACAAGCCCGGCCTCGTAGTTCTCGAATGCTGGGGCAACAGAATATCAGCCCTCGACATATCAGGAAGCCCGCTCCTCGAACAGCTCAATGTTGCAGGAAACCCAATCACCGCCCTAGACCTCAGCAGCTGCAGCAGACTTCAAGGCTTGTGGTGCCAAGAATGCCAGCTTGACGCGCTAGATGTCAGCAACTGCCCCGAACTCCGCCGGCTGGAATGCGGGAACAACTCGCTGCCGTCCCTGAACGTCGCCAGCTGCCCCTACCTCGAAAGCCTTCACTGCGGCTACAACAACCTTAAGGCCTTAGACCTCAGCAACAATCCCGGCCTTCACCACCTCGAAGCAAGGAACAACCAGCTGATAGCCGTCAACCTCAGCGGATGTATGGAGCTTGAATACGTGAGCGTTCAGTACAACCAGATTATCGGCGGGCTTGACCTGTCGGGGCGCAAGAATCTAAGAGTACTGACATGCAGGTACAACGGCCAGATAACAAGCCTCAACATTGACGGGTGCTATGCTCTTGAGACGCTCAACTGCCGCAACAACAAGATACGTACCCTCGATGTTAGCAACCGCAAGAGCCTCAAATACTTATGGGCAAGCTACAACGATTTCTCCTCGCTCAACTTTGACGGATGCACGGCACTTGAGGGACTCGGCTTCAGCTACGCGCACTTCATCACTTCCGGGACTATAGACTTGAGCCAGTTCACGAACCTCACGGAGCTTTGGTGCTCGTCAAATGACATTAACGCCCTCGATGTCTCTATGATGCCGGGACTGTCTATATTGGGGTGCGACAAGAACAATATTTCCGCCCTCGACGTTACTCACAACCCGGCGCTCGAAGAACTCGAAGCCAACTCCAACCCTTTGACGGCTCTCGATGTCTCGCAGAACCCGAAACTAAGGACTCTCTACTGCCATAACACTAAGATTGCCGCCCTCGATGTCTCACACAACACGGAGCTTGAGGAGCTTCACTGTGATGCTACGGGGCTTGCTGCTGTTGACGTGAGCAACAACCCGAGGCTTAAACTGTTCTCATGTTCCGGGAACAGCCTCACAGCCCTTGACTTGTCAGCAAATACGGAGCTTGCTGAGCTTTACTGTTACGGAAACGGTATGACAGTTCTTGACCTCAGCGCAAACGGCCAGCTTGTCAGCATAGACTGCAGCAAGAATAATCTCGTCTGGCTCAACATAGACAACTGCGGCGAACTCATAGGCCTTAACTGCACGAACAACAATATTGCCCGGCTCAACACCGGCGGCTGTCCCAAACTCGTGAACTTCATGCATGATGACGCGACAGAGATAGTCAGCTACCACGTAGATAACCCCCTGGAAAGCGGCGCAACACTTCCCTCAATTCTCACAAGGAAGCTCAATGCCGTGCGCGCAGGAGTGCAATACCGCGTTCAGCTCATAGCTTCCGGGACATCGCCTATAACTTGGTCGGTCTCGAAGGGAAAACTCCCGGCAGGCTTCAGCCTCAGTGCGTCCGGACTTCTCACGGGAACGGCAGAAAAGAAGCTGACGGGCAAATTCACGGTCAAGGCGGAAAATTCAGCGGGTTCTGACACAGCTGACCTCACACTAAGCTCATTCGTTGCGCCGGAAATCTCAACAGCAAGCCTCAAGGACGCAACAACAGGCAAGGCTTACAGCTTCACCATTAGGACAAGAACAGGCACAAAGCCCTTCAGGTGGTCAGCAGAAGGACTCCCCAACGGTCTAACCATCAACGCCAAGACCGGGAGAATTTCGGGCAAGCCGTCAGTATCAGGGACATTCAGCGTTACTGTAACAGCGGAAAATGACGCGGGGACAAGCGCGAAGACACTCAAGCTCAACGTCAAGGGTGTAGCCCCGACATTGTCAGGAAGTTTCGCGAAGGCTGACCTCAACCAACCCTACAGCTCAGGACTCAAGGTGAAAGGCACAGAGCCTATAGCGTGGAGCATTGAGGGTGATCTCCCTGAAGGACTCACGTTCGACATTGGGACGGGGATAATTTCAGGCATCCCGACTTCATACGGCAAGAAAGGTGTCTTCAAGTTCACGGTAACGGCGGAAAATTCGGCGGGCAGGAAGTCAAAGAAGATTACCTTCACCGTCAAAGGCAAACAGCCGACAGTAACGACCACAGTGCTTGATGACGCGACGCAGGGAGCATCCTACAGTTTCACGCTTCAAGCAACAGGAAGTACGCCTATAACTTGGACAGCAACGGGGCTTCCGTCGGGGCTTGATATTGACGGGACGACAGGGACAATTTCAGGCACGACAAACGCCGCTGCCAAAATTTACAGCGTCAGAGTTACAGCGGAAAACATAGTCGGGAAAAAGCCAAAGACTCTGAAGCTCAAGGTGAAAGCCGCCTCAGACACAAGGCTTCCGGTATTCAGCGCGCCGGATGACAGCAAAGAGGCTTCTTCATCCCCTGAAACCGGACAAGAAACGCGCCGTGTCCCTCCTGAAAATGAGGCATTAACTGAGGCAGGAGGGTATATTATTGTCGGTGAGCTTGGTGTGATTTCGGCTGATGAAGCGGGCATGTATGAGTTCGGAATCGCACTTAATGATGACGCGCCTGAAGGCTGGAAACTGATCTACATGGCCGGGAGCGATAACCCGTCGGACGACGACGAGATAGCGGAGTTCTACGACGAGACGGGAGAAGAGATATTCACTGTCCCGGAGAGCAGGCTTATCACAATATCGATCTGGCTCAACCCCGGAACAGTCTACAAGCCTCAGATTCTCGCGACAAGAAACTAGCTCTCACGCTATAGCAAAATCCCCCCTGGCCATGACGACCAAGGGGGATAATTTTTTGCCTTCTTGTCCGTTACTGCTACTTCAGCACACCGAGTGCCGCATGAGCCGCCGCGATTCTTGCTACGGGGACTCTGAACGGTGAGCATGACACGTAGGTCAGTCCCACGCTGTGGCAGAACGCGATGCTTTCCGGGTTGCCGCCGTGTTCGCCGCAGATTCCTACCGACATTCCGGGGTTGACTGAACGCCCCTTCTCGACAGCCATCTTCACGAGCTGGCCGGGTCCTTCCCTGTCGAGGACGGCGAAAGGATTCTCCTTGAAGACTCCCTTCTCGACGTACTGGAAGAGGAACTTGTTTTCCGCGTCGTCGCGTGAGTAGCCGAGTGTCGTCTGAGTGAGGTCGTTCGTCCCGCATGAGAAGAACTGCGCGTATTCCGCCAGCTGGTCAGCGACAAGTGCCGCTCTCGGAAGCTCAATCATCGTCCCGACAAGGTAGCCGAAATCAACGCCGCTTGCCTTCTTCACCTCAGCCGCTATCCTGTCAGCCATCTCACGGAAGAACTTCATTTCCGCCTTCGTGCCTACGATGGGTATCATGACTTCCGGCTTGACGGTTACGCCCTGCTTCGTGAGCTCGACGACCGCCTCAAAGATTGCGTTCATCTGCATCTCGTAGATTTCGGGGTAGATCATTCCGAGCCTGCATCCCCTGAAGCCGAGCATCGGGTTCTCCTCGTGAAGCTGGTGAATCTTCTCGAGAATGTTGTTGAGCTTCTTGGCCTCTTCCGGCGTTGCTGTCTTGAGGGCTTCAAGCACGTTGGGTTCTTTCGGGAGGAACTCATGAAGCGGCGGGTCTAACAGCCTGATGATTGCGGGAAGCCCGTCCATAGCCCTGAAGATTCCGATGAAGTCCTCCTTCTGCATGACCTTCAACTTCGCGAGTGCCTCAGCACGTGCCTTCTTGCCTTCCTCTCCGGCCTCACCAAGCGCGACAATGAGGGTCTGCATTACTGGCAGGCGGTCAACACCCATGAACATGTGTTCAGTCCTGCACAGGCCGACTCCCTTCGCTCCGAAATCGCGGGCCCTCTGTGTGTCTTCGGGGGTGTCTGCGTTCGTCCACACCTGTAACTTCGCGTTCTCGTCAGCCCACGCAAGAATCTTCTTGAAGTCCTCCGTGAACGTCGCGTCAACCATCTTCGCTTCGCCAGCAAGGAAGTTGCCCGTCGTGCCGTCAACCGTAACCCAGTCGCCCTTCTTGAAGACTCTGCTTCCGACGGTGATAGTCTCTTTGTCGAGGTCGATTACAGCTTCTCCACAACCGCAGACAGCGGGCTTGCCCATTCCACGAGCAACGACGGCAGCGTGAGAGGTCATTCCGCCTTCTGAAGTTACGACACCCTGGGACGCGAAAAGTCCGTGAATGTCATCGGGACTTGTCTTGGGTCTTGCGAGAATCGTCGGCTTTCCCTGGCGCGCCCATTCTTCGGCCTCGTCCGCACTGAACACGAGCATTCCCGCTCCTGCTCCGGGCGAGGCGGGGAGTCCCTTCGTGATTACGTCAAGTTTCGCGGACTTGTCGATCTGGCGGTGAAGGAGCATCTCTACCTGGTCCGGGCTTACGCGGGTTACTGCGGTCTTGGTGTCGATGAGTCCCTCGTTTACCATGTCAACGGCTACTTTGACGGCGGCAGTAGCTGTTCTCTTTCCTGCGCGTGTCTGGAGGATGAAGAGTTTTCCGCGCTCAATCGTGAACTCAACGTCCTGCATGTCGCGGTAGTTCTTCTCAAGGTTGCTGGTGATCTCGCAGAGCTGCTTGTAGATTTCGGGCATCTCCTGCTGAAGCTGTGCTATCGGCATGGGAGTCCTGATACCTGCAACGACATCCTCGCCCTGGGCGTTGATGAGGAACTCGCCGTAAAGTTTGTTCTCGCCTGTTGACGGGTTGCGGGTGAAGCAAACGCCTGTTCCGCAGTCATTGCCCAAGTTGCCGAATGCCATTGTGATGACGTTGACGGCAGTACCGAGCGAGTCGTCTATCTTGTTGATTTTGCGGTAAGTGATAGCGCGGGGGATGTTCCAGCTCTTGAAGACCGCCTCAATTGCGCGGCGCAGCTGCACCCAAGGGTCTGACGGGAAATCGCTTCCTGTTGCCTTCTTGTAGATTTCCTTGTACTCAACGATGAGCTTTTCGAGATTCTCAGCGGAAATCTTGTAGTCCTGCTTTGCGTCAGTGATGCCTTCAGCCGCTCTTGCGCGGGCTAATGCGGCCTCGAACAGGTCAAAGTTCACCTCGTCAACAACGCTCCCGAACATCTGGATGAACCTTCTGTAGCTGTCGAAAGCGAATCTCTTGCTGCCTGAAGACTCGGCGAGTCCCTTGACGGTCTCCTCATTTAGTCCGAGATTGAGGATTGTCTCCATCATTCCGGGCATCGAGATGGGCGCACCTGACCTTACCGAAACGAGCAGGGGGTTCTTGGGGTCGTTGAAGCCTTTTCCGGTCTCAGCTTCGAGGCGGGCTACTGAGGCTTTCACGTCGTCCCAGATTTCGTCCATGATGGCGGGGTTCTGCATGTACTTGCGGCAGACTTCGGTTGTGATGACGAAGCCGGGAGGGATGGGGAGGCCGAGCTGTGCCATTGCGCAGAGATTCGCGCCTTTGCCTCCGAGAAGCAGGCGGTTGGAGCCGTCTCCTTCCTTGAGGCTGTAAACAAACTTTTCTGAGGGCATAATGAATCACTCCCTGATAAATTTTTGGTGAT
>JAFSKV010000061.1 GCA_017448795.1 Synergistaceae bacterium | reverse complement strand
TTGATGCTGACTTGCCTTCGTCTTGCGTACAGTCTTGATGCTGTGAATGAGAAGCTGAGGAAGATACTTGAGAGGATTGACAGTGAGGGCTGAGAATGTGAAATATGATGAGCTGAAGTTCAAGATACCCGTTGAGTCTGCGACATACAGGGAAGACTCAGAATTTGTTGTGCGTATGATGCTTGCCATTCCCGATAAAGGCAGTAGCGTACTTACCGGGAATATTGACGTAAAAGCGACATCAGACGGCATTAAGAACAGCAGCAGGAGTCCCAACATAACATCTTTCAGCAGAATACGCACCGCATATGTTACAGACCCATACTTTATGTTTATCGTACTCTCCATACAGCACAAAATTTACTCCGAGCGCAACAAATGGCTGAAGGAATAAACGTTATATGCGGTGATGCTGTTGATGAGATGAAGAAAATTCCCGGCGGGAGCATAAACTTGATTGTTACGGATCCCCCCTACAACCTGAGCAAGAATTACGGCAACAATCACGACAGTATGACGCTGTACGAGTACCTGAAATTCTCGCGTTCATGGCTGGCTGAGGCTGTACGGGTTTTGACTGATGACGGCTCAATATATTTCTTCATGGGAATGCGCTTCATCTCGTACCTGTACATTATCCTTGAGCAGGAGCTTGGGCTGACCTTGCAGAAGCCCGAAGCACTTTTCCTGCGCATGATCAAGAATGCATAGAACACCAGCCGGAATGAATCATGAACACGCAGAACAGCTCACAATCTTTGACACGTAAAGGAGGGACTCTCATGGCCGATTTAGTGTTTGCCGCAATCATAATCGCCGGAATGTATTTCGCCCTGAAGTACATTCACCGTGAACGCCACTGTAAGCACAACTGCAGCGAATGCCGACACCCCTGCCGCACAAGAACGTGATATTATTTGCGGGTCAATTCCACGAAAGGAGACACTCACACATGAAGGTAATCCTAAAGTCAGACGTAAGCAAGCTCGGCAAGGCAGGATCACTCGTTGAAGTAAGCGACGGACACGCCCGCAACTTCCTCATCCCCAAAGGCCTCGCGATCGAAGCCACACCCGCAAAACTCAACGAATGGAAGAACGAACAGGCCCGCCTCAAAGCAAAAGACGAGAAACTACGCGCCGAAGCAGCAGCCCTCCAGAAGTCATTGCAGGGAAAATCCGTAACAGTCGAAGGCAAAGCAGGCGAGAACGGAAAACTTTTCGGGAGCATAACAGCCGCCCAGGTCGCCGACGCATTGGCCTCACAGCACGGGCTGAAAGATTTCGACAAACGCAATATCAAGCTCGACGAGACCATAAAGCAGCCCGGTTCTTTCCCCGTCTCACTCAAGCTATATCCCGGCATTCAGGCTGATATGACACTCACAGTGAAAGTCGCGCAGTGATGGATTACGTTCCGCCCAACAGCCCCGAAGCCGAGCGCGCAGTACTGGGTTCCTGCCTCCTGTCTAAGGACGCTTTAGGCAGTGCCGTCGAGATTCTAAGGCCCGATGACTTCTATGACCCAAGCAGAAGAAAAGTTTTCGAAGTCATATCGGCCATGTATATATCTGACAAGCCCGCGGATTTCGTTACCGTTCAGATTGAGCTTAATTCTCTCGGACTGTTTGAGACTCTGGGGGGGCAGGCATTCCTTGCTGAACTCGTAGCAGGCGTAACGACAACATCAAACCTGAGCTATCACGCCGAAATCGTCCGGGAAAACTCCATCAGGCGGAGGCTTCTTTCAGCAAGCGATGCGCTCCGTGTTATGTCCCTCAACAGCTCCGTCACCACAAAAGAAATCATAGAGCAGGCGGAAAAATTGCTTTTCGAGGCCGCCCAAAACAAAAGCTCAACAGATTTCCGCCACGTCCGCGACATAATAGGGCCTGTATTCGTGAACGTTGAAGAGAGATTCCGCCAGAATGACGACAAGGCCGCAGGGTATCCTACTGGTTTTGCTGACCTTGACTCTTACACGGGGGGACTTCAGCCTGGCAGCCTCACGATTATTGCCGCCCGTCCGTCGATGGGAAAAACAGCCTTCGCCGTCAACATTGCCCAGTTCGGCGGAGGGGAAGCTAACCGTCCCGTTCTCATCTTCAGCCTTGAGATGCCCGCAGAACAGCTCGTTATACGTATGCTTTCAGCGGAAGCGTCCGTGAACCTGTCAGCACTCAGCAAAGGCACGTTTGACACTGACGACTTCCAGCGCGTAAGGGAGGCCTGCGACATTCTAGCCCGCAGGAATATTTTTATCAGCGATGACTCCAATCTCACCGCAATAGATTTCCGCACAAGATGCCGCCGCTTCAAGACAAGACACCCTGATTTAGCCCTCGTTATAGTGGACTACCTCCAGCTTATGAGCTCAGGCGAGGGACGTTCTGACGGAAGACAGCAGGAAGTATCTGACATTTCACGGATGCTTAAGGTTACGGCGAGGGAGCTTAACTGCCCGGTGATAGCGTTGTCGCAGTTGTCGCGGGCTGTAGAGTCTAGGAATGACAAGAAGCCCCAGCTCTCAGACCTCCGGGACTCAGGCGCGATTGAACAGGATGCTGACGTTGTGCTTCTGATGTTCAGGGAAGACTATTACGGCGAGAACGAGAATAACGACATGACCAACAGCAAGGCCGACATCCGCATAGCAAAGAACAGGAACGGAAGCACGGGAATATTTCACCTGACATTTGAGCGCGAATATACAAGGTTCGTGAATTTCGGGGACGAGCCGGGATTCTAGCCGCAAAAAACGGAGGGCAAGCCGTCCGCAAAAACAGCCTGCCCCCTCATCCTCATTCCGTCCTCAGCGCGTCTATAGGGTCAAGGTTGGATGCCTTCCATGCCGGCCAGAAACCGAACATTATCCCGATGAACGCCGAGAACCCCGCCGCAACAACGATAGACTGCCCGGAAATCAGCGTAGCCCACCCGAAAAACGCAGTAACAGCCTTCGATATTCCCACGCCCAACGAGATACCGATTGCCCCGCCGAGCAGCGACAATACAACCGCCTCCGTCAAAAACTGCACCCTCACATTCGACGGCCTCGCACCGACGGCCATGCGTATGCCGATTTCGCGGGTACGTTCGCTGACTGACACAAGCATTATGTTCATGATACCTATTCCCCCGACAAGCAGCGAGATTGACGCGACAGCACCCAGTAACATACTCATAACATTTGCGGTGCTGGCCATGCTCTCCTGTATCTCCGTCAGGTTGCGTATGTCAAAATCATTTGCGACTCCTTCTGTGAGCTTGTGCCTCTGCCGTAACAGAGATATCGCTTCAGCCTCTGCTGTTGACACTGAGTCTTTGTCTCTCGCCTGAACGTTTATGCGCCTCACAGTGTCGACACGTGTCCCCATTCTCACGAGCCTTCTTTGAGCCGTCGTTACAGGAACGAGGACGAAATCATCCTGATCCTGCCCCCATGAGTTCGCGCCCTTTCTTGTGGTCATGCCGACAACGCGGAAGGGTATGCTCCTGATTCTTATCGTCATGTCGATTGGGTCAGAGTAGCCGAAAAGCTCAGTCGCCACAGTCTGGCCTATAACGCAGACTTTTGTCCCGCTCCTCACGTCCTGCTCCGTGAACATTGCCCCGCTGGCCATTGTCCAGTTCCTGACCTGCAATATATCGGGGGTGCTTCCTGTTACGCTGGTGTTCCAGTTGGAATTGCCGTAGATTATCTGTGCTGACGTGCTGACTTCGGGGGCTGTCCGGGCGATCGCGAACGTCTGCTCCGCCAGGGCGTAAGAGTCATCAAGCGTGAGACTCTCGCCTGAACCTGCCGCTCCTCTCGCTCCTGTCGAGTTGGGGGGTGCCGGCATGACTATAAGCATGTTTGACCCGAACCCGGCAAGCGCGCTCTCTACCTGCTGTGCTGCCCCGCGTCCTATCGCCACCATTGTGATGACCGCTCCGACCCCGATTATTATTCCCAGCATCGTCAGGAGTGAGCGTGTCCTGTTACTGAGCAGGGAACGGAGGGCTGTCTTTATGATTTCCATGTTGGACAATCACCTTCCTGTGAGAAAATTTCTGTGTCATTATAGATTAGCGCGTGATGTTGTATTTCATGAGGAAGGGGGGAAAATTAATGCTATAATGTGGACACCTACAGAAAATTTCACGCGGCATAAGGGAGGAATTATTACCATCATGGAAGCCTTTTGCAAGACCTACAAACCCGCCTGGAAGAGTTTCTACAAGCTCTTGTTCTTGGCACTGCTTCTTCTCGTTCTGGGGGGAGTCGCAAACCACTTCAAGCCCGGCGAACCCTGGCTCAAATGGATGTGGATTGCCGTTGCGGCAGTCGAGGTACTCATTCTGCTTTACATCATGGCCAAACGCTGGACAATGTCCTTGATTCTCCGTGATGATCCGTCAAAGGCAGAAAATCAGGAGATCGCTTACATTGAGTGCAACCCGTTAAAGCCCTTCAGCCAGGATTTCCGCAAGTCAATAGAAATAGGGCTTGCCAACATCGTCCACATTGAGATAAAGCAGACAATGATGCAGACGATCCTGAACATCGGCAACGTTGTAATCACGTCGTCAGGAACGGGCGCGGAGGAGATACAGGCACCCAACATCCCCAACCCACAGGCAGTAAGGGATGAGATTCAGATTCACGCCAGGCAGTACACAAAGCCTTCCGGGTCATCTGAAGCCTAAACACAGCACGCATTACACGCAGAATAATAACGGGAGCTTTGCCGGAATGACATTGCCCCCGTTTTTTATGGCCTGAAATTCTCCGCAGCCGTTGTGTTACTTCTTGTTGAGGCATTCTTTCAGTACTTTCATCATTTCCATGCTCTTGAAGGGCTTGGGCAGGTAGTCATCGAATCCCATCGCGATATACTCAGCTCTTGCGTTTCCTCCTGCGTTTGCGGTCAATGCGACAAAGGCCGTTCCTTCCGCGTACTTCTTTGCATGGCCGAGAGTCTCCGGGCCGTCCATTCCCGGCATCTTGTGGTCGAGAAATACAAGGTCATAATGCCCCGCCTTGATCTTCTCCAGTGCTTCTTCTCCTGACTCCGCCGTATCAATATGCGCCTGCGACTCCTTGAGCATCCCTTTTGCTACAACGAGATTCACGGGCGTATCGTCGACAACAAGAATCTTCGCGTCAGGCCAGACAGAAGGCCCTTCATTCTCATCCTCAGCTTCAGCGGGAACAGCGTGCTTCATGAACTCCTCGTACTCGCTTATAGTTATGTTGTCATTGTGGGCTGTCCTCTGCGGAAGCTCAAACGTTACCTTAGTACCCTTCCCGTATTCGCTTTCTATCCTGATTCTGCCGCTCATGATGTCGATTATGTTCTTCACCAGCGCAAGCCCTAACCCCGCTCCTGATATGTGCCTCGTCTCAATGATATTAGCCCGCTCGAAAGGCTCGAATATTTTTGCGCTCTCATTCTCACGCATTCCAATTCCTGTGTCTTCAACAGAAAACGTCAGGATCACCCCGGACTTTGACCCCTTAACACCCCCGCCTGACACGCTCAGTGTTATGCTGCCCTTGTCCGTGTACTTGGCGGCGTTGCTCAGGAGGTTCGTGAGGACCTGCTTCAGCCTCAGCGAGTCACCGTGAAGATGCTCCTGCATTGACCCTTCAGCCTTGAGGATGAACTTCAGCCCCTTCTTCCCAGAAATCAGCGGTGTTATGTACCCCTCGCAGTCCTTGAGAATCTCCCAAAGGTGGTAATCAGACTCGTAAAGCTCCATTTTCCCAGCCTCAATCTTGGAGATGTCAAGAATATTGTTGACTATGTTCAGCAGATGCTCGCCGGCGTTCTTGATGTCCATTGATGCCTTGCGCGTCTCGTAGTCTCTGGCCTCGCTGTATATCATCTCGTTGATGCCCAGTATCGCGTTCATCGGCGTGCGTATCTCGTGGGACGTGCTGGCAAGGAAATTGCTCTTGGCTTTGTTCGCTGCGGCGGCCTGTAACATTGAGGCCTCGGCGCGCTTCCTTTCTTCCTCTATTTCATGCTGTGCTGAGACAAGCCTTCTGTATGTCGGTGCCTCAAGGTAGAAGAACGTGAACACAAGCATTCCTGTTGCGACTGTGTAGACCAGCGGAAGATTCTGACGGAAGAGATACTGCATTATGAACGAGTCAATCAGCAGGATAAACAGAAGATTCATGACGATAAACTGACCGTTGCCGTAATAATTCTGATAGACAAGCTGAAGAATGAATCCCTCAAGGACGAAAAGCACCCCGAATCCCGGAGCGAAGACCATGTACATATTCCCGAACATGAAAGGCAGTATCACGCTCAGAACGAGGATGAAAAAATGAATGTCGGTGAATCTCCGGCTTATGCTGTCAGTGTAGGCCGCCACATAGCACATGAGGCAGTAAGCGTTGATGTTGATTACCGCGTAGAATATCTTTCTCCAGATTGTTACGGCTTCCATGTCGGTGAAAAGCTCAATTGCGGCCTCAAAGCACGCGGCTATGAGCGTTGACGTTACGACAAGGACAAAACGCCTGTTTATCTCTGACTTGGTGGCCATCCTCCCGCCCAGAAAAACAGAGAGAACTAGCAGGAACGGCAGAACCGTAAGCTCAAGAAATACCTCGCTGATATTGTTCAACATGACGAAAAGCAATAGCCCCTTTTGTGTGGAATAATACTTGAAGTATAGCACCTTGATGATTTTCCCGCGTGATATAATGCCCTCACATATCCCAATGAAGGACAGGCCAGACAAATGCTATTCATCATCGACACAGACAGGCAGCTGAAACGGGAACTTACGCCTCTCAACGTGTGGTCTCTCGCGTTCGGCTGCGTCATAGGCTGGAGCGCGTACATAATGCCGGGTACAATCTTCCTCCCTAACGCGGGTCCCCTGGGTACGCTGGCTGCTATGGAGCTTGCTACTGTGGTCATGCTCATAATTGCCTACAACTACAGCTACATGATCAAGAAGTTCCCCATGACAGGCGGCGAGTCCATATACGCGAAAACTGCATTCGGGGAAATTCACGGCTTCCTGTGCGCGTGGTTCCTCAGCCTCTCATACCTAGCCGTTATTCCCCTCAACGCAACAGCACTCAATCTCATAATGCGGGCGGTTTTCGGGGACGCGTTCAAGTTCGGTTTCCACTACACCGTGGCAGGCTATGATGTCTGGTTCGGGGAAATGCTTCTCGCAATAAGCGCGCTCGCCGTCTTCATGCTCGTAAGCTCCTGGGGCGTAATCTTCACCGGGAAACTTCAGACCTTCCTCGTCTTTGTGCTTCTCGGAGGAGTGATTATCATCGCGGGGGCGGCATTCTTCAGCCCTGATGCTTCATCCTCAAATCTTCACCCCATGTTCCACCCTGTAACGCCTAATTTCACCAAAGGAATCGCAGCACAGATAATAGCCGTGTTCGTTACAGGCCCTCAGTCATTCGTAGGCTTCGACACAGTCCCCCAGCTCATGGAAGAGTCAAAGTTCCATCCCGACAAGGTGAAGGTCATCATGGACACAAGCATAGTCTGCGGTGCTTCCGTCTACCTTGTGCTGACACTCATAGCCTGCTCCGTGATACCCTACGTATACCATCATTCATGGCTGTCATACATAGCAGACCTCCCCAACCAAAGCGGAACAGCCGGCATTGCAACCCTGAACGCCGCACGCATAGTGATGGGGAAAACAGGGCTCGCAGTCATAACAGCCTCAGTAATAGCGGCCATGCTTACGGGAATCATAGGCTTCTACACAGCGACAAGCCGTCTTCTCTTCTCTATGGCAAGGGACGGAATGATACCCAAGTGGTTCTGCTACATCAACAAGAACGGAGTCCCCTCGCACGCCGGGCTTTTCTGCGGAATCGTCTCAGGGATGATCTGCCTTCTAGGCCGGGCTGTGATGGGCTGGGTCTTCGACATGGCATCAATAGGCGCGGCAATAGGCTTCGCTTACACGTCGATTGCTGCGGCAAAATACGCCTGGAAAGAGAAGCGCGCCGACATTCTGATATTTGGGGTACTCGGCTTCATATTGTCGCTTGGCATAGCAATGGTAATCCTTGTCCCTATTCCTGGACTGAATGTATCTCTCGGCCATGAGTCATATATCCTGCTTTGCGCATGGGTAGTGCTTGGTATATTGTTCTACGCAGTTCGGCGTATCTGGGGGGGGGGGTATAAGTAATTATGCTTACTCAGAGGCTGGAAAGGAAGCTGACGGCGTTTAACGCCTGGTCTTTCGCGCTCGGAGGAATCGTGGGCTGGGGGGCAATGGTGATGCCCGGCACTACTTTCCTGAAGAGGGGCGGGACTGTCGGGACAATGGCGGCGATGGAGATTGCGGCGGTGATAATGCTGATAATCTCGTACAACTATGCGTACATGATAAAGAAGTTTCCTGAGTCGGGGGGTCAGTTCATCTTTGCGGAAAAAGCCTTTGGGAGGACACACGGGTTTATATGCGCGTGGTTTCTGGGGCTGTGCTACGTTATGATTATCCCGATGAATGCGACGGCCTTGTGTCTTGTGTTCCGCGCGCTGTCCGGGAGGAGCATATTTCAGGCAGGCTTCCACTACGCTGTTGCGGGCTATGATATATATTTCGGCGAGGTCATGCTTGCATTGTCGGCTATAATCCTATTCTCTTTCGTGAGCTGGAAGGGCGTAAAGGCCGCCGGGGTGCTTCAGTCATTATTTGTTGTGCTTCTGCTTTCAGGCGTTATTGTCATCATGGCCGCCTCTTTCCTGAGTCCCAACGCTGACAGGGCGCACCTTCTGCCGATGTTCTTTCCTGATGTACAGGGGGGCAGGAGTGTCCTTGTGCAGGTAATATCGATTCTCGTCCTTGCGCCTTGGATGTATGTGGGCTTTGACACAGTGCCGCAGATGGCAGAAGAGTCCTTGTTCCCCCCGTCCAAGTCAAAATTCATCATGGACACGAGCATAATAGCAGGGTGCTTCGTGTACGTGTCAATGACTCTCATAGCGGCCTCCGGGATACCTTCCGGTTATCCTGACTGGGTGAGCTATGTCAGCGACCTTCCGAATCTCACCGGGCCTTCAGGGATTGCGACATTTGCGGCGGCTTATAACATCATGGGAAATGCCGGGATATTCATCATCAGCGTAACAGCATTGACGGCCATGCTGACGGGGATACTTGGTTTCTACACGGCAGCAAGCAGGCTTCTCTATTCGCTCTCAAGGGACGGGCTGCTTCCTTCATGGTTCGGTGTAATCAACAAAAATTCCGTGCCGTTCAACGCGGTGCTTTTCTGCGCGCTGGTGTCATTGCCCGCTCCTTTTGTGGGACGCAACGCTTTGGGCTGGACTGTAGACATGTCATCGATAGGCGGGGCGGTAAGTTTCGGGTATACGTCATTGGCGGCTGTTCATTTCGCGGGGCTTGAGGGCAGGAGGGACATAATGATTTTCGGGGCAGCCGGCTTCATCTTCTCGCTGATGTTCGCGTTCTTCCTTCTTGTTCCTGTTGAAGGGCTGGACTGCTCGCTTGAAGTTCCGTCATACGTGCTTCTTGTTTTGTGGACGCTGGCCGGGATATTGATGTTCATGCGCACAAAGAGGGCGTAAAATTCCGGGTGTAAAGCAAAAACACTTGACAGGTAAAAACGCGTTGCATATAATCGGCATCATGATTGACAGCGCAAATGATGACAACGACATACTGAAACGCAGGGTACACTTCAACCTTCTGTACGATTTCTATTCGCCATTACTGACAGCAAGACAGCGTAAAGTTTACGAGACACTTTGCTTCTCTGACCTTACCCTGTCGGAAGCGGCTCATGTACTGGGAGTGAGCAGGCAGGCGGTGTACATACTGGCCCGGCACGTCATGGAGAAACTTGAAGGGATAGAGCGTGAACTTTGCTTTGCGGTGAACACAAGACACCTAGAGGAAAGGATACGCGAGCTTGAGAGTGAGAACGAGTCTTTGCGCGAGAAACTGCGGGAAAAGGAGGAAGATGAAGGATGTTTGACGCGCTGAAGGAAAAGTTATCGGCTGTATTCTCGAAGCTCGGCAGCAAGGGCAGACTGTCAGCAGAAGACATAGACGCGGCCATGAGGGAATTGCGGCGCTCACTGCTTGAGGCTGATGTTGACTTCAGAACGGCAAAAGACTTCATAGCCCGCATACGTGAGAGGGCGGAAAGCGCGGAAGTCCTCCAGTCAATCACGCCCAGCGAGCGAATCTCGGCCATCGTCTACGAGGAATTAGTCTCGCTCATGGGCAAACCAGCCCCCCTCATAATTTCGCCCAAGCCCCCCACAGTCATACTCATGGCCGGATTGCAGGGTTCAGGCAAGACAACGACAACGGTGAAGCTGGCCCGGCATCTGAAGGGTTCGCACAGTCCTCTTGTGGTTGCCTGCGACTTGAGGAGGCCCGCGGCGGTAGAGCAGTTGCGGGTTCTTGCTGACGGGGCAAAAGTGGCGTTCTTCGGCCCGGACAAGCCCGGCGAGTCTGACGTGCTGAAGGTTGTACGCGGCGCGGTGAAATACGCTGAAGGCCACATGAACGACGTGATAATCCTCGACACGGCAGGAAGGCTTCACGTTGACGACGAGCTTATGGGCGAGCTGAAGGCAATTGCTGATGTTCTGCCCCCGCATGAGAAGATTCTTGTTGTCGACGCTATGACCGGGCAGGAGGCCGTGAACTCGGCAAAGGCATTCCACGAGCTTTTGACACTGACGGGATTAATCCTCACGAAACTTGACGGCGACGCAAGGGGAGGAAGCGCACTCTCAATCCGGGCGGTAACAGGAATCCCGGTGAAGTTCGCGGGAGTCGGCGAGAACACGGACGCTCTGGAAGCCTTCAGCCCTGAGAGGATGGCCGGGCGCATCATGGGAATGGGCGACCTCCAGGGCCTAGCGGAAAAAGTCAAAGCGGCAGGAATCACGGATACAGAAATCAAGTCTCCCGGAAAAATCGCGAAATCATTTGACCTTGATATGCTCCTGAAACAGTTTGAGGCATTGGAGAAGATGGGGCCGCTGGGAAAAGTGATGAGCATGATTCCGGGAATGGACAAGATAAAAGGTTTACGGGCTGAGGACGCTGACGAATCGGCATTGAAGCGCAGCAAGGCAATCATCCAGTCAATGACCCGTGAAGAGAGACACAATCCGAGGATAATCAAAGGCTCAAGGAGACGGAGAATTGCGGAGGGATCCGGGACTTCAGTCCAGAGTGTCAACCAGCTGCTTGCCCAGTATGAGCAGATGAAGAAAATGTTCAAGTCGTTCACCGGCTCAGGGGGGAGCAGAAGGCTGAAATCGATTTTCGGTTTCGGAAGGTAACAGGCGCAGCATCTTAACAGGAGGTGTAAGGTAAAGAATGGCGGTAAAGATTCGTTTGTCGCGTCAGGGAAGGAAGAAAGCCCCGTTTTACAGGCTGGTGGTGGCGGATGAGCGTTCGCCCAGAGACGGGAAGTTCATCGAGCTCATAGGGACGTACAACCCGATGACGGACCCGGCCACAGTGAGCATTGACGAGGAACGGGCTCTGTACTGGCTGAAGAACGGAGCATTGCCTTCGGACACGGCACGCGGGCTTCTGAAGAAGCAGGGAATCTGGGAGAAGTTCAAGACAAAGGAAGCATAGCAGCACGCATCCTTTCAGCAGGAAACACAGCATCACAAACAATTTCATCGTAGACCGCGAATAAAACAGGAGGTGCCACTTTAATGGTCAATTACAAAGAGCTAGTAGAGTTTATCGTCAAACACCTTGTTACTCAGCCCGACTCTGTTGAAGTTGAGAATGGCGAGGAAGACGGCGGAAGCAAAATCCTGATACGGGTTGCCCATGAGGACGTGGGGCGAGTAATCGGGAAGAGGGGTGCAACGATCAACGCTATCCGGCTTTTGGCCAAAGCGGCAGCAGTCAAGGCCGGAGAGAGAGTTGATGTTGACATCATCGAGGACTGAGCCATAAACGTAAGCATACTGACGGCATTCCCGGAATTATTCGCGGAATTTCTACACACAAGTATTCCGGGACGTGCTGTTTCGGGGGGACTTGTCGGCGTAAGACTGGTGAATCTCCGTGATTTCGGCAGGGGGAATTACAGGCAGCTTGACGATTACGCGTTTGGTTCGGGCGGAATGGTGCTGGCTGCTCCCCAGCTGAAGGACGCAATAGACTCGGTAGCAAGAGAATCCGGCACGAAGCCTTATGTTGTGTACCCGTCGCCGCAAGGAGCATTAATCAGCCAGGAGACAATAGAGACACTCGCACTTCAGGACAATGTAGCGATAATCTGCGGACATTACGAGGGAATTGACGAGCGTTTTACGGAACGTTATGTAGACCTTGAAGTGAGCGTAGGTGATTTTGTGCTGACGGGCGGCGAGATTCCGGCGATGCTCATAGTTGATGCGATGTCGAGGCTTGTACCGGGAGTTGTCGGCAAGAGCAGGGCTGTAATCGAGGACTCGTTTTACCGCGGAATGCTGGACAACCCGAACTACACCCGTCCGGCCATGTGGGAGGGTCTCACAGTCCCGGAAGTCCTGACGGGAGGGAACGCGCAGGAAATCTCACGGTGGAGGCGGCGCGAGGCGGTCAGAAGGACGCTCACGAGAAGGCCTGACTTGGTGTCGCGGGCATCTGTCCGGGAATACGTCTCAGGCGTGAAAGTGGCTGTAATCGCTGAGGATGATGCGGTGAATCTTGCGGAGCTTGCTGAAGTCTGCGGAGCTTATGGCGCAGGAAGGCCGTACATAGTAGCGGGAACACACGAACTCAGGGCGGCCATGAAGGGAATGTACCCTGAAGCGAAGGTAGTCGGCCATGTCAGCAAAATCATTGATGATGACACACTGACGGTGAAAGTTTCGGCTACAGCCCGCGTGAACGCAATGCAAAGCCTCGAAGTGAAGCGGAAATGCCTTGAACATGAGGGAGATATAGTGTTTGTTTTCGCGCAGGATGATGATGTTCTTGACGGGCTTGGCGGGATTACGGGGTATGTTGCGGACTCTGAGGGGTTGCCGCTGTCTGTGAGGATCGGAATATCGCTCGACAGGTTTCTAGGGAAGCGTTGAATACAGGAGGAAATCAAGAGTTGAACGCAGTAGATTTAGTGCAGAAGAAGTACTACAGGGCGGAGGCACTGCCGGATTTCAGGCCGGGTGATACGCTCAGGGTTCATGTAAAGATAAAGGAAGGAACGCGCGAACGTATACAGGTCTTCGAGGGCATAGTGATAGCTAGGCAGCACGGAGGGCTTGATGAGACGTTCACGGTGAGGAAGATATCGAACGGCGTGGGTGTCGAGAGAATTTTCCCGGTGCATTGTCCGAGTATTGACCACGTGGAAGTACAGAGGAAGGGCAAAGTGAGGCGCGCGAAGCTGTATTACCTGCGGAAACTCAGCGGTAAGGCAGCAAGGATCAAGGAGCGCAGGAAGTTCACGGAAGCGCAGTAGCAGAAGGAATGAAGAAGTCCCCTGTCCGGGAATGGGCGGGGGATTTTTTGTGTCATAAGCGCGTACAATTAATAAATAAAATTACTGTGGACTTCCCCAAAAATGGTGTGAAAATTGCACAAATATCCATGAAAGGAGTTTTCAGCGTGAATATCATAGCGTTCTTGTTCGCATTCGCTGGAGTAGCGTTCAACGTGTTCCAGCCAGTGATAAGCGTTCCTGCTTCTGGTTCAGTGTTCACCGGGTCAATGTATGATGCTTTTGTGGTGATGGCGAATTACATCGGCAAAAACGGCCTGCCTGGCGGTGAGGGGGCGGCAGGGGCGATACTGATCTTCATGGTGCTGTGCCTTGTCCCTGTGGTTGCGGCAGTGCAGGGGCTGTGCGCTCTGTTCCGCAGAGGGCGGCACGTCAGGATGAGTCTGTTCTTGTGCGCGCTTGTTGACGGTCTTGTTGCTGCCGGGATTTATTACGTTTCCCCTGAAAGTTTTTCGTCAGCATTCTTCACGAACTACATTATGCCTTACGCGCAAAAAATTCCGTTCATAACTCCGGCGGTATGGGCTGTGTGTTACCTGCTCGCTTCTGTTTTTGCTGTGCCGACATCCAAGCCAGAGCCGCTACCGGTAAACAACAACGGGCCTTTGTCTCTGAAGAAAGGTGAAGTAATTAATCTCGGGAAGGGACTATCAAAATTATATGTCGGTCTCGGGTGGACTATTGAAAGCGAGCAGTATGACCTTGACGCGTCAGCTTTTGTTCTGGCTGCCAATGACAGGGTCGTGAGGGACGAGGATTTTATCTTTTACGGCAACAAAGCTCATGACTCAGGGGCGGTAATAGTAGGGCCTGACAACAGGGGCGGCGGAAGCGGCAGGGATGATGACGAAAGCATCGATGTTGATCTCACAAAAGTCCCTGCTTATGTCGGCAAAATCGCGTTTGTAGTTACGATACACGAGGCGGAGCGGCGCGGGCAGAATTTCGGGCAGATCAGAAGCGCGTTTATCCGTGTTGTTGACATGGTGAATGAGAGGGAGATTCTGCGTTATGACTTGCGGGAAAAGTTTTCGGCGGAAACGGCTGTAATTGCCGGCGAGCTTCGCAGGGATTCGGGAAACAGCTGGAGATTCGAGGCAAAAGGCGAGGGCATCGAGGGCGGACTTGTGGCAGTATGCAGAAAATACGGCGTTAATGCTTCCTACTAGGATATGAGAATTTCCATGTTTGAAGCTACAGGTGAATATATCAAGAAGTCTCTTGAAGTGCAGCGACGCACTTGATACTGTCCTGTAACGATGAAACGGGCGCAACTGGTGAGATTGCTTTTTGCGCCTGAGTTTTCCCCCGTAGATTTTATGCTTCTTGACAAAACAAGAACTCATTTCGTATAATTCTCGCTGTTGTTCATTCGGGGATATAGCTCAGTTGGGAGAGCGCTTGAATGGCATTCAAGAGGTCAGGGGTTCGAATCCCCTTATCTCCATCAGATAATAACTCGGTAAAGACCGATGAAATACAAAAGCCCGCTCACAAGGCGGGTTTTCTGTTATCATTATTCCGTTAGAGACCGACAGAAACCCACAGAAACCGACATAGCACCGTGTAAAGAACCGTGTAAATTTTCCCCTGCGGTTTTCTTTATACGGTAGCCCTGAAAAGTGAGGCGAATACTATGCTAACGGAATTACAGGTCAAGAACATCAAGCCCAAGGAGAAACCCTACATGCTCCGTGATGACAGGGGGCTGTACCTGCGAATAGACCCTTCCGGGCGCAAATATTGGATTCTGCGTTACTGGGAGCAAAAGAAAGAGCATCAGCTGTCGCTCGGCTCGTACTAGGACATATCCCTGAAAGATGCCCGGCTGAACAAGTACATACTCCCTGCACTTGGGGCATACCCTCTCCGTGACATAACGTCAGGGAATATCCTGCACATTTGCCGCAGAGTTGAGGATACTGGCCATGATGAGAGAGTCAAAACGATAATCGGGCAGATATACCGCTTTGCTATTGCGGCGGGCTGGGCAGACAGTGATCCGGTCGCGTAGCACGCCGAAGGCACATCCGCGCTACTGGGTGCGCTACGGCCACGAATTAACCAGCACTACGCAACCCTCACGAACCCAGATGATATAGCAATCCTGATGCGGGCAATGAAGGCTTATCCTTACACGGTCATGCGGTGCGCAATGCTCTTCTCTGTGTATACTGCGGCGCGTCCCGGTGAAGTCCGTTATGCGGAATGGTCGGAGATTAAGGGCGATGTGTGGGACATACACGCCGAGAATATGAACTGGTTATTCCCCTCGCCACGAAATGACGGGCATTGCATGTCGGAGAATGGAGTCAGGGTAGCCTTGCGGGCTATAGGGTTCACGAAGGAGCAAATTACCCCTCACGGTTTCAGGGCAATGTTCTCGGCAACCGCCAACAGACACGGCATCAACCGAGATGTGATAGAAAGACAGCTTGCGCACGTTGAGGGAAACTCAGTACGCGGGGCATACAATAACGCTGAATACATGCCGGAAAGGGTGAAGCTGATGTAGTGGTGGGCGGATTATCTGGACAGTCTCGCGGAATAAAAACGGCCTCACGGAAAAGGAGACCGCTATCAAGCGAAACGCAGTACACAAAAAGGAGTATGTGTACTAAGGCTGAACCTGCCTTGCGGCTTCGATTACTGTCTCGTTGAGGATTCTACCATCAAAGCCGAAAGTCTTGTAGCCCTCGTGAAGCACGGAGTAATAATGCTTGCTGGGCAAGAGGTTGATGCTCCGGGTGTCAGTAGCCTGCCTCGTCATGATGTAGACCATAGCCGTAAGGTTGCCCAAGTCCTGACCGTCAAGCGAGGTAACCGCAACCTTCAGATTCCGCTTGCCGTAGAATTTCGGGAAGCCCTCGTATCTGTCGAGACTCTTTTCGTCCCGTTCCGAAATCTTCCAGACCAGCACAGGCACAGAATATCCCTTTGAGCTGTCCGCAATGTATCCCGCCCTTTTTGCCGTCATGAGGCTCATCAAACTGGAACAGCCGGAACTCTATTGTACCCTTCGTGAACGTGGCATGGAGGTTCAGCATGTGATAGTGGCTTTCGTTGTAGTGATGGTTTCTGCAGTACTCCGTGTGATGAGCCTTGTACCAGATGTCCGAAAGCTGTTCCATCGTGGCGGGCTTCTGTGCGTTGAGCCTGCTCAGGAAGTCGGGGTTGACTGTCCTGCAATACTGGAACGTCCTGCCCTCGTCAATCTTGATTGCCCGGCCTATCTGCTCCTCGTGGGCGGCCATGATGTTCGCAAAATTCGTGAGCGTCTGTGCTGTGTGGTCTCCGGCTTCACTCTTGATGCCTACGTGGATGTGGACTCCGCAACCCCTTGATGCACTGCTCTGCGCTCCGGCTTTGCGTAACGCCCTGAGCAACCCCTGCAGTCCCTCGATGTCCTCGTAGTGGAGAATTGGGGTAACGAGTTCGCACTTTTCGTCATCGTTGCCGTGAATGCTTACGTCCTTCTGGAATTTCCATTCGCGCCCCTGATTGTCCCATGCGCTCCAAGTCGAATAGGAATTGCGCCAGGCTGTGAACTGGTAGCTACCTGTCTTGAAGAAATCTCCGGCGATTCTTGCGGCCTTTTCGCGGGTGATGCCGTTCATTTCGACTTCTACACCGATTGTCTGCTTCTTCATGTTCGCTATCTGGATTGTTGTTTTCTCGGTCATTATTCTTTGCTCCTTTTCGATGATTACTGCGTTTTTTGTTGATGAACGTAGTATAACTCTGAAAAGGTTGATTACAAGTCCTTTTTTCACATTTTTCACGGCGAATATTGGCAAAAAAAAATGAGGGGAAAAATCCCCCCGCCTGAGTGACTCCCGCCTACAGAATCTTCATGAGGAATGCGGGCTTCATCTATTCTACCTTCATGAGTAATGCGTTGATGGTGTTGCTTGACTTAATTCTTCTGCCCCGTTCGTCCCAGTGAGATGTGCGTATATCGGTCTCAGCCTTTATCATGCCCTGAATCCTTATGCCTGCCTCCTGAAATGCCGCGAGCGCGTCTGCTATCCCTGTCGCAAACACCGAAATCGTGAACTCCTTGATGCCGAACCTGCGCACCGCCTCCGCAATGGCCTTGATGTCCTTGTCCCAGATTATGTCGTTGAAGTCCAGTAACTCCTTGCCATCCTTCTTGCTGTTGAAGTATGCCTTGAGCATTGTGTAGTTGGCCTCGTCATCCTTGACCGCCCAATACGGTTTGCCCTCGCTCTGAAGCCTTGCCATTATGTCCTCGTACTCGCTTATGATTCTCATTTTTACGTCTCCTTCCTGATGATTACTACGTTTTCTGTTGATGAACGTAGTATAACTCTAAAGAGCCTGAATGCAAGTATATTTTATTCTGAAACAGTGATAAAATGTGAGCTACAAAGGGGGAATCAGTGAATGGACATTAAGGACTTGGTATCGGTAGAAGAGGCCGCAAAAATTCTCGGCTATGAGAAAAGCTCAGTAACGATGCTGTGCAGGAAGGGGAAATTGGAGGGGGCATTTAGGATTGGGCATCAGTGGCTCATACCGCGAAAAACGGTCGAGAATTACGTGAAAGCTCCGCAGGGATTCGCGGCTGTATGGGAGCGCAGGCGTGAGGCCGAAAAAGCTCAGGAAGATAGTCTGCTTGATGGTGAAATGAATGATGATGAGAGCGTTGAAGGGCTTGAACGGGAAATCTTGCAGTACATGAAGATACTTGCGCGGAAATTCCACCGCCTCGAAAAGATGTTCGCACAGGAAAAGGGCAGGGCTTAACCTGTGCGCCTGCACTACTTCCATGCCCGGAAATAGTGTGTTTTTCCCCAGCAGTCGGTGGTTGTCAGGCGGGCGTATTCAGGAGTCTCCGGTCTAGCTGGAAGCGGCTGAACAATCTCAGGCGGTTAAGATTGGCTACCAAGTCTGCGCCCGTTACGCTGTCTTCGGTCGCGTCCTGAATGGCTATCACACTGCAGTTGTCCTTATGGAACATTATCGACAGACTTTCAGCGACTCCGTTAGCGTCCATAATTTCGGGATTCTTCATGCGTAAAACCTCCTGCATAATCATAATCTCTGTGTATGTTCACTCTGAAACGGAGTTAATGCAAGTCAAATATCGTCTGGCTCTGGTTTGTTCTTGCTGATGAGCTGTTTGTTGTGCCATGCCAGGAAACGGTCTTTAAGGCTATGTGGAACGGGCGCATCAAGTTCTATGGCGTTCTCGATTATGCTCAGTCCCTCGTTGGCAATGTAGAAACATATCACAGCGTCTCTCAGAATATCTGTGTGTCCGAGCAGCTCAATGTGGACTTCTTTGTCTATGACGTTTGCTATGCCCACGAAAAGAAACATGCAGACCTTTTTCGCTATGCCATGAAAACCGACCTGACTGCTCCACTTCCTGAGAACAAATCCTTTCATGACCCCTGTAACTTGATCAATAATCATGAACAAAGCTAAGACCGCAAGCCCTCCATCGAGGCCGCCTATGAACCATGACAAGAACGCTCCGAGCAAAGCCGCGCCGCCAGAAATATAGTTGTCGACGCTCACAGCCTCACCCCCGACACTTCGGCCATGCTGTCAGCCCTTCTCATCCAGCCGTTATAGAAGACTCTCTGCTTAGGATTACGCGCAATGATTTTGTCATAGTACCGTACGCGCTGACGGTAAACAGCCCCCGCGAGCATGAGAGGATCGCAGGCCTTGAGAGCGGCAAAAGTCTTCGGACCGAATTTCCCGTCAACAACAACTGACTGCCCGCACTCGATGGCCGCCCTCTGCAAGATGGACGCGAAACCGCCGTGATTGATGCAACAGTCGAGACAGCACAAGCATACAGGCCAGTCCAGCGCGCCCCAGCCGTATTTGTCCCAGTAGTTAGCCCGGTAAATCGCTCTGGCTTCATCCAGTGTCAGACGGCAAATGTCATCGTGAGTCGTTATCCCCTGACGGTGAGCGGCCTTCAATGTTGCCCACGTAATGCCGTAAGCTGTAGCCCCGCCCGTGCTACTCTCCAAGCAGTCCTTTGCCCGTGATTTTCTTGAACTGCTCCGGCGTGATGATGTTCTTCGCGACTGCCTCACGCACCCTCTGCTCGCTCCATACGCCTGCTTCGTAGTACTTCTTGATCTTCTCGTACATGATTGTTCCTCCTTACAGTGTTACGCCCGTCATCATGGCGATGTAGTCGATGTCGCCGCGATTCTGCATCCTCTCCAGCTCATCCGCCGGAATGTCCCTGAGAATGAACCAGTTTTCCGCGCCGTGCTTCTGAATCTGCACAAGCTCCATGTTGCTGTGTTCCCCGATGAGTCCTGCCTCGTCCGCCTCAGTGTCTCCGGCGATTACTACCTTGCCGAGCTTGCCCGCGAACGTCGACTCCGTGATTTCCTGCGTGGTGATGAAGTTGTTGCCGTTCAGCTCCAAGTTGCCGAGCTGTGTTCCATCAGCCAGCGTAACCGTGAATGTCCCTTTTTCCATTTCGGTTTCCTCCTGAATAGTGTTATGTATAGCTGTGCCATGTTATATATCTGGCGGCGCGGTCGCAGGGCACGCCGTGAGGCACATGCGTTTATAGTTGCCGCCCAGCCAGCTCTTGAAGATATTTTCCACGTCCCCGTAACTTATCTTCCCTGCGTCCAGAAGCCTCTTGTACGCCTTGAGCTTCCTGCGTTCCCTCGTGATGCTCTTGGGGTTCATCTTGCGGATCACCCTGCCTGTCTCCGTGAGGCTGTAGCCGTTCTGCAAGTGCCGGTAGAATGATGAGAGCTTTACAATTCGCGTCTTGCGCTCGTTGATGATAAGCCCGAACTCCCGCGCAATCCCTCTCAGCCCGTCAAGAAGTCTCAGAAGCTCCCCTCTGTCCTGAGCGATGGCGTAAAAGTCGTCCGTGTACCTGCCGTAGCCCTTAATGCCCGCGACAATCTTCGCGTAGTTGTCGAACCTGTAGGGGTAAATGAGGCCTATGCTCTGTGAGTTCTGGTTGCCGATGTCCACGCCCTTGTCGAGGAATTTCTCGCCCGTGAGTGTGGTGGGGTCTGCGTGAAGGTTGAGCATCTGGTCGACCTTGCCTGTGTACATAGCGCGGATTTCCTCGTCTGTGAACCTGCTGACATCAACCCTGAAGGTCGCGAACATCTTCGCCAGCAGTCCGAGCGTCATGCGCAGAACGTCCGGGCTGTCGATTGAGCGCGAGAGGAAATGCTCCAAAACCTCATAGCATTTACCGTGCGGAATGTTCGCGTAATACCCGCTGAAATCTCCAAGCATGATGAAGCCCTCGTTGCTCCCGTGCGTCATGAAGAATTTTTGCAGGTGAGCCTCGAAGCGTCTGCGGTGGAAGCTGACTCCCTTGCCCTTCTGAGACGCGCCGTTGTCGTGTATCAGGTACTTGCTCAGGACTGGGGTCAGTATATGGTCGCTGGTTATGTGGTTGACCGTTTTGTCGGCCATCGTGTTGCTGGTGATGTAACGGGGTTTTCCGCGCTCACGGATCAGGAACTTGTTGCCCTGCTCTGGGGTGTATGTGCCGTCCCGCAGGGATTTCTGTATCATGGCCGTGTAAAGCAGGTGGTTCATCTCGAAAAGCTGTGTCGAGTACTTGAATCTGCTGCCCGACATGGTTTTGCTTCCGGCCTCGTAAATTACGTTGGCATCAAGAAAAATATTCTCCACAATGACGCGAGAAACCGCCCTGAAGGGGCAATGGTCGTAACCAGCCCCGTGGCGGTTGGCATTTATGAGCCTTCCGGCACAAAGGACAGCCCTTCCTTCCCTCGTCCCGCGCCCGGAATCAAGTCCGATAAGTGTGCGTGTAGTGAATCAGGGCGAACACCGCTGCCAGAATGGGACGCAAGATTGCAGCCTGCATTACCACTGCTGCCGACATCGGCGAAACACGCACCGTTCACCACGTCTCTCAGCCAGTACCAATGCCTGTTGCTAATCAGGTCGGGGCGATGACGGAACAGATTCAACTGCTTGCACGACACACTGTAGCGGTGGAACAATGACGAAATACTCGTGCCGCCGCTTCCGTCCGGGCTGGAACTGTCGAATATGAGGCTTCCGTATGCCATCCGTTCATCAAGCAGTTCAACGTAGCTGTAACACCACGCTCCGCCTGTCGACCTGCCGTCCGTTACCGCGTTCACCAGATACTCGCGGTGCTTCAGCACGTGGCTCTCCCCGAAACACGCCTTGAAGATTGCTTCCGCCCTCCTCAAGTACACCGTACGCATCTTGCTTCCCACGTAGCCGCCCTCGGTCGTATCAGTCGCGTTCATTGGCGCGGTAAACATGTTCGCGTCTGGTATTACCACAATATGATGTGTCTCTAGCCCGTTGCCCTGATCTCCAGCCTTCAGGTAGTAATCGCAGTCAAGTACCCTTATCGTTCCGCTGTATGTACTCGACTTTTCTTCGTCATTCTCATCGATGTACGGGTACGGAACATTACTGAATACCCAGCAGTCGCTTGGATACACATCCGCGTACACCCCTCCGTATGTTCCACCGAATGTTCCGGCACGGATTGCCGCGCTCTGTGCGTCTGAAAACACACCAATATTGCGGCAAGGGCAAAGTGCATTATGCGCTCCGGCATTGTGTACAAGTAACGGGTCTACGAGATTCTTCAGCGCGGTAAGCTCATCGGTCGCCTTCAAGGACAGCAACCACTGCGCTAACGTACCAGTGTATTCGTTCTCTACTGCAAGCTCATACGCTGACTTCCCGGTTATCGTCTGCATATCAAGGTCGTAACGCGCTTCCCAGTTCCCCATCGCTTTCGAGAGACG
>JAFSKV010000060.1 GCA_017448795.1 Synergistaceae bacterium | reverse complement strand
TGAGGAAGTACGGATATTTTTCCTGAGTGTCCCATGTGTAATACGGAGCAAAACTAGCACCATAACCGAAAGCAAAACCTTCTTGGCTCCATAAATCAAATCCCATAGTGAGAGTTGTTCCGGCACCGCCCCATACTGATTTCTTGACTTCCCATATCCATCCGCATTCAAATTCCACATTCTCCGCTGACTGTGCAGGTGCCGATATTCCATAATAGCCTTCAGAATGCCAGCTTCCTCTGGTTACACCATCATTGTAGGCTAATACCCATGACGGATTAGACACATCGAGTTGGTTTCTGATTTCGTATGCTTTCTGTGTGAAAGATTTCGTCTCAGAGTACGATACCCCGCCGGTAAGTGAACCGCTCGCACCGTCCTTGCTTCCTCCTATTGTGCCGCTGAGATTCCAGCCCATAGTGTTGGAATACTGCGTTTCTTTGGCAACGTTCGTAGGAGTGTTAGCCAGAATGCTGTGATGTCCGTTGTGAATGGCAGCGTAAATCGTCATTGACTTCGTGAATCCTGAGAGGTAATTCACGGGGTCTTTGTGTCCGCCCATATTTGCAGTCAGGTCAAGAGTCTTGCCGTGTGCTCTGTTGAATGAGTCATCTCCCCATGTGAACGTTACTACCCTGTCCTGATAGTAATTCGTTGCTGTCCTTGCAGTTGCTTTCACGAGGTAGTAGTCAGAGCCGTTTGTGAACGAATGACACGAATATATGGTGAATGACACTGTATTATTGCGCCTGATATTCACAGCATCGCCTCCGTTAAGATTTCCCCACGGCTGATAACCGTCCTTTTTTATTGGACACAGAAGTGAGGGTGTCTGAGCTCCGGTTATTTTCGTGAGGTCGTTGTTTTCTGCGGCTCTCAATTCGATTGCTGAGGCTTCCGCTGACTGTTCGTTTGCCCAATCCGTGAGGCTCGCGCACCAGTTGTAATAACTCCTCCAGCGGTCAATGTTGAAGATTTCATCGCTCTCAACATCAATTTCCTGTGTCCCTTCCTTGTCGCCTGTCGTTACGTCTGACGAGGAAATTATGTTACCGTTTTCGTCAAGAACGTATGCCTTGTCGCCCGAAATAACGACCTCGCCTCCGCCTGTTGACGGTGCGGACGTGTCATCGGAAATCGTGAACGCATCAGAACGCGCGGCATGGTATGAGAATGTGTGAGTGCGGTCATTGACGGTGCGCTTGGCGATTGCGAACATTTCAAGCCTTCCGCCGGGTGCTTCCTCTGCGGTCAGGACGTAATTGCCTTCAAGACCGACTGCCTGAAGTGTCCTGTTGATGAAGTCCTGATTGGGATAAAGGAGAAGTACTATGTCTTCGCTGTCATAAGCACGTCTGATGTCTTCGGCGTTGAACAGGAGAGCTTCGAGGATGGCAAGTGATAATTCATCGTCTGCATATTTTGCGCGGAGTCTTTCTTCTTCCTCGTCAGTGATGCAGTAGACCCACTTCTGGGGATTCATCTTGTCTCCGCTTCCGCTTTCTTCGAACTCGTTGATCAGGTCAGCCCATTCATTGCCGTGCATGACGGATGCCATATCACTGCTGACTAGCATACTTGAGAGTTCAGAGCTTACCCCCCCCCCGTTGTCAGTAGTTGTACCTACCGAGCTGCTACTTCCTCCGCAACCCCCCAAGCTGACCGTAACGAACACTAAGAACGCCACAGCCAGCAATGATGAAAACGTTTTGCGCATGTGTAAGACCTCCTTGGGATTTTGTCCGCGTATTATAGCAGACGATAATCCCCCTCGTAACTCAAAGGGGGATTCTGTTTACGCTACAGACTGAGCAGAAGCAGCGCGAGGATTACCCCCCCGGTCGCATGGACGAGCCAGAATCGAACCGTTACTGCCGTCTCATCGAGTCCCAATTTCTGGAAGTGATGGTGAAGGGGTGCCATGAGGAAAATTTTGCGGTTGAGCTTCCGTATCGTGAATATCTGAATTGCTGACGATAGCATCTCCACAATGAACATGAAGCCCGCCGGAATTATCGCGAGAGTCCGCCCGTTCATGACGCACAAAGCCGCCAATGCCCCGCCCAGAAAGTGAGAGCCAGTATCACCCATGAAGGTTTTTGCCGGACGAGTGTTGAAGAACATGAATCCCGCAGTCATGGCGAAAAGCTCAGTCATTGCCCGCGAGTTGAGTCCGTCAGCAGGAATCATCAGCATCATCACCGCAAGCGAAATCATGAAGCACCCTCCCGCCAGCCCGTCCAGCCCGTCAGTAATGTTCACGGCGTTGATTGTCCCGGCAGTCATCAGGAACGCAAGAGGCACTGACAGCCAGCCCCCTCCGTCCCAGAGTCCCGGCCACAGTCCCAAATCCCCGCGCATGAATACGGCCATGACCCACACAGCGCACAGGAGCAATTGAGCCTTCAGCTTGTCGAGACTGCGGAAGCCCTCGCTCGTGTGAGTCCTGAACTTCAGCCAGTCGTCAGCAAAGCCGATAAGCCCGCTCAGTACCGGGAGCGACCAGAACATCAGCCCGTCAACAGAAAGCTCCATCATGGCCGCGAGCAGTCCCAGTAGCAGGAATATTACCCCGCCCATTGAGGGGGTCTTCGCCTTAATCTCGGTGTCTATGTTCACGCCGTACCACTTCTGAATCTGAGTCAGGTGTATATGACGCTGGTACTTTATCCAGAAATATTGCAGGACTATGCTTAACGTGAGGAATGTTACAGCGGTGATGAGCATCATTCTTCGAGTGCCTTCACGATGTTGGACAGGCCGATGCTGTTCGAGCCTTTCACGAGGACTCCCCGCCAGCCGTCAATCTTCCTGAGAGCGTCGAGGGCAGATTTCCAGTCGTCAGCAAAAACGTAATCCCCCTTCACAGCCTCACGCCAGATTCCCCCGACAAGAATCACAGTGTCAATCCCGTCAAAGAGCGGCTCAAGCTCCGTGTGGTACATGGCCTCATTCTCGCCTAACTCGCGCATCTCACCGAGCACTGCCACCTTGCCGGAACACTTCACCTGCCTGAACGTCTCAAGCGATGCCCTCATCGAAGCCGGATTTGCGTTGTACGCGTCATCAACGAGGAATCTCTTCCCCCCGTCAAGCATGATTACACGTCCCCGCCCCCTGAGTGCCTGGAAGTCCCGGAGAGTGTCGGCGCATTCTTGGAGCGAGATGTTCAGCTCGTGCGCGGCGGCTGACGCAAGCGACAAGGGTAGTGCGTTGTGCCTGCCCCATATGCTGGCGGTGAAGCGGGCGATTTCCTGAGTTGCCCTGTGAGCGAGGACGAACGACATCATAGGCAGGGCGTATTCCGACGTGTCATGACTGATGACGAAATCGGAGTCCTTGTTCTCGCCGACTCCCATTGAGCGCACATAGTAACGGAAGGCCTCGTTGAGATATTCGTTGTCGTTGTTGAAGATTATCTTGCGGAGGTTTGCGGAATTTGTGATTTCCATCTTCTCGCGAAGGACTCCCTCGACAGTCCCGAAACCCTCAAGGTGAACAGGAGCTACAGCTGTCAGAATCGCGATTGACGGCGGGAAGTACTGTGTCAGCTCGCGTATCTCTCCGGGCTTGTTCGCGCCAAATTCCAGCACGAGGACTTCAGTCCCAAGAGGCATGGCCATTATCGTGGCGGTGCATCCTATGAGGGTGTTGAAGTTGCGCTCCGGTGCGTGGACGGTGAAGTGGGGGGCTAAGACTTTGCTGACTGCGGCGCGGGTTGTTGTCTTGCCGACACTGCCGGTGATGCCGATTATGTCTGTGAGATTGTGGGCTTTGAGCTTTCGCGATGCAACCCCGGCCAAATCTCGCTCCGGGTCGTCAAGCTCAATCACCGGGACTGTTAGGCCTCCGGGATTCTTGCCCTTCCTGACGATGACGAGTCCCGCTCCGTTCGTGATGGCCTGCGGAATATAGTCGTGGCCGTCAACCCTCTCACCCTCAAGCGCAACGAACGCCCCGCCCGGCTCAACATTCCTGCTGTCGGTGGCGAGGTGTCCGGGAAATTCCATGTCAGCAAAATCACCCGGCACTTCCGGGAATAAATCCTTCAGCTTCATGTTCATGCTAGTGTGAGTCCCTCCATGCTTTCACGGCTTCTGCGTCATTGAACGGTATCTTCCTGTCCTTGATGGTGATGAAACGTTCCGGGCCTTTTCCTGTGATTACGAGAATATCACCCGGCTTGAGGTCATCGAGGGCTGTCTTCACGGCTTGGGGTCTGTCCACGTTCACGCGGTAAGGTATGCTGACTCCCTCAGCGATTGACCGGGCTATCTCGTAGGGGTCTTCGTCTCGTGCGTTGTCTGAGGTGATGAAGACTTCGTCAGCAAATTCTGAGGCCGCCCGCCCAAGTTCCGGCCTGTTCTTCTGGTAACGTCCGCCGCCATGTCCGAACATTGAGACAATCCTTCTGTCATTGCCTGAAAGATTCCGAATAACTCCGAGAACGCTCCGCAGTGCCGAGGGTGTGTGAGCAAAGTCGACAAACACACAAGCACCGTTAGGCAGGTCAATACGCTCAAGCCTTCCGGGAACCTGCGGGACATTCGCGACCCCGTCAGCAATCGCCGAGTCATCAACCCTTCCACGCATGGCCGTAACAGCGCACAGTGTATTCATGACGTTGAACGAGCCTACAAGGGGGGTATGAATGCTCAGGGCAGGGAAGCCTTCAGCCTCAATCACAATGTCAGTGCCGTCAATGCTTGTCCGAGCCTCGACAGCCCGCGACTTTGCCCCGTCAGCAAAACCGAACCCCGCCACATGGCCGCCAAATTCCTCCGCGATTCTCCTGCCGTAACTGTCATCATAATTCGCCGCCCCCCTGTAATCAGGCTTGGTGTAGTCGGTGAACAGTAATTTTTTGGCCGCAAAGTAGCTCTCCATGTTCTTGTGAAAGTCCAGATGCTCAGGGTACAGGTTGGTGAACACAGGAACGTCATACAATGCCCCCTTGATGCGCCCCAAGTACAGCCCGTGCGATGAAGTTTCCATGACGCAAGCCCCGCAGCCGTTGCTGACCATGTGGGCAAGCTGACGCTGTACTATGCAGCTTTCGGGGGTAGTACGGTCGGCTTCCTTGTCTGTTACGCCGTCTGACTCGATTATCGTCCCAAGAAGACCCGTGCGAATCCCGGCGGCCTGGAGAATTGAGCGGATGATGTATGTTGTAGTTGTCTTGCCGTTCGTGCCTGTTACTCCGACCATCAACAATTTTGCTGACGGGTTATCGTAGACCAGCGACGCAATTTCGCCGAGATAATCGCGGACTCTTGGGACTATGATTTGCGGCAGGGATGACTCTACTTCATGCTCACAGAGTAATGCACACGCTCCGTTGGACTCGGCCATGCTCACGAACTTGTGGCCGTCAGAGATTTCACCCTTTATGCACGCGAAGAGAGTCCCGGGTTTAACGTCCCTGCTGTCAGAAATAACGTCCGAGATTTCCGCGCTCCAATCGTCCTGAGACTTCACGCGGGAGTCAATGCCATCACTTTTTGCCCGCACGAAATTCAGAACGTCCCCAAAATTTACGCTCAATGTAACAACCATCCCTTCACCTGAAATGTTATGAGATGCGTATAATTATAGTGTACAAAAACTTCTGCGGGGTGGAAAAATGCTGAGGCCTCTTGTAGATATTGTGATGACGGTGATACTTCTCCTCTCTATGTCCTATGAGCTTGTCGGCCCGGTTGTGGCGGGGATGCTTCCGTTCGGGTTTGACGGCTACGAATACGGCTCGCTCATCCACGAAATTCTTGGGACTAGCCTTGTGGTACTGTTCGTGTTTCACCTGTGGCTCAACCGCTGGTGGTTCAGGACTCTCTTCACCGGGCGTTACGGCCTGACGCGCTCAATTCTGGCTCTGGTGAACATCCTGCTGATACTTGATGTGATTCTGCTGACTGTGAGCGGCTTGGCCATGTCTCAGATGCTTGACCTTGAGGAGACTGACGGGCTAATAGCGTGGTCAAGGACGGCTCATGTTCTTGCGTCGTATTGGGGCTACGTCATCATGTGCTTTCACATCGGCCTGAACTGGCACATATTCAGCGCGATGATGTTCAGGAAGCTCAAGCTAGGGCGGGTTGTCCCTCATGTCGCGGCTGTGATGCTTATGGTTTACGGGGGGTATGCGTTCGCGAGGCGCAATCTTTGGGACTACATGATGCTGCGCACGGAATTTGTGTTCTTTGACTTTGACGAGCCGTTCTTGTATTTTCTGGCTGATTACGCGGCGGTGATGGTGTTGTTTGCGTGCTTGGGGCATTACACGGTGCTGATGCTTAGGAGGCTGAAGAAATCATGAACTGGTCGGAAATTGCCGGTGTTTGCGTTCGTGGGGCGAAGTCGGGTGTCTATGCTTATTGCAGGGAGTGTGAAGTGAGATGCTGAACTTGTCGGGAATAATCATCGGGGTGTTTGCTTTCGTCATCATTGGGATATTTCATCCTGTCGTGATTAAGTGCGAGTACTATTTCTCCGCTAAGGTGTGGCCTGTCTTCCTCGTAGCGGGGGGAATATGCGGGGTAATCTCTCTGTTTGCCGGGAATGATATTGTCTCCGGTATATTCGGGATACTGGCATTCGTTCTTTTGTGGTGTATACGTGAGCTGAAGCAACAGGAAGAGCGTGTGCGCAAGGGCTGGTTTCCCCGCAACCCTAACCGCTCTCAGGAATAGTATTCCAGCTCCGCCATCTCCTCAACGATTGACTTGAACACTGGCGCGGCCAATTCACCGCCGTAATACCTCCCGTTTGACGGCTCGCCGATCGCAATAAGCATGAGATATTTCGGCTCCTCATACGGCCAGAACCCGATGAATGATGCTACATATTTGCCCGGAGCATAGCCTTTTTTCCCCGCAACCTGAGCTGTCCCGGTCTTGCCTGCTACGTTCGTGATTGTAGTTGCCGCTTTCTTCCCCGTTCCTTCAGTGATTACCCGCCTCATTGCCTGCCTGATCCATGCCGCTGTTTCAGGCGTAATTACCTCGCGCATGACTTTGGGTTCTCCCCTGTAGACAACCTCGCCCAGTGAGTTCACTGCTTCCTTCACGATATAGGGGCTCATGAGCTTTCCGCCGTTGACTACAGCCGCCATCGCCGTAACAAGCTGAAGAGGAGTAACAGCAAGCCCTTGGCCTATAGCGATATTAGCCGGAGTTATTCCCCGCCAGCTCTCAGGGTAAAGCAGAATGCCCTTCGCCACTCCTGGAAGCTCAATGTCCGTCTCCTGGCCGAACCCCATAGCAAGAAGGCTCTCATATGTCTTGACCCGGTCAGCCCGCATTCCGATCTGCGCCATTCCCACGTTTGACGACTTGATTAGGAGCTGTGCTGTTGTTACGTTGCCTAATGCGACTCTTGCGTCTGACTCCCTGATGAATCCGTCAGCGACCTTGAGCTTCGCCGGGCAGAAGAACATTTCATCCTTCCTCACCCAGCCGCGTTCAAGAGCTACGGCCATGTAGATCGGCTTGAAGGTTGAACCGGGCTCGTATGTCCTGCTTATCGCGCTGTTTGACAGGGCTTCTACGTCGAGATTCCTGCGGTCTGATGGGTCATATGTGGGGTAGCTTGCCATCGCGAGAATTTCGCCCGTGCCGGGATTCATGCATATAGCAACAGCCCATTTCGCTTTTTCCTGCTCTGATGTCCTGAACAGGTGCTTCTCAACGACGTACTGAATGCGGCTGTCAAGCGTCAGGGTTATTACGGGGGTAGATGCTCTTCTTTCCGGCTCGCGCTCCATGAGTGAAGCTGCCTGGCTGTTCTGGCGGCGGACTACTATCTTTTGTCCGGGAGGGCTGTAAAGCGTGTTGTCCCATGCCTGCTCAATTCCTGCCTGACCCCTGTTCTCGCTGTCGCAGAAGCCCAGTACGTGGGACATCAAATTCTGGTTCGTGTACTTCCTGTAAGACTCATCCCGCCGGATTAACGCACCTACTTTCCGCATAAGCCCGGTGTATTTCACGGCCTCACGCTCAGAAACCTTGTGGTTCAGCCACATAAACCTGTTCTTGCCGCCGATTGAGCCGGAAATTTTCACGAGCATTTCGGGGGATACTACCTGCGCAATTTCAGGAAGGTCTGAAGATTTCACCATTGTGGGATCTATTGCGAATGAAGGGAGCGTTTCTGAAATTACGAGTGCGTTTCCTTTTACGTCTTGGATGATACCGCGTGTTGAGTTAAGTGGGACTTTCCGCCAGTACTGACGCTGGGACTGCTGAACAACGCGGGGGTCTGGCCAGCAATGCCGGGCTGTGAGAGTGCATCCTATAACCGCGAAGAATATAACGAAAAGTATCCAGGGATTCCCGGCTCTCTCCTGCTTTTTGTGAGACATTCTATCTGCCTAACAGCCACGCAAGGCTCGAACGCCACCCCTGAAGCCCGGAAGAAGCATCGTTCTTACCAGCCTGAAGATTCCCCGTCTTGAAACGCACAGGGAGAGTCTCCGCCCTCATTACCTTCTGCATTCCCAAACTCTCCTTGCAGTATGAGTATATCCTTATCGGGGCAACAAGCGCGGAAAGCTCCTGCCTGAGTATGACTTCTTCATCTGAGTATTTCTGTATGGACTGGTTCACGGATTCAAGATAATATGCCAGCCTCGCAGCGTGGAATCTGAGAATCCCGAGGCCTATCACGAGACTTATCACCACTGCCAGACCTAATACAAATCTCAGCGTTATTCTTATCCTGTTAGTACTGTCTTTGCGCACTCTTCCCCGCCCCCGGTTCCTCTCTGAAAATTTCGTGTCTGTGGATTTTTTGTGAACGAATAATATCACAATCTGCGAAAAATACCTAGTCAACAGTAAGAGAAAATGCCCTTAACTTTGCGCTGCGAGCCTTGTAGTTGCGTTCTGTTTCTTCTTGGGACGGTGTGAGGGGATGACGGGTTAAGATTTTCCCCCTGCCCTCATTCTGCCACCTGCGGAAAGCGTGTTTAATCAGCCTGTCTTCAAGAGAATGGTACGACACAAACACAACAAGCGCGGATTTGTTCACTTCAGGGATTGACGCTAAGAGGGCTTCAAGCTCGCCGGTTTCATTGTTGACATATATTCTCAGTGCCTGAAAGATTCTCCGCGCCGGGTGAGTCCCCATTTTTCTTTGCACGGGCTGAGGAAGGGTATCACGAATCAGGCTGACCAGTCCGGCGGTTGTCGTTATGGGATTGGGCGAGTGCTTCACGGCTGATGCTATGAGTCCCGCGTAACGTTCCTCGCCGTAAACCCGGAAAATCTCCGAAAGAGTCTTCATGTCCGAGTCCCTGAGAACGTCGGCGGCTGTCAGAGAATCACTGTCAGGGTTCATCCTCATATCAAGAGGGCCGTCGCTGCTGAACGAGAAGCCCCGCCCCGAATCTGTCAGCTGCATGTTAGAGACTCCCAAGTCAAACACGAGGACATCAAAAGATTCTATTCCCTCAATCCCGGCGATGTCCCCGAAATTTCTCTGCATGGCCGTGAACCTCTCACCGTAAGAAGAAAGCCTCTCACGCGCGAAATTCAGGGCGCAAAGGTCGCGGTCAATGCCCAAAATTTCGGATGAAGGGAAGCGTTCAAGCATGGCCGAAGAATAACCGCCAAGCCCTAGAGTCCCGTCAAGAATCCGGGAATGGCTGTGAGATTCCGCGAGGGCAAGCACCTCACTTAACATAACTGGCTCATGATGCATGTGTTGATTTCACCTTTTTGTGAATATGATAACACTGCGCTAAAATTAGGGCATTCCGTAAGAACTTAAGGAGTGAAAATTTATCATGCCGGGAAAAAACACCGCCGATGTGATTCAGTCTTTGCTAGAGAAAAACAAAGGCTTCATGACGGTAACGGGGCTTGCGTCATCCATCAGCCTAGACGTTAAACGCGGGCTGGGAATCAGGAAGGGAGACAGCGGCAAGGTCATACGCCGGAAAATTGAGCAGTCAGCAGGAGACAGGTTCATGTTCCACGCAAAGGGAAACAGCGTTTACATTCTTGAGCCCTGCGAGCCTTCAGAGTTTGTGCTTGGGCTTCTGTCCGAGAATAGAGCGTTTGACACGAAATCGATAACATCACTGCCTTTCACTAAGGCTGAGTTTGTCGCGCTTGTGAATGAGCTTGCTGACGACGGGCGGGTCTTGATCAAGCTCACAGATGACATGAAGCCGAAGATATACCGTGCGGGCGGCCGTGTTAAAGCTGTGAGAGAGGCGGGGATTGATGACGGTGAATATACGACTGAGAGATTCCGCGAGGCATTCGAGGAGAGCGACAAGGGAAGGACTTTCGTGCGTATCTTCAGGATGAGGCGTTATCTTGGCTGGCCGCGTGAGGTTTTCGACAGCATGGTTCGGACTCTGCGGGACAACGAGGTGATTTACGTCCACTCGGCCGACCCCACCATACTCAAGGGCGACGACCTGAGCGACGGCTTCCTTGACGAATACGGCATCATGAACGGGACGGTAACGTGGAATGAATGACATACAGCAGAGGCTACGCGACAATAACCCGTTCGCTTCGTCATCATCTCCTTTCCCGTGGGAAAACACCAACCCCGACATCCAGCAGCTCAACCGCGAGGCCTCAGAGGAGATAGAGCAGCTGATACGCCAGAAACGCCGCGAGCCAGCCGTCCCTCTTGCCGGACTCATACTGGGTGAGAGAGGCTCAGGGAAGACTCACATGATGATGAGGATACTGCGCCGCCTCAAGGAAAACGAGCAGCCCGCAATATTCGTGGCAGCAAGGGCTTTCCGAAATCCTGAAGGGGTCATGCAGCATATGCTTTCGGAGATATTCATCAACCTGAAACTCGCCAGGAGCAATGACCGCTCTCAGTTCGACATGCTTATGGACGGCGTTGTGAGCGCGTACAACGAGCGCAGGATGAATGACGGCTTTGACGATCCGTCGTCTTTGGACATGCGCAAGTATCTTGCCCGTGATATTCCCAGGCTGGACAGAAATTTTCTCAGGTGCATCACGCTATATCTTGCCTCTGATGATGACTTCGTGAGGTCTGATATTCTCAGCTGGCTGTGTGAAGGACTCGATGATGATGCTTCCGCTGAACTTGGGCTTCCCTCAAAGGATACCAATCTTATGACAGAGCCCAGACGCGAGGAAGTTGCGGAAAAAACACTGCTCTCGCTCGGCCTGATAATGGGATATGCGAAGATACCTATGATAGTGTGCTTCGACCAGCTCGACAACATGAAGCCCCATGATCTCATAAGCGCGTGGGGTGAAGTTATAAGCCTAATGATGAACGACTCCTCCGGGATACTTCCGCTTTGTTTTCTCAGGGCTGAAACGTGGGAGGATATTTTCCGCCCTTCGCTTGATGCCGCGATAGTGCAGAGGATACAGCACAGGAAAGTGAGCATGAAGGGATGCTCGCCTGCCCAGGCTAGGCAGCTTGTGCGCGCGAAAATAGCGGCGGTGTTCGGTGATGAGACAGAGGAAATATACCAGTGGCTCATGTCGAGGCTTGAGGGGACACTCAGCGCGGGGCTCTCGCCAAGAAGGGTGATAGAGCTGGCCAGCGAGGCGGTGTCAGGTACGAAAGACCCGGCGGACATGATGCGCAGGGCATACAGCGAGGAAGCCGGCAAAGTGCGCGCGACCCCTCAAGCATGGCCGCCCAACGCAGACCACCTTGCGCTCGCCCTTGAGGCGTGGCTGTCATCGTTCGAGGGCTTCACCCTCCAGAAACCAGCCGGAAAATACATCAGGGTTCAGGGTATACGGGGGGATAAGAAGTTCGCTTTTGTCATCGTGATCCCAAAGTCCCACGTCACGGCGACGCAGGGCGTGAACGAATGTATGAGGTTCATGAAGGAATATCCCGGAAGTTTCTGCTGCTACGTCCTTGAGGAGAGAGCGCACAAGAAGACATGGAAGAAATTCGCCGAGAAGCTGAGGGAATTTGAGCAGGCCGGGGGGTTCGTGGCAAGGCTGAATGATGAGACCCGCATAACATGGTACGCCCTCACTGCCTTAGCCAACAGAGTCGACAACGGGGACGTGAACATATACACAGCTTCCCAGCCTAGAACAGCGTCGCGCCAGGACATGAATCTTTTCGTCAGAGATCTCAGGCTCATAGACACAAAGCCGCTCAAGTTTTCCCCCGCAACAGTAACATCCCCTTCCCCAGCCCCGAAGAATGAGCCGAAAATCTACTATGACGACAAACTTTTTGCTGACACTCTCAGGAGCATACTTGCAGCCTCGCCCGTCAAGCTCCTGACAGCGGACAAGGCGGCGGCCATCCTCTTGCAGCGCGGGATAAAAGCGGGTCGGAATGAAGTTATAGCGTTCGTGAAGAACAACCCGGAGCATTTCAGGACTTACACATCAAAGTCCAAAGACGTGCTTATAACCCTCGCGGAAAAGCCGTAGACATGCGCAGAACCTGCTATATCTCAGTCAGCAACGCCGCTTTGTGCCAGAGATGCCCGGCACTTCTTGCCTACACTGTCCACAGGGGCGAAAAAGACGCGTGGAAGGTCGGCATAAACGGGAGCGGGTATTATTACGGCACATTGTTCCACAGGAATATAGCCCAGGTGTTCTTTGAGGCGGCATCAAACCCTGCGAGCCCCTTTCACGGGAAGATAGCCCGGTCTGTCTCAGGCGGAAATTCAGCAGTTGAGTCTGTGATACGGGGAAATATATTCATTCCTTTTCTTGAGGCTCATTCTGAGGAATGCACTTCAGGGCAGATCATGGCCATGTCGCGGGGAATAACGGTGCTTTCGCGGGCAATGTCGGAATTTTTCGCGGCCATTCCGTCCCTTATGAGAAGCCCGGAGGAAAACATGAGGACGGTCTTTATCCCCCCTGAGCAGAAACTTAAAGCATGTTACGACTGCCCGGAAGGAAGGCTCATTGTAGCCGGGAAATATGACGCGCTCCTGTTCAACCCTGACAGGGGAGAAGCTAGGCTGTTCGAGTTCAAGGGCTACACCAAGAGTGATGTTACCGTTCCGCTGTCTCAGAGCCTGATTTATTCCTGGCTGGTCTGGAAGAAAACGGGGGTTGTTCCGTCTGTCGGGATAATTTACCTAGACGACGAGGGAAGAGAACCCGTTATATTCAGCGCGGAGAATGTCAGGGAGATGACAGCGTCGGGACTGCCGGGGCTTTTCCGGGCGGCTTACGGGGTCATATCGCTCAAGAACCTTCCTGAAATTATGAGGGATGAAAATTTGTGCGCAAAGTGTCCTTTCTCAGCAAGATGCGCGGATGACTGGAGGAGTTTGCTGTGAGAATGAGACAGGGAGCTTCCCTGCTTAATGTGATGGTGTTCATGATGTTTGTTGTGATGATTATGGCGCAGGTTTTCTTCTTCGCGAAGTCATCTGCTGACTCTGTGTCTGAGGAACGCGAGCTCTTGATGTACAGGATGAATCTTGACTCCCTTGTTGAAGCGGCTAAAGATGCTCTCAGGTCAAATGAAATTGTCCACAACACAAGGCTTGACGAAACAGGCGGCGCGCTGAAATTCTCGGAGTTCTGCGAGGGCGCGAGGGCCAAGAGAGACAGCGGGGGAAACTCAAACTGGGAGATTCCTTCAGCGTGGAAAGCAGAAGGCTACAAAGATGTTTATTCCCTCACGATTCATGATTTGGATTACTCGTTCGATCAAAGCGGCTTCGACAGGGACAGCTGGACAGACGGAGGCTACGGAACATCCAGCACGTACAAGAAGCCCTTTGCGTCTATGCTACCTCTTGGTGATAAAGTGTGGGATGTAGTCAGCGCAGATGATGGGAGCGGCGATGTCAGCGTCATGAGGAGGGACGGCGCGGGGAAGCCTGTGATTTCCCCTGTGAGAAACAGATTTTTCCTCATAAGGGCGTGGGCAGGTCTCCCGGAAAATTATTACGGTATACGCCTCATGTATCAGGTTCTCGTAAGCCGGGACAACGAGGGAGAGTCATCACACAATGTGCAGACTCTCTCATTCCAGGAGGTGTGGTTCTAGATGGCGTTCGGAGCAGGGAAAAAAATTGCCCAGAAAAATTATGCGGGTCTTGCGATTCATGATGACTTTCTTTATTTTCTTGAGATTGACGACAACGGCGAGGAAACACGAAAGGCATCCGCTGCCCTCCCTGAAGGCTGCATAGTCAACGGGAGCATAAAGGATTTCAGGATGCTTGAGGAAGCCTTCAAGTCCCTACGAAAGAAGACCGGGAAAATCCGCGAGCCCGTAACAATCGGCCTGCCATCAGGCGACACAGTGATACGCCGCCCCCTGAGCTTCCCTAAAATGAGCATCGAGGACATACGCAGCACCATAGATCTGAACTTTGATGAGTACTTCACATCAAGGGCTGATACAGTCTTTGACGCTGTGATAATAAGGACACCAGCCGACACAGGCGACAAGGACAAGGTATCAGTACTGACGGCCACAAGCCATGAGACCCTAGTCGACAAGATTCTAGACATAGCCAAGAAAGCCGACATTCCCGCCGGAGCAATTGAACCCGTCAACTTCGCTATGCTCCGCTCTGTCCCGGAAGACAAAGAAGGACTGTGCATATTCGCCAACCCCCACAACATCATAGCCACGTGGAACGGAAACGGAATATTCTTCAGGATGGTCAACGAGCTGAAGAACTTTCAGGATATCCTCAACACTATACAGTTCATAGGGACACAGTACAGGCACGTGCAGGTCAGCAAAATAATCCTGGCAGGTGTGAATTTCCAGCTCAGTACGGACTCAGGCATGACGATAATCAACGTCGATGACCCGTATTATTCCGCAAAAGGGCTGGCTCTCCGCGAAGGCCCTGAAGACGGACTCGACCTTCGCCCGGCTGAATATGTAGAGCTGGAACGGAGACGATACTCTTTCAACCCAAACAGGCTGGCTTTGTGGGGGCTTCTTGCGGGTTTCCTGATGATGTCCGCCGGAACAATCACTTACGCTTTCATCACGGTGCGCTCCCTCACCGACAAAATAGACGGAATGCGAGTGAATGTCAGTGCGCTCACGCTGAGGCGGCAGTCCCTCGAAAGGACAAACGCACAGCTTGAGTCCCGGAGAAAGACAACGGAGAAGATACTTGACTTCCTCAAGGGAGACATCCCGGTTCTGGAAATACTTAACGCCCTAGAAGTCAACATGACCAACGGAATAAAGTATGACAACGCGGACTTCACTCTTGGACCTCTGGGGGGAGTTAATGTTGTTGTCGACGGAAAAGCAAGGAATGACAGCGAGATTCTGACCATGACAGAAGGCTTGAAGGAGAGCGGGCTTTTCGAGAGCGTCATGCTTCCTGTATCGCAGAAAGACCAGCTTCAGCGCAAAGTCTTCAAGCTGGTTCTGAGAGTGAAGGATATTCTCGTCATGAGGACGGGGGATGCTGCACATGGGAAATAAGCACAAGGCCTTCACGATGACAGAAATATTGACAGCAGTTGTCGTGATGATGATGACTCTTGCTGTCGCTCTAATGTCTCCGAGAGGCGTAAGGCAGACGGCCAAACGTGAGGCTGAGAGACTGCAGGCTTACATCTATAGGAACATGCAGAAGGCAGACAGGATACACAAGAACTTCTACCTGACGTTTTACACAGACTTTGTCAGGCTCAACTGGCACGACCAAAGCACGATTGATGACTCGTTCAAGATCTCGGAAGGCTGTTCTTACACTAACACTTTCACGGACAGCGAGGCTCATTACAACGCGGGGAGAAGACGCTTCACCAACGCCGGGACAATAACGGTGAACGGTGCTGACGGGAAAATATATTACGTCATAATAGCGGGCATAACAGAAGGGCGCGTCAGAATCTCCGAGACACCGTAAGACTGAGAATTTAACGGGGCATTTCCTGTATAATAGGCTCAAAATCTCAACAGGAAGTGTCCCAGCTTTGCAGAAAAAAACAGCAAGAACTTACCCGGCATTCCCCAAAAAAAGACAAGGGAGAAGAGGCAGAAGGCTTTTATTTTCCGGCATGATTCTGTTCCTCTTAGTGTTCATTTTAGCGGCGGCAGGCTACTCGTCTTATCACCAGAAAGTCCCGGCATCATTCTGGGAATACATGATACCAATCCCGGAAGGCGAGAAGGTCAGCGTTGTCATTGAGCAGGGAATGACAGCCTCACAGGCGGCGAGGGCGTTCGAGATTCAGGGGGCGTTAGAGAACGGGACTCCCCTTGAGCTGTCGAAATGGATGGTGAAATTCGGCCTTGACCGCAAAATCCGCGCGGGTCATTACAGCGTTGTTCCGTCTGACCCTTGGAACTTGGCTCGCCAGCTCCGCACATTGAAGCCCGCCCTCCTTAAGGCGCAGGTTCTTCCAGGCCTCGACATTTTCGCGCTCATAGACTCCCTCGAAAGCCAGGACAGAAAGGTGAACCGTGAAGCAGTCTCTCAGGCTCTCATGAACAAAGCCAATTATCCCCCGAAAATGTTTGAGATACTGGCCTCCCTCCCGGAGGACGAATACACGCGGGCGGCTTTCCTCATGCCAGAAACATACATGCTTGTTGACCGCACAGCAGATGAGATAGTGCAGCGCGCCTCGTCGGCATGGTGGAATCACTGGGGCGGTTTCATCACGGATCACAGGCTCACATCCAAGGACGTTCAGGAGGCTTCTATCGTCGCATCAATGGTTGAACGTGAAGTGCTGCATGATGCTGAATGCAGGACAGTAGCGGGCGTTATACATAACAGGCTCAGGAAGGACATGCTGCTTCAGATTGATGCTACTGTTGTATATGCCTGGAGGCTGAAGGGCAGGAAACTAACACGCGTCCTCAACAAAGACCTTGAGATAGACTCGCCTTACAACACGTACAAATACGCCGGGCTTCCTCCAAGGCCTATATGCGTGCCTGGAACTGAGGCATGGGGGGCGGCTCTTGACCCGGAATTTAACGATTACCTTTACTATGTCGCCGGGCGGGACGGGTATCATCATTTCTCCAAGACCTTCAAGGAACACAGGGCAAACATAAAGCAGATACGTTCGGGGAACTAGAAGGAGGATTTGACTTTGAGCAGAAGGCGCGCTGGCACTGAGAACAAAGGAAGCCTTGCAGAACTCTTGCAGTTTGTCCTTATTGCCGGCTGTATATATTGTGTCATGTCGCTTTTCGGGATTTCGCTTGCCGGCGAGCCTGGGGAGAAGCTGGGCGGTTATCTCCGTGAAGCATGGGGGGGCGCGGTGATTGTGCCTCTTCTTTTTGTGCTTTATGCCTGCGGGGCGGGGCTGTTCAAGTTCAGGATACCGAAATTCAGGCGGCAGCTTTTCGGGACGCTGTTACTTTATGTGTCGTTCGCGTTCCTTTTGGGACTGCTGAAAGAATCGGGCTGGACATCGGAGGCAGTGCTTCTTATGCCGGGAAAATTCGGCTCAGGCCTGGCGAAATTCTTTGTGCTTAATGCCGGGAATATCATCACGCTTGTTCTTATAGGCGGAATGTTCCTTCTGTCAGCGATTTTCTTCGGCTCTAAGATTCTGAGGATGAATCTGCCTAAGATGCCCACGCTGAAATTCCGTTTCAGGAAGAAACGCCGTGAGCGTGAATCATCCCGGAGAGACTCAGATTCTCCCGCCGAAAAGAGCATCCCTGATCCTATATTGAGACCGTCAGGGCAGGATTATTCCGACGATTTTCCCGGCATTCCCCCCGCTGATTTTGATTTCAGGCTGCCCACGCTGAAGCCCGATCCTGATACCCCGCCCCCTGCTCCTGAGATAGACATTCTCCCGGAAAATGTAATGTCAACAGCTGTTGAAGTAATCGACAACGCATTAGCCCTCATAGATTCCGGCGAGATGAAAGCTCCTCCGCAAAAGCCGGCATCATCAGGCCCCCGTGTGAAGAAGCTGCGCCGTCCTCTTCCTCCTGTGAATTTCCCGGATGACTCTGATTCTTCTGACGATGAGAAGACACTTCCGCCTGTTCCGCCGAAATTATCCCCCAAGCCCTCAGAGTCCCCCCGCCATGAGGAAGCCCCGCGCAGGAAAGACCCCATGCCCGAAACGCCGCCAATCCCTGAAGAGCCGCCCGCTCCTGCAAAGCGTGAGGAAGCATCATTTCCGCCTCCTCCTGAGATTTTCGGCCCTAAGTACAAGCCTGAGCCTGACCGCGACATTCTCAAGCAGTCCGAGAAGCAGGCCAAGATAATCACGTCGACGCTAAAAACTTTCAGCATCAGCGCATCAGTTGCCCACATAATCACAGGCCCTACATTCATACAGTATCAGATTGAGCTTGCGCCGGGCACTAAGGTCAACAAGATTCCCGGCCTCGCTGAAGAACTGGCTATGTCCCTCGCTGTGATGTCCGTGAGAATTGAAGCACCCATATTAGGGACGCGCTATGTAGGAATAGAAGTCCCAAGAAGCGACAGAAAGACTATCTATCTCAGGAGCATAATAGAGAGCAGTGAATACATGTCATCATCAGTGAGGCTTCCCCTTCCTTTGGGCGTGAACGTTGAAGGCAGGATTTCCGTGAAGGGGCTTGAAGATATGCCTCATATACTTGTGGCGGGAAACGCAGGCTCAGGACGCAGCATGTTTGTGAACGCGTCTATAATGAGCATGTGTTCACGAAGAAGGCCGGAAGAACTCAGGCTTATGCTGATTGATCCGCGTCATGTTGAGTTTGCTGTTTATGACGGACTGCCCCATCTCATTGCGCCCCCTGTTTATGACCCTGACGCTGCCGTGAAGGCTCTGACTTGGGCATATGATGAAATGGAGAAGAGAACAGCGGCGTTTGCGTCAATGAGAGTGAGAAATCTTGCCTCATTCAACAGGAAGCAGAAAGGCAGGAGGCTTCCCGAAATTGTGATAGTGATAAACGAGCTTGCTGATCTTGTGTACGCTTCAGGGCCTGAGATTGAGGGGGTAATAATGAGGCTTGCGCAGAAGTCGGGAGCGTCAGGGATATACATGATGCTTGCGGCGCAGCGTCCGTCGCCCGACGTTTTCACCACGATGATAAAGTCCAACATTCCGGCAAGAGCGGCTTTTACCCTTCAGGCGGAAGCTGACTCTAAGAACATAATAGGCAGTTCTGATGCGGTGAGGCTTTCGGGCAAAGGTGATATGCTATTCAGGAACACAGGAAGCCCCCAGCTCTTGAGGTATCAGGCTCCTTATGTGGGCGAGGCTAATATATCTGACTTCACGGAATACATGTTCAGCAGCCTTGAGCCGCCTGAAATGATGAAATTCTGAGAGAAGCTCCCCTCGGTCTTCATGGCCGGGGGGATTTTTGTTGCCTGTTACTTTACAGCTATAACCGGGCTGTAGACCGTCCCAGGATTTAGCCAGACTGACACTGTGAATGTCTGTTCATCCGGGACTGTTGAGACTTGTTCACCGTCAGCGTCAAAGAACTCCGCTATGCCGTCATCGTCCGACGGGTTGTCAGAGTTTGCGATATAGACCAGTTCCGCCCCCACGTGAGAGTCATCGCTGAGGGTAACGGTGAAGTCATACATTCCTGCTTCATCCGCCGAAATCGTCCCAAGCTCCGCGACAATCACATAGCCGCCCGCAAAGCCCGCGCTGTTTTCCGGCATTGTGGAACGTCCGGCCATGTCGTCAACGGGCAGGGAAGATTTGTGTTCATCATCCGGGATTTCAGGCATTGAGGCAGTCGGGGCGTTCACTTTGAGCGTCAGGGTCTTCTTCACGGTCTTCACAGGATTCACGGCGTAAACTATGATTCTCGCGCTCCCTCTTGAAGACGGAGTCCCCGTAATAGTATCACCGTCGAGCGTCAAACCGTCAGGCAGGCCTTCAGCCCTCCATGTTATAGGCTCACTTCCTGCTGCTGAGAGAGCCGCGGAATAGGGAGTCCCTGCTGTAGCATCGGGCAGTTTGGCGGTCTTAATTCTGGGTGTCATGCCCTTCACTGTGAGAGTAATCTTCTTTGACTTGCTCCCCGCGTCATTCGTGGCGGTAATCGTGAGCTTGCTGGATTTCACGTAGGATGATGGAGTCCCTGAGATTATCCCGGTCTCTGTGTCGAACGTCAAACCTTCCGGCAATGTCCCTGTGATGCTCCAAGTTACAGGGAGGCTTCCTGCTGTGAGCTTGAGGCCTGAGCTGTAGGGCTTGCCTAGTTCGGACTTGGCTAGGTTTCCTGACAGCTTGGGGGCGATTCCGTCAACCGAAAAATTCAGCGTCCTCTTCACGCTTCCTGCTCCGTTTCCGGCTGTAATGTTCACGCTGAATGAGCCGTAAACTGTCGGCTTGCCTGAAATACGCCCGGTGCTTGCGTTGATGCTGAGGCCTGAAGGGAGCCCTTCTGCTGACCACGTGAGGGGTTTTGTGCCTTTTGCCTTGAGGGTAACGCTGTAGGCTTTGTTGACTTTTGCGGATTTGAGGCTTGCTGTAGTGATGCTGACCGGGTCAAACACCTGAATGATGAATTTCTGCGAGGCATTGCCGACTGAGTTTGAGGCTGTTACTGTGATGGTTGACTTGCCCGCCTTCTTTGGAGTGCCTGAGATTGTCCCGGCTTCATTCATGCTTAGGCCTGCCGGGAGTCTGCCTGTGTACGTCCAAGTTATGGGGGCTGAGCCGGCGGCGGTGAGCTGGAAGGTGTAGAGCTGGCCTGTTGCCGGGCTGGTGATTGACGCTGTCGTGATTGTGGGGGCGATGGCTGGCCTGTCAACATGGTAGCCGACGATTTCGGTTGTAGGATCATGCAGCAAGTCCGTGAGCTTCGGGCATCCTGACGTGTTGAGACGTGGAATAGCGTTGTTCCGGCAGTCAAGCGCGGTAAGCTCGCCGCAGCTGTCGATGTTGAGCCAGACAAGATCGTTGCTGCTGCATTCGACGGCAATAAGCCTTGTGTTTGCGCTGAGGTCTAATTCTGTGAGGCTGTTGCCGGAGCAGTAGATGGTCTCCAGCTTCGTGTTGCGGCTCAGGTCCAGTGAGGCGAGCGGCGGGCATTCCCGGCAGTTCAGGTACGCGAGCTCGGTGTTGCGGCTCAAGTCCAGAGCTTTAAGGGGGTTGCTCCGGCATCTCAGGAAGGTTAGAGCGGTGTTGCGGCTCAGGTCAAGCTCAGTCAGCTCCTGGCCGTGCGCGTCTAGCCATGTGAGGGCGGTGAAGTACTCGATGCCCTTCAGGCTGGTGATGTGCGCCCCGTAGAAATCAAGGTCAAGCCTCACGACCTCTGCGGCTTCGTCCGAGTCAAGTATGCCGTTCCTGTCGGTGTCGAAATTACCGGAGACGTACCCCCTGAACTGCTCATCCGGGAAGTTCTCAGCGTTTATGACAGCCACGTCATGGACAGGCTCGCGAACTTTGAGGGTGAATACTTGGGATGCTGTGCCGTAATCGTTTGAGGCCGTGAAGGTGAACGTGTGAAACCCGGCATCTGAGGTCGTCCCTGAGAGAAGCCCCGTCCCGCTCAACGTCAATCCCTCCGGCACGTCCCCTGAGACATAGAGATAAAGGGGGGTTGTTCCGCGCGCCACGAACTGGAAGGAATACGGTTCTCCTGTGCGGGCGTTGGTGATTGTGGTGGTGAAAATCTTGGGAGGGGTTGTGCCGTTGTCGATGAGGACTTCGGGGTCGCAGTGTATACTTCGCAATGAGAAGCAATTTCTGGCATCAAGGTAGATGATGTTGTTTTCGCGGCAAAAAAGGGTCTCTAAGGCGGTGTTGTTGGTTATGTCTAGCGCGGTCAGCTGGTTTTTCCCGCAGTTCAGCTCCCTCAACGCTGTGTTGTCGCTCACGTCAAGCGCGGTTAGCTGGTTGTTGGAGCAATGCAGCCACGCCAAAGCGGTGTTTTTGCTAATATCAAGCTCGATCAGCCGATTGTTATTGCAGTTCAGACTCCGCAAAGCCGTATTGTGGCTCAGGTCTAGCGCGGTCAGCGAGCTTCCGCCGCAATCTAGGAGTTCAAGCTCGGTGTTGTGGCTCACATCAAGGCTCGTCATGTTGCTGCTTGAGCAGGTCAGACGTTGCAGGAACTCATTTTTGCTCACATCAAGCTCGGTGAACTGGCCGCCCAAACTCAACTCGCGCAGGTTAAAGAAATGCTCAATTCCCTTCATGCTGCGAGCCTGTATATTACTAAGACTAATGCTTCTTGTGCTTTTTGCCTCGACTCTGCTCAAGACTCCGTTGCCGTCAGTGTCGCATTCTGACAGCACATAAGCCCTGAATGTGTCGTTCGGGAAATTGTCCGCGTTGATTTCGACTGTGTTCTCGATTGGGTAAATCACAGACACGGAAGCGTCGCAGTAAAGCCGATCAAGGTCTATGCAGAGGTTTTTGCTCAGGTCAAGGCTTGTCAGCTGGTTATCGGTACAATACAGCTCTTCCAAGACAGTGCATCCGCTCACATCAAGGCTTGTCAGTTGGTTTTCGGAACAGGACAACTCTTGTAGGTTAGCACAGCCACTCACATCAAGGCTCTTCAGCTCGTTGTTAATGCACCTCAGAGAAAAGAGAGCGGTATTCTTGCTTAAGTCAAGCGTTGTCAGCTTGTTGGAGTCGCAGTTCAAAACTCCTAAAGACGTGAAGTACTGTATACCCTCAAGGCTGTAGAGAGCAGATCCAAGACGATATTCACAAGCGTCTATATACAGATATATAACACCCTCAATCTCCGCCTCACTCAGCAGTCCGTCCCCGTTCTTGTCGAAATTGCTTCTGACATACTCACGGAACACAGCATCCGGGAAATTCTCCTCAGTAATTTCCACACCAGATGTTGCAGAAATTACCCCCCCCCACGTACGTACTTCTGCGTATCAGGCACTGCCTCCTCGCCCCGCGCAAATGACACAGGCACAACCGCCAGCATCACAGCAAGGCACAACATGAATCGTCTCATCGCGACTCCTCCTTCAAGTTTTGGGATTGACTCATTATATCATGCTTCCCGCCAGCATCACCCCAATCACACACGCCCCATCAAGCACCCTCCACGCCCTCACTATGTCCCCTGCTTCCGGGTCTCTTGCCGACTCGTTCAGCCATGCCCTAGCCTCGAACTCCCCCCCGTAATACGCCCCGCCCCCAAGCCTCACACCAAGCACCCCGGCGAATGCGCTCTCACCGTGCGCGCTGTTGGGACTCTTGTGCCTGAGACGGTCTGACACGAACACCCGCCATCCCTCACGCACTTTTATCCCCCCGCCCGCAAACACCCCGGCCATGACGATAATCACCCCTCCCAATCGCGCCGGAATGAAGTTGAGCATGTCATCAAGTCTTGCTGACGCAGTCCCGTAACGTCCCAAGCTCTCGTAGCCCAGCATTGAGTCGAGTGTGCTTGCCGACTTGAACACCCACACTCCCACGCACGCCCCGTAATCCCCGCCCATAACATGCCCCATTGCCGCAAAGAACAGCACCGACATCACACCGTCAACAGAATTTTCCGCCACAGTCTCAATCACTGCACGGACTATTTCGGTCTCACTGAGACTCTCCGTATCACGCCCGACAACGAACGCAAGATATTTACGGGCATTGGTCAGGTCGTGCGAGAGCAGCGCAAGATACACGGGTCTGGTTTCGTCCTTGAGGTCGCGCCACGCTATAGCCGAGTACAGAAGGTAAACCTGAACAATCACGTTACAGCCTGAGACGTAAAGAACCCCGGCAACAAGAAGCCCCGCCGTCATGAGCGTCATAACCACAACAGCGAGGCCGCGAACGAATGAGTCGTTGCCAATGAAGAGAGTCTTGTGCCAGAAAGTTATCACATGGCCGATGAACCTGACAGGATGGGGTAAATTCCGGGGGTCTCCTAGTATTCCGTCAGCCAGAACAGCAAGACACAGTACAAAAGCGAACCGCAAGGGCTAATATTCCGGCTCGCCAGTCCTGCCCGCATAAAGCTCAACACGGTAAACAGTGCCTTCTGTGTCTCCGTCTTCACGGCGTTCAAGTACTGACAGGGTCATGTTGCTTCCTTCAAGCTCAAATGAAAGTATGCTTATTTCGGGGGACTCGTAAGGTGTTTCGCGCATTGTTGGAGTTCCGAGCTTTGAGCGTACTTCCGGCTGGCTCCAGTCTATGAGGTCAACACCGAGAAATTCCCGGCATATCTTGTAGTCGTTCGTGCTGAAGAATACATCTTCAACTCCGCGCCTGCCATCAATGACCCTGAACATTCCGCCGTCTGTAGAGTATTCCGTGAAGCCGTCCTCTATGCTTGACGACCAGCCGCGGGGATTGTCCATGACTTTGCGCCGGGCTTTGACGTAATTCTTGAGGAGATTTGCGGCGAGTTTGCTTTTGCCTCCCATTTTGAGGCGGATACCGTTCTGAGGAAGCCAGCCTGATTTGCCGTTGACGGTTACCTTGTACCACAAGAAATTATCATCATCCCTTACTGCGCTGGGGACGCTGATCCATTTTTGCGGCATCCTGATTTCCTCACTGCGTGAAGAACTGTCGGCCTTGCGGTAAAGCGTGAGGGTGTCTTCGAGAGGGAATGCCCACTGGCCTTTTGAGGGGGGAACAGGGGCGGCGAATGACAGTGATGCGAACATTAGGGTGAAGAGAATCGCGGCGGTGAATTTTCTCGGCATGAAGTGATGCGCTCCTTTGTGTATGATTTCGCGGGGGATTATAGTACAGTCTCAGGCTCAATGCCAACTAGGATTACGGGGACTGAGGGGTTGGAGCGGCCTTCACGGACTATGTTGGCGAGTTCGTTCTCGTACCAAGCTACGCCGGAAGACATCTGCGACATCATTTTGTGTGTGGGAATAATCTCAATGCCAACGTCAATATCGCCGCGCTCGTAGAAGAATGTGTGCTTGACGTGCAAATCATACTGGACGGAGAAATATTTGCCGAACTGGACTTCAACCGCCGCCCTGTCCTTCACAAAATCAACCTGATTGTACGTCCTGTAAGCTGTGAATCCCCGCTCCTGAATTATGCGCCTCTGCTCGTCCTTGTCCTGAAGGTGGATGATTGCCCGCGTTGTGTTCAAGTCCTCGTTCACAAAGTAATCGTGCCTGACTTCATGCCAGCCCCATGAGCTGAACTGTTCGCGGAATAGCTTGTTGAGCTTGGCGGGCGAGTACAGGATTCTTCCCTGCATGGTCTTTTCGCGGCTGACCTTGTCGAAGGCTAATCTTGCGTCAACATTCCGTATTGCGTCCTGCACTTCCTGCCACAGTCCCGGCTTCCTCACGAGCATAAATTCCAGCCCGTTCAAGTGCGAGTACACATGCGCGAGTCTCATGCTACTTCCATCCTTCCGGCTTCATCGCGATTCTGTCATCCGGCGACGGCTCGTAGATTGCACGGTAAATCGGCCTCGTAATCAGACTGCCCTCACTGAGCCTGCGTATCCTGTCCATGCCCAAGTCGACATATTCACTCACATACTCACTGCCCAGAGCAACACGCCCGTTCTTCAGCGCGGCAACCAGAGTAGACCCAACCCCCGCGAAAGGGTCATACACAGAGTCGCCCCTGTCAGTCAGCGCAAGCACGCACCTTTCAGCAAGCTCAACGGGATACTGGCACGGATGACTGAGCTTCTCCGGGTGATTGTTCTTGACGTTGGGGATGTCCCAGACCTGAGCGTCCCAGTCGTCAATGAGGCGGTCAATCGTCATCTCCCACAGGTCTTCGGGATTCTTG
>JAFSKV010000059.1 GCA_017448795.1 Synergistaceae bacterium | reverse complement strand
ATCGCACATCGCACATCGCACATCGCACATCGCCCTGATTGTTCCCTAAATTTCCCCCCACTCATTCACGAAGCACACGGAGGCCGGAATGTATAGATTTCTGGCACTCGCCGCTGTCCTCATTATCGCGGAAGAGCTCGCGGAATACGCCTACAAGCGCACTGCCTCATACCGCGCTTCACGGGCAGGGTACGCCCACATTCACGGCGAAATCCCCGAAGGCCTCGAAACCGTCAGCGTAGGATCAGGCCCGGTGCTCTACGGAATCAGCTTCGAGTACTGCCCGCGCAAAGGCTTCAACCTCGCCACAGCACCCCAGAACTTCATCAACGGCTTCCGCCTCATAAAACGCTTCACCCCGAACATTGCACCCGGCGCAACTGTCATCATAGTCATAATGTCCCCCATGTCGTTCGGGCGCAACAATGACTACAATTCGCCAGGATATTACGACAAGTTTTACGGCGTTCTCCCTCCCGGAGACATACCGGGTTACTCGCGCTTCCGGGCATTCCTCATCGCCCATCCCCTCATGCTCAGAGCAGCGGGCAAACTCAGGCGCACAGTCTCACGCATATTCTCACGCGCAAAATCCCCAGTCAGCAAAGACATACCCGGCATAATCCAGACATGGACGAGCGAGTTCGGCCTCGACAACCTCACAGACTCGTCGCAGGCAGAAGCCCACAGGGACGCTTTCAACGAGAAAATCGGGATATTGTCTGAGGAAATCGTGTACTGCAAGGCCCGCGGCTGGCATCCCGTCCTCGTCATCCCGCCAGTCCCGGAAAAAACCAGGAGCCACATCAGCCCTGAGTTCGTGAAGGCCTTTGTCGGCGGCAACATGGAGGTGCTCACGCGGAAATTCCCGGATGTCAGGGTTCTGGACTACTACGAGGATTCACGCTTCACCCCTGACATGTTCAGCGACGGTATTTTCCTCAGCGCAAAAGGAAGAGAGGCATTCTCACGGATACTGTTCGGCGAAATCTACGAAGGAGGCGCAAAATAATTGGGACTCATCGGCAAGGCAAGAAAGATTCTCGGCATGAGCATAACAAAGTTCATCTGGTACAACTTCATGGCCGGGAACGTCTCACGCGGAAAAGGCTGCTGGCTCATCCCCATGAGAGGGACTCGCATCGACCTCGCCAAGTCAGCGAAAATCCGCCTCAACGGCACAATAACATTCGGCATCAACAAGCGCAGGGGCTCAAAGGCTGAATGCCTCGTGCTTCTCCGGGACAACGCGAATCTCACAGTCAGCGGCCCGGTCAACCTGTATTACGGCACGACGCTTGAAGTCCACAAAGGCGGCGACCTCACAATAGGCAGCCTCAACGCCAACACAGGAAGCGTCATAATCTGCGCAAAGAAGATGACAATCGGCCAGCGCGTCAGGATGGCAAGGAATGTGTTTGTGTTCGACAGCGACCATCACCCAATATACAGCGTCGAGGGGAAACTCATCAACGATGCCCGCGACGTGGTGATTGAGGATGACTGCTGGCTGGGACTCAAGTCAACCGTCCTCAAAGGCACAACCATTCACGCAGGAACAGTGATAGGCGCGAACTCCCTCGTGTCAGGCGAAATTCCCGGAGGCGTGATAGTGTCGACAATTCCCGCCCGCCCTGTGATGAAGGTGGAATACCATGGCCCGGAATGTCGCTGATTTCGCGCGCAAGGACTGCAACGGCTGTGAGGTGTGCGGGGACATCTGCCCGGCGGGGGCTGTGAGCTTCGTACCCGACGAGCTTACCGGGTTCATGTACCCTGCTGTTGACGCGGGGAAATGCACGGCCTGCGGACTCTGTGTCAGGCACTGCCCCCAGAACAGCCCGGTCAGGCGGGAAAACGTCTTCCCTGAAGCTGAGGTCTGGGCCATGTGGTCGAATGATGACGGGACACGGCTTCTCTGCACGTCAGGCGGAATCTTCCGTGAGCTTGGCAGGAAGGCGGTCTCGCTCGGAGGGGCGGTAGTGGCCTGCTCGTACACTGAGGATTTCCGCGGGGCATACCACACCATCGCCCTCACGGAGGATGAGTTAGTCCCACTCTGCGGGTCAAAGTACGTCCAGAGCAGCACCGAGGGAATCTACAGGAGGGTTCGCGGACTCTTGGGGGAATATACGCCCGTCCTGTTCGTCGGGACACCGTGCCAGGTAGCCGGGCTGTACTCATTCCTTGGGGACGACCCTGACAATCTCATCACCGCCGATTTCATCTGCAACAGCATCAACTCCCCCAAGTCCCAGGCAAAGTACATCGAGTATCTTGAGGACGAATACGGGGCAAGGTGCGTGTTCTCCCGCGCAAAGGACAAGCGCCATGGCTGGAACAACTTCGGCTCGTCAGCAAAATTCGCCAACGGGAAAGAGTATTACGCCCCCCGAAACGAGGACGCGAGAGTCGTCGCCTACCACAGCGGGCATCTGTTCATCCGCGACTCGTGCCTCGGCTGCCAGTACAAGACCCTTCCACGCAACGCCGACATAACGCTTGCTGACTTCTGGGGGATTGAGCCGGACGAACGCAACCCCAAGCTCGAGCTCGGCACGTCCGCTGTCATGGCCAACTCGAAGAAGGGCGCTGACTTCCTCGCTGCGCTTGGTGAATCTGTGTCAGGCTACAGGAAGACTCTTGCTGACGTTCTCAGGGGCAACGGCAATCTCACCCACAATGTAACCAGAAGCAACAGGAGCATGGAGGCATTCCGCGCGCTGGACACGATGAGGTTCGACCGTGTTGTTGACAGATACAGGACAAGGCCGGGACTGCTGCAGCGTGTCAAAAGCAGAATCAGGCGCGTAATAAAGCGTCTCACAGGGAGGGGATAACATGCTGGCTTCAGAGACACTGCCCGGAATCGTGAAGGCTCATGCGTCAGGCCAGCCGGACAAGCCCGCGGTGATTTCGGGCGGCGAAAAGACTTCGTACTCCCGGCTGTGGGGGATGGCGGAGTCCGTCGCGTCGTTCCTAGCTCATCACGGAGTCGGCAGGGGGGACTGTGTCATACTCAGCGCGGCCATGAGGGCGGAATACATCGCGGCGTTCTTGGCGGTGAAGTCATTGCGGGCTGTGGCTGTCCCGGCCAGCAGGAGCGCAACACCAAGCGAGGCAGGCGGCATTGCGGGCAGGGTGAAGGCAAAAATTTTCCTCACAGACAACCCAGCGTACAGGGACATTCCCGGCGTATTGTCCCTCAGCGAGGCCGCAGGATACCCACGTGGTGAAGCCCCGTCCCAGTCAGCAGAAGAAATCCCGGACGCGGAAATCACGGAGATACTCTTCACGTCAGGCACAACAGGAAGGCCCAAGGGCGCGATGCTCTCACAGCTTGCCGTAGCCTCAAGCATCGTCAACACAGCAAAGGGAGTCGGAATGAGGGCGGATGACGTGCTTCTGCTACCCCTGCCGCTGAATCACTCTTACGGACTCCGCGTCATGAGGTCAGCCCTGTATCTTGGCGGGACTCTGGTCTTGCAGAACGGCTTTTCCTTCGCCCGCGAGACTGTCAGGAACATCACCGAGCATCACTGCACATGCGCGGCTATGGTTCACGCGGGATTCGAGCTCCTCCGCCAGCAGACAGGCGGCAGGTGGCGGGAATACCTCTCAGGCCTGCGCTATATCGAGTTCAGTGCTGGGAGCGTCCCGGAAAGTGTCAGGCGCGAGCTGAGGGCCTCACTTCCCGGTGTCAGGCTCCACAACACTTGGGGGTCAACCGAGACGGGCGGGGCACTGTTCATCGATTTCTCATGCTGTGATGACGAGAGGATGAGGAGCGCGGGGCATCCAGCGGACGGAATCACGGCTGAGGTTCACGGGGGAAGGCTCGCTCTCAGGGGGGACTGCCTGCTCTCAGGCTACTATGACGACGATGAGCTTACGGCGGCGGCTCTTCATGGCGGGCTTCTGCTGACGAATGACCTGGCGGAAATCGACGCTGAAGGCTGGGTGTACCTTCACGGGAGGGCGGACGACATAATCAGCGTGGGCGGCGAGAAAGTATCACCGTATGACGTTGAGCGGACAATCTCCGGGCTTGCGGGAATACGTGAGTGCGCCTGCGTCGGGGTTGACGATGATGTTCTGGGACAGAGGCCCGCTCTCGTGGTAGTCCCGGAAGGAGCAGGCTATGACATCCGGGAGATTGAGGCCGCTATACGCTCGAAGGGAAACCCGGCCATGATCCCGGCGGAATACGTGAATGTCCAGGCTATCCCCCGCAACGAGATGGGCAAGGTCGACCGCAAGAAGCTCCGCGCTCTCATCAAGCCAAAAGCTGAGACAGCCCCCGGAAATTTCGCCGATAAGTTCATTGACGTGATGCTGACCCGGCGGAGTGTGAGGACGTTCACGGACAGGGAGATTCCCCGCGAGATGCTGGACAGGATACTTCTTGCCGGGAGAATGGCGCCTACCGGGCACAACTCGCAGACGTGGCGGTTCACGGTAATCACGAAAGCCGACACCATAGCCCGCATCCGTGAGACAGCGAAGAAAGTAGCGGCGGAAAAGCGCACACTCTTCTACGGCTTCAACAACCCCCGCGCCCTGGTCATAATCAGCAACGACAGGCGCAACCCCGACGGCATCATGGACAGCTCCGCGGCGGCTGAGAACATCCTTCTTGCCTCCCACGCCCTGGGACTCGGAGCCTGCTGGATAAGCGCGCTGAGGTTCATCAGTGATGAGCCGGAAATCCAGGCGGAACTGGACTCTCTCGGAATACCCCCGACTCACGTCGCCTATGTCTGCGTGGGAATCGGCTGGGCTTCAAGCGTGCCTGACACCCCGGTGAAGAGGGAGAACGTGGTTTTCTTTGCGGACGAATGAAGGAGGATGAGTGCTTTGCGTGAAAAGGTGATGAGGCTGCTGGCGGGAGCATTGCCCGGAATAGATTTCGGGTCGTCAGCGCGGCTTGTTGACGACGGGATACTGGACTCGATGGCGGTAACGGTGATAATCGCGGAGCTGGCTATGGAGTTCGGGATTGATATACCGTTCGAGGAGCTGGAGAGCAGGAACTTCAACTCGGTTGACGCTATTGTGTCGCTTGTGGGGAGATGTCCCAAACGAAAGGAGACTGAGATACTATGAGCGGAAATATTCAATCAGCAGATATACCTAATTGGGGGGGGGGGCAATTACGTACTTTGACTGTCTCAGGCCTCCGCAAAGAAGAGTCAGACGGATGGACGCGCCTGACGGTGGATATTGAGTTCGCGAACGTCCCGGAAGCCGCTGATTTCCCGGAGCGCACACTGTGGGTAGCGGTCAGGAACGGGAACGCCAACATGCTCGCGGATGACGTGTACGACGCGTTCATTCTCACGCCGCTGTACATGGCCATGCATTACGGGGCAGGCCTGAACATCGCCGGGAAAGTCTCACGTACCCTCTTCAGGAACGCCAGCGTCTACCTTCAGGGAATCCTCCGGGACTTCTCGGACTCATTGAGGCGTGTTGACGTTCGCGCTGAGGGCTTCAAGGAGGCGGAAGGCGAGCCGTATATTGTCGGGGCGGGGTTCTCTTGCGGAGTGGACTCGCTGTCGACGGTGTATGACCATTACGTGAGGGAGGATGACCCGGATTACCGGATAAGCGGGCTATTCATGCTGAACTGCGGGTGGCACGGGAACTATTACAACCCTGCGTCGCGGAGGATGTGGCTTGAGCGTTGCAGGATGAACCAGGGGGCGGCGGATGAGCTCGGCCTGCCTATGTATCTGGTCGACAGCAACCTTCACGCTTTCACGTATGCTGCGCTTCACGGGGCGAACGACAAGCTGGGCTACCTGGCGATATATTCGTGCGTCCTTGCGCTCCAGCGGGCGGTGAGGCGGTACTACATGGCCGGAAGCATGACATACGGCGAGACTGT
>JAFSKV010000058.1 GCA_017448795.1 Synergistaceae bacterium | reverse complement strand
CATGAGCCAGATGAAGCGGCACGGCGTGGATTTTCGCGGAATGGAGTGGATCGTGAAGATGGCCGTCGTCCTCTCAGACTCGAAGCCTGAAGTGAGATTCTCAGCGATGGACAGAATGAGCCTCAATCCCAACGAACGCGAGCAGCTCACAAAATGCTTCACCCAGTGGCCGAACGTGGAGAAGTTCTGCTCGTCCCGGAAGAATGCCCCCAACTCTGAGGCGTACACATTCCTGAAGGATTTTTCCCCCGTGCCTCTGCTCTACTGGATAACGTGCCTCAAGTCCCCCGCGTCAAGAAGGCTGATTGTCGAGCATATAGAGCTGTGGATGGGCTACAAGGGCGAACTCACCGGGAAAGACCTCCAAGCTTTTGGGCTGAAGGGCAAGGCGATAGGTGATGCTCTTGCGGGGATAAAGCTGGCGATAATCGACGGGGAGATTTCCAGCCGTGAGGACGAGATGAGGTATGTACACGAGAGAATCCTTGAGGGCGAATGAGTCTGAGGTGTGCTAAAATTTGCGCGAAAAATTCCACAAAAGGAGGCTTCACCATGAAGCAAAGAAGTTTTCACATTCTGCTGATGTTCGCGGCGTTACTGTTCGCGGTCGTCAGCTTGGGGGGTTGCGGAGGAAGCAACGGCCCGGTAGGCACAAATACTGACCCGGGGGGGGGCAATGAAGATTCCAGCCTGACAATGTCGGATGTGTGGCAGGACGAAGAAGCCGCGGGGGAAGTTGTGAGCAGGCTCAACTCTGGCGATGTTTTCCTGCTTCTCACTGTGCGCATGGAGGCTGTCGAGAAGAAATCTGACGGTTCGGTAACGATGAAGTATTACGACGTGGCCGACTCGGTCTTCCATGATGAAAACAACCCGGAAGTTCCCTACAATGCCGCAGAGGTTCTTGCGCGTTACAACAGCGGAGATGTTATCGTCCTCCTGAACACTGACCTGGAACTCGTGAACACCGTGCGCGCGGATTTAGGTCTCGTGTCAGAGGATGAAAGCAATTTCGGTGAGAGCGGAATCCTTGAGGCTTACGGGCTGTCATGCCAGAGGGTGGACGGACTCAGGAATCTTTTCACCTACGTTGTGCCGAAATTCGGAGACCTTGCGTCCCAAGATGAGCTGATGCCGGATGAAATCACAGAAGATGACTCAACCGATGAGGATCTGCCGCAGAGTGATGAGAGTCAGCCGGAGGAGAACGAAGTTATCCCTGAGCCATTCTCGATGCGCGAACTTCAAATTGAACGCTGGGTGAGATTCCTTCAGTGGATGGGGGAAATGGGCGTAAAGGCACTGAGAAACCAAGCCTCAGCCGCGCAGATAGTCGCCGCGAATCAGGAGCTGTCAGCCATAGCAGACGCTCAGACCCGGACGTTCGATTACACGTACAATAACACTCTCAACTTGTCGGACTGGGGAGGCAGCCGATACACAATAAGCAGGACAAACACCGTCAGCTACACGATATACTCGGCTCACTCGTTCGCAAGCGGCAAAGATTACTACATTGTAACGAGCGAAAACAGGACAGTCCCCAAAAACTTTACCGACTCATACGTGGAAAAAGACGATTGGAAGCACAACTTCCTTTGGGGATACACGAGGTACTTCGGAGTCGAGCAGCATATTGATGACGGCAACATGGGCATTAACGATGTCGCGCTGATCAGGAACACTCCCTCCAATCTCAACCAGTCAAAAACTTACTCCGACAGCACAACATGGGAAGTGAACGGCAAAGTAGGTGTCAGCAAGGACGGGGCATCTGCCGAAGTGGGCGGCGGCTTCTCGCACACAAATTCCCTGACATGGGACGTTACGGAGTACAAGATAATCAACAACTGTGGAAGCGACAAGAGGGCTAGTGCGAAATGGTACGCCGATGTGAACACTCCTGATGACGGAGACAAGCATTACATCGGTGCGCCGTTCAGGTACTATCGGGGCGTGAACGCAACGGCGGCCTCCAGGAATCAGCTTCAGTATGATGCTGCTTGGATGTGGGAGGTAGGCAGCAGCTACTGGAGGAATCACCCCAAAATGAGCATGAAGGTTTATGTGTGGTCTAATGACGGCTTTACTGCTGGCTGGTCTCACAAAGGGCTGAAGTACAGGGATCGCACTGACCAATCTTGGGAAAAATCCAAGTCATTCTCGCTGACGCTGAATCAGCCTGCCCACACAGCGACGAGCCAGAGGACATTCGGCTTCACGTCAAGGGCGGCGAAAGGCCAGACGTTCACGCTCCTTGCTGAAGACAGCTGGACAATCAGCGATATTCCTGCGTGGATTACTTTCACTGAGACGAGCGGACCGGCGACAGGGAACACGGACAAGCTGATACTGTTTGACATCAGCGAGAACACGACCAGCGGCCCCCGCCACGCAACAATGACCATCACGAGCGGGCGCGACAAACTCACGATTGAGGTAGCCCAGTCAGCAACACCAGCCAGCAAATAGATTCACGCTGCTGTTTGGCGTATAATCGAGTCTCCTTGTCATGAACTGGCAGGGAGATTTTCACATTCAGGAGGCAGAAATGGACATACAGTATCTTCTGTGGCTTCAGGATTTCCGCAACAGCATCAACGGCGCGCTTGACCCCTTCGTCGAATGGATTTCCCTCTTCGGCATAAGGGAGTCCCTCATGCTCCCGGTCTTTGTCTACTGGTGCATAAGCAAGCGCAAGGGACTCTTCATCCTCTACGCGTGGAAAATAAGCCAGACCATCAACGCGGCAGTGAAGCTCACAGTCTGCGCATACCGTCCCTGGGTCCGAGACCCCCGGATAATCCCGGCAGGCGACGCGATAAAGACAGCGGGCGGCTACTCGTTCCCAAGCGGACACACGATGATGGTTACCCCGATTTACGGCGGAATGGCAACCTGCACACGCAACAAGCTCATTCGTGCGTTCTGGGTCGTGATGATACTGGTGCTTATGTTCTCACGGAATTATCTCGGAGTTCACACACCGCAGGATGTCGTCGTTGGCTGTGTGCTTGGAGTGTTGTCGCTGTACATTGCTCACTGGGCGTTGAGCTACATTGACAGACACCCGGAGAAGGACGGACTAGTGATGCTGATTTCGGGACTTGCGGGAATTTTGACGCTGGTCTACGTTGTGTACAAGCCCTACCCGATGGATTATGTTGACGGGAAGCTGCTTGTTGACCCGGTGAAGATGCAGGTTGACGCATGGGGGGACGCTGGAGCAATGGCGACGTTCGCGGCTTGCTGGTACATTGAGAGCCGCTTCATCAGGTTCAAGGAGACGGGCTTCGGCGTGAAGGGGATAATCCTCTGCGTGCTGGGAATGATTCCGCTGTACTGGCTGATATGGCACATCGGCGGGGTAATGTCGGGGATATTCGGCGCGCATGTGGGGAAGTTCATGGCCAAGTCAACGCAGATAGTCTACATCATGATAGTGTGGCCGCTGGTGATAAGGCTGTTCTGCGGCAAGAAGGAGTGAAATTCCCGGCCATGAAGTGAGAGAGTCCCCCCGTCAGAAATTTACAGGCGGGGGGATTTTGTTATAATTACCCGCAAGATTTCCCAAACACAAAGGAGGGCTTCACCATGAAGCAAAGAAGTATTAGCGTCCTGCTGATGTTCGCGGCTATGTTGTTCGCGGTCGTCAGTCTCGGCGGTTGCGGAGGCAGTAGTTCTTCCACTACTGGGGGGGGGGGGGGCAGATGATTCCAGCCTGACAATGAACGATGTCTGGGACGACAAAGAAGCTATGCATGAGGTCTCTAACCGTCTGACCTCTGAGGACATGTTCAACCTGCTGGCTGTGAGAATGGAGGGCATAGAGCGTAAGGCTGACGGCTCAGTAACAATGCAGTACTTCAACACGCTCAGGTATGCAATCAGCGATGAGGAATACCCGGAAGTTCCCTACAACAAGGACGAGCTGCTTGCTCATTACGAGAGCGGAGATATTATCCTCATAGGCAGTGCTGACCAGGAACTCGTCAACACTGTGCTTTCGGACTTGGGACTCTCGGAGGAGGACACCGGCACTTTCGGGCAGAGCGGAAGCCTTGAGGTTTACGGGCTGGCCTGCATAAAGACGGAAGAAATGAGAAATCTTTTCGTCTACGTTGTGCCGAGAATGGGAGACATAATCGTATCCAATGATACATCGTCTGAGGGTTTCAATCTCGAACTCGTAAATGAATCGACTGACATTTATTTGCCGGAAACTGTGTCAGGAGACAACGCTGAAATTGAGCCGAAAGAGTACACTATGCGCGATTTCCAGATCGACCGCTGGACAAACTTCTTCAGGTGGATGGGAAATATAGCCGTCGAATCCCTCAACAACTCAGCCTTTGCCGCAAGCTATCAGGTCAGGGCAGCGGATAATGACCTCGCAAGTATATGCGATTCCCAGACAAAGACATTCGACTTCTCTTACGCCAACGTTTACACCAGCGGCCCGGAAATGAATAGAACTCATTATTCATGCACCGAGTTCAAGCGCACAAGAAACAACTTCGTATCCGTCAAGATTTTCTCCGCACACTCATTCAGCACCGGCAAGGACTACTACATTGTTGAGAGCACGACTACGACTGTGCCTAAGAACTTTGGCGACACGGTCATAACTTTCGACGGCTTCGACCACGTTAATTATCTTTACGGGTTCACGAAGAAATTCGGGTCTGAGTTCCACATTGACGGCGGAGGCATGAGTACAAATGATGTAGGTCTCATTCGTAACATGCCTGCCAATGTGAACAACAAAACAACCCACACTGAGGGCATGACGTGGTCAATCAACGGCCACATCGGCGTGAACAAGGAAGGGGTTTCAGCAGAACTCGGCGGCGGAGTATCCTACGAGAGCTCTAAGACATGGGAAGTGAGCGAGTACACTATCGTAAACAGCAGCATGAAGGACTACCCTGCGAGTGCGAAATGGTACATTGACGTGAACGACCCTGCCGATGGCGGAGAGTATTATAAAACCTCTGGCGGTTGGTATTGGTATGGCGCGGATGCTACGGCTGCCTCAAAGAATCAGCTTCAGTACGACAGCTCTTTCATTTGGGAAGTCGGCCGGGATTACTGGAAGAACAACCCAAACATGAAGATGAACCTGACGTTCACAGTCGATGATGGTATATGTATAGCCAAGAATAGCGCGTTTACCGCGCAGTACTTCCGCGCTGCCAATGTGTACACGACCATGAAGAGTACTTCTCTCAAGTTCGAACAGCCTCCTCATGCCACAGTGAGCCAGAGGACATTCGCATTCACGTCCAAAGCGTCAAACTCGCAGGCATTCACACTTCTTGCTGAGGATAACTGGACGATTAAGGATATTCCTTTGTGGCTTCACTTCACCAGCACTTCAGGGAACGCAACGGGAAGCAGTGAGAGGCAGATACTGTTTGACGTTGACGAGAACACGAACACTTCTCCGCGTGAAGCAATCATAACCATCACGAGCGGCAGGGACAGCATAAAGCTGGAGATAGCGCAGTCAGGCAAATAATCAGCATTCTCTGCTATAATTACCCGCGAAATTCACACAAAGGAGAGACACTTTTTCATGGCAAACGCAGTAACGTTAGTGATGGAGTCCCGTGAGAAGACAGGCAAGGGCGAAAATGGCAGGCTCAGGAGAGCAGGCTACGTGCCTTGCGTAATTTACGGCCCGGAGATTTCCCCGAACATCATCGGCAAGGTCAACATGCGCGAAATCGAACGCATACTTGCCGGACGCTGGGAGTCAACCCGCCTCACCGTCAAACTCCCCGACGGCCGCGAGGAACTCTGCATCATCCGCGAAGCACAGAGGCATCCCCTCACAGACATGCCGCTTCACGTGGACTTCCTTCACCTCGTCAAGGGACGCAAGATCACCGTCAACATTCCCGTTGAAGTTACCGGGCGCGAGGAATCACAGGGCATCAAGGACGGCGGAGTACTTGAGGCTGTCCACGAGCTTGAAGTCGAGACACTGCCCATGAGCATACCTGATGTGATTACGGTTGACGTTTCCGGGCTGAACATTGGCGACGCGATTCACGTTGCTGACCTGAAGCTGCCTGAGAATGTCACCGCTCTGGCTGACCCCGAAGAAGTCGTTGCTATCGTCGTAACTTCACGCGGTGTCGAGGACGCAGAGCCTGAGACCGAGGAGACTGCGGCGGCTGACGTTGAGGTTGTCGCAAAGGGTAAAGCAGCAAAGGAAGGAGAAGAGAGTGATTAGTGGTTAGTGGCCATCACTATACACTATACACTGCTCACTATACACTATGAAGCTGATAGCCGGCCTAGGGAATCCGGGGGAACAATACGCCTTCACCCGCCATAACATGGGCTGGCTATGCGCTGACTTTCTCGCGGTCAACCACAACCTAGGCAACCCACGCAGCAACTTTCACGGCGAATACTGGAAGCGGGATGACGTTATCCTCCTCAAGCCCCTAACCTTCATGAACTCAAGCGGTCTTTCCGTGAGCGAGGCCGCCAGCTTCTACAAGGTCGACTTATCCGACATCCTCATAATCTATGACGACATGGCATTACCTTTCGGCAAGCTGAGAATGAGGGCGCAAGGTTCAGCAGGAGGACACAACGGGCTGACCTCGATACTTGGCGCATTGGGAAGCCTCCAAGTCCCAAGACTCAGAATCGGAATCGGTAAAGCCCCCTCCAGCATGATAAATTACGTTCTCGGACACTTCACCCAGGAAGAACGTGAACAGCTCCCCGACATTCTCACGCGAGCGGAGTCAGCCGTAACAGCTTGGCTCAACAATGACATTCAGCGGGCAATGACTCTCGTCAACACGGACGCATAAAGTCAGACTCTTCACAACACGTATTAGGCTATAATAGTCTCAACAATTCCATAAACACAAAGACAACCGAATAACGCAAAGAGCTTCAGGAAGGAGGCGTGTTTTGTCATGCAGGAACGGCGCAAATCATCGAATGTATTGCTTAACACCGCGCTTCAGGAGTTTTACGGCGCGGCTGACGAAATGGGACTCAGTGAAAGGCTCGTTACTGTTCTGAGTCATTCTGAACGCGTGATGAAGGTCTCTATCCCGGTAGAAATGGATGACGGTTCTGTGAATGTCTATGACGGCTACAGGGTACAGCACTCGACAGCCCTCGGCCCGTCAAAAGGAGGCATACGCTACGACTTGGGCGTTGACATGGAGGAATGCGAGGCTCTGGCCATGCTGATGACGTGGAAATGCTCGCTTGCCGGGATACCTTACGGCGGGGGCAAGGGCGGAATATGCTGCGACCCCCTCACCATGTCTAAGCGCGAGAAGGAACAGCTCACACGGACATACGCGGCGAGGATTGAGCCTATACTCGGACGCTGGAGTGATGTCCCGGCACCTGACATGAACACGGGCGGGCAGGAAATGGTGTGGATACTCGACACTGTCAGCAAGATTCACGGCCGTCTTGAGCCTGCGATGCTGACGGGGAAGCCTGTAACATTCTGGGGCAGTCATGGCCGGAACGAGGCAACAGGGCGGGGCGTGGCTACTTGCGGGCTTGAGCTGATGAAGGTGCTCGGACAGAATCCCGACACAATGACGGCGGCGGTTCAAGGTTTCGGGAACGTGGGGAGCTACACCGCAAGAACCCTCAACGACGCGGGAGTCCGAATCGTGGCGATAAGCGACGTAACAGGGGCGTATTATTCCGCTGGCGGCATCGACATTCACCGGGCTTTTGACGCTGTGAGACGGCATCCCAAGAAGCTGCTTGAGGGCTTCGAGACTTTCGGGAACTGCGAGAAGGTCGACGATGTTCTTGCGGTGAAGTGTGATTACTTGTTCCCATGCGCGAGGGACGGGGTAATCAACTCTGAGACTGCCGGGAAAATTCGGGCGCGCTACATTGTCGAGGGAGCTAACGGTCCGACAACCCCGGAGGCTGAAGCAATGTTACAGGATTCCGGCGTGATGATAGTGCCTGACTTCTTGGCAAATTCCGGCGGGGTAATCGGCTCATATTTCGAGTGGGCGCAGAACTTGCAGGGGGCATTCTGGAGCGAAGAGGAGTACAACAGCAGGCTTGTCAGCATCATGAAGGGGAATTTCCGGCGCGTGTGGGATTATTCCGAGTCCAAACGCGTTACTATGAGGCGTGCGGCGGCAATGGCTGCTATTCAGAGAGTCGCTGACGTTGCGGAGATGAGAGGGACTTTCCTTTAGCGTGTGAATATGTGAATCCCCCCGGCCGTTTTTTGCGACTGGGGGATTTTGCCTGCGTTCCGGCTGTCTGCTGCCTTAAAGTGATTTCACGAGGCCTGCTGCTTTGTCCGCGTGGGCAAGTGCCTTCTCCTTCATGGCCTGCAATTTCGCATCATCATGCCTGCTGGCGTATGACAATCCCCCGCTGTAGACATAACCCGCCCAGATCATCCCGCAAGCCTTCGCAAACTGCTTCAGGGGAATCAGGAAATCTTCAACCGGGTAACCCTGCAATCCTCCGGCCTGGTACATCTCTTCCGGTGCTCCTGACGTGAACGAGATAACGAGCTTTTTGCCGACAAGTGCCTTGCCCTTTGAGCCGTGCGAGAAACCGTGTACGAAAACTTCCTCCATCCATTTGTGCATGAGCGACGGGACTCCGTACCAGAAGAAAGGAAACTGCATCACGATAACGTCCGCGCTCCTCAGCCTGTCCTGCTCGCGCTCAACGTCAAACTTCCAGCCGGGATATTCCGTGTCAAGATACACATATTCAGCTTCAGGCATTATTTCTTCAAGCCTTGAGAGTATTATTTTGTTGGCGAATGAATTTCTCTGCAAGTCCGTGTGTCCTGAGACCACCAATATTTTTGTCATGATTGAGCCTCCTTGTTGCCGATAATTATAACAGTATGTGCTAGAATCACTTCATCCCGCTGAAAGAAGATGACTCATATGATGCGTTACATGAAACTTTTTGCCCTTGCCCTTGTGGTCATGGTCATTCTTGCATTGCCTTCACTGTCAGAAGCCGCGAGGAAAAAACGCAGGTCAACGAAATCCCCCGCCCCTTCATCACAGCAGGCACCCCAGAAATCACAGGGTATAGCATCCCTCGTAGGCGTGTGGAAAGGAGAAGGCACAGGCACAGGAACAGACCCAAGACAGCCCGGCGTTGATGTCTCACTCAATGCTGACGATGTTACTTTGACTGTTGAGAGCGTGAAATACTCGGAGAGCGAGGGAGAAGGAAGGGCAGATGTCATCTTCACGGGGATAATAACTGACATACGCGGCGAGATTGTCTGCCAAAGAACTTGGGAGTACTCAGTTCCTTACGACATGAAGCGCGAGGGCGACAATTCATGGAGCTTCAGCACGGAGTTTATTGACGGCGAGGACAAGATAACTCTCTCATTCATGCCGGGAAATACTGCCCTGTTACGGTGGGAAGGGTTCGTGCTGGATGAGACTTACCCGGAGGAAAAATACACGTTTGATGTTACTTGCAGTGCCAGGAAAAAATAATCCCCCCTGCTTTTCTCACAGAGGGGACGCACTCATTCTTTCAGTGCCGGCTTGTTCTGCAATACCGCGCTGCCGTTCTTCGCGAATGTTACAGTAAGAGGCGCAATGTACCTGTCGAAAAAGTTTGCAGCCTCAGTGTCGTTCATCTTCAGATCGAGCTTCGTCAAAGCCCTGTTCAGTATCGAAAATATGTTGACCCTGCCTAGTATTCCCTCTTCTATATCGTGAATGACCTCCTGAAGAACAATCTCTGTCTTAAGCTCAAGGCTTCCTGCCCTGAAATATTCATCTATATATAGGAAGGGAATATCATTGTTCTGCAGCCGCTGGTAATATGCCTGAGAACAGTTGTCATACTCAAGCATGACCATGAATTTCACTTCCGGCGTGAGTTCGATAAGCGTCCAGAAATCACAGTCGCTTGACACGATCACAGCCGAGTCAACCGGGCTTCCTTCTGCTTTTGCCTGCACGATTTCCCGGTAAAACTTAACCGCCAGCGCGACATCAACGGCTGATTTGTCATCCTTCACTCTTTCTGTCATGTGGTACTCAAGCGGCAGATTATCGTTCCGTCTCAATGCCCGCCACTGAGGGGAAGTGTGTTCATCGTCAACAAGAATGATCTTCGTGATTTTCCGGGACAAGTTGCGGCGTTCAAGCTCCTTCATTATGCCGATGACTTTGCAGGGGTCAGCGTTCTCGCAGTCTATAGCGATGAGGACTCTTTGTGCCTTCCCGAAAAATTCCGCCGGGTCATTAACGGCCGAGTCTCCTGCGTCAGTAACCTTGCTCATGTCGTAGAACTTATCCCTGTTGCGCTCGTAAAGCACCGGGATAAATTTCGCGTCATCACGGAGAATGTTTCCGTCTCTGTCGTCAGGATTCCAGTTGATATATGCCTGGTAGGGGAACAAGTCGCGGCATTCGTAGTAGAGTCTGGCGGCCTCTCTGTTTCCGTCGACAGTGTTGCCTTTGCTGATGAAGAAGAGGCTGCGTATGTATGTCCATTTCAGCCAGGAGGGAAAAAATTTCTGGCAGTTCGGGACGTGGGGAAGCAAGTAGTTGTGTATGTCGATAATGTAGTCTTCTGGTCTCTTGCGCGGCCTGACGAGTGATATTCCGTCATCCTCAAGGGAGCGCAGAATTTCCGGCGGTATAAGGTCGGGGATTGAGTCTATATTCTTCACGTCGGAGTTCATCTCTATGCAGACAGCCTTGAAGCTGCGCTGTAATTTCGTTCTGAGACGGCACAGGCTGCGGACTATCCTAGCTTCCTTGTCGGCGTTGAGATTGTCATAAACAGTGCGGTAAAACTGGGGGTTGACGGCGGAGTCAGCGGTCAGGCCGAAATATTTTGCGTCGACTCCTATAAGGTATGCCACGCGTGAGACAATATCCTTCTTTGAGCGGGGGGCATCCTTTGGGGGCAGGTTCTCGGAAAAACTCTGCAATGATGCTCGCTTCTCATCGTCAAGCAGATTGCCTATGCTGAAATCCGACATCACAGCGACCTCCAGCTCTTGAATCCCTCGCCCAAGACTTCAGCGGCATCACATATCGACACAAAGGCGCGCTCGTCATGTTCCTTCAGGAAGCGTTTGAGGATGACGACCTGCCGGGGGTCAAGAAGGGTAATCAGGACAGGCCTCTTCTGCCCCGTGTAGCCCCCTATGCCTTCAAGGCGTGTTACTCCTCTTCCGTGCTCGTTGATGAAGTGGCTGACCTCATCGGGCTTGTTGGTGATGATGATTGCCTGCTTGCGCTTGTCGAAACTGTGAGTAACGTTGTCGGTTGTGATGCCGTTGACGTAGAGACCTACCGCCCCGTAAACGACAGCCTCAAGTCCCACGACTCCGACAGACAGCGCGAGTATGAACAGGTTGATGAAGATCGTGAACCTTCCGACTTCGAGACCGTAACGCCTCCTCAATGCCGCCGCGATAATGTCCGTTCCTCCGCTTGAGCCGCCCGCGTTGAACATGAGACCGTTCCCGAATCCCTTAAGCAACCCGGTTATGACGGTGGCCATGAATTTATCATCAGGCAGTGAGAGAGGGTAGAGCGCGAAAATTGACAGCCCCGCCGAGAACGTGAATATGGCTATGAGACTCAGCCCCAGGAAGCGCAGGTTGAGGTCCTGCCACGCCCACATGACGAGGAGGATGTTGCCCGCGAGTATCACCCAGCTCGGCGAGATCCCGAAAATGTAGTTGGACAGGACGGCAATGCCTGAGACTCCCAAGTCGGGGAAGCGGTAATGAAGCGTGAAGTAGTTGACGGCGAAGGCCTGGAGGAGGCTGGCTGTGATGATGATGGCTACGGCTTTCCATTCTGAGGTGATGAGGGCGTAAGAGAGCGTGAAAAATTTTCGGACTGCGTTCTTCATGTGAGCGTGAATATTCCTCCTTAAAGTCAAAATTTTTGCGGATGAGAGTAATATTAGCACATGAGTTTGACGGCGTGGGCGAGTCGTGTAGAATATTCTCATCCCACCACAAAGGATGATGATTCATGTCAGAACTCTCAGAACTTACGGCACAGCGCGATGATGTCATGGCCTAACTTGCGGAGATTGAGTCCCTCAGCGATGAGGGCAGGAACAGGATACTTGATGCGATAAGGGCGCAGCGATGGTACTTCTTCAAGAACAACAAGTATATCCTCATGGACAAGATGACCGGGCTTCTGTGGGCGAATCGGGATTATTCCGTAGGTCTTGGTTACAACGATATCGAAATGTTTAGCCATATTAGTGGAATTTCAGGCTGGCAGGGTGGGTACGACATGATGATGCACAATCGTGATTATTATCTTGACCATCCTTTTTGGGGCGATAACAGAAATGGAGGTTGTTTCTATACTAGTTCGCTAATAGCCAACACAACCTACACGCAGGACATTGACCCCAACAGCAAAGTCTACTCTGAAACTGAACGCCTCCAATTCACCCTCGACCTTTTCACGCAAAATGACCTCTGGCCAATCTTCAATGACGACGAAATCACACAGCTTTACGGCAGAATCTACATCGACAAGCCCGCACTCACAGCAAAACTTCAGGAACTCAACGAGCAAATCGCCCCGCTAATGACCACCCGCGTACTCTCGTCCGAGTTCGGTTGCGACAGCACGCACGCTAGCGGGCACTACACAGCAATGCTCGCACAGTATGACCTCCCCGCCGTAAATTCCTCCGTCATAAAATACTTCGAGGCCCTCAAGAAATGGACTGATGACCTCATGGCCATGATTGAGGATTTCGAGCGCGAGAAAGACGACACAATACGGCAGTTCGGCGTGATAACCCTCAAGCTCTCCAAGAAGTACGATGACAGCCCCGCCCTTTCACGTGATGAGAATGACCTCATGCGCGAACGTCTGGCGTTCTTCCTCCGAAAACTCTCGCTCGGAATGAACACCGTCAAGGCAAAAATCCTCGCCGTTAAGAAGCAGGCTCTCGAACTTGAGGAAAGGATAGACAGCACCGACAGCATCACGGAACTTGCCGCAATTCAGGACGAACGCCGCGCAACCTTCCCCCTCATCGCAGAGAACACCGCCAGAATCATCCGCAATGCCCTCCTCAAGATTGAGTATTTCGAGGCTCACAGGGACTTCATCACCAACGCCGTAAACATCCTCACAGAGTGGACGGAAGATTACAGGGTCTTCAAGACAACGCGCATAAAGCAGCTCAAGGACTCGTGCATCAAGGACACAATTGACGCGAGAATCTGGGACTCATGGTGCGGTGAATGTCAGTCTCTCAGGCTTGAGATTGAGGGGAAACTTCAGCCGATTCTTGAGCGCGGTCTTAACGGCGATGTTCCTGTGAACGCTGAGGGTGAGAAGCCTGTTACGGAACAGATTGTTGACGTGCTTGCGGAATACAAGGCTGACGTGGATAAATTCTACCTTGAGGAACGGAAGGGGCTTCATCAGGAATTTGCGTTCATGCCGGGCGGAAGTCTCAAGGAAAAGTTCAAGACTGAAGGTATGCTGTACAAACTCACGTCAAAGTTTCAGGGAGCGTTGCAGAAGATAATATTTTCGTGTACATCGTCGGCTGACAGGATATTTATCCTCAAGTGGGCGGAGTCTCTTCTTGACCTTCGGATTGACGGGATAATCTCGTTTGTTGCTGACAACGGACTCGATAAGGTGTCGGCTGAAATTCTCGACGGCTTCTCGGCACTCAGGCAGAAGAATTATGACGTGTATCTGTCGGACGCTGAGGCATACGGTGAGGAGCTTGCACGGCGTGAGAAGGAATACAACTCGCTCATGTTCAGGATGCAGAACGGAATATCAGGGCAGGGGGCGCAGTGATGGGACTGTTTTCGGGGATTGCGTCATTCTGCAAAAACGCTGTCGACACGGTAAAGTCGTTCTTCAGCGGCGGAAGCGGCCCGGCACTCACCAGCGCGGTCGCGTCATACAGCGGTGGAAGCTCGCACAGTTACACCAGCACAACGACAACGACATATGACCCTGACCGTGTGAGGGCGGCGCAAATCGACAAGGAACGCGCACAAATCGAGAATGACTGCGTCGGACTCATGAGGCAGGCACAGCTCGACATCATTGAGGCGCAGACACAGAGCCGTATCGCGCAGGAGCGTGCGAGGGCTGAAGGCTTCGTGAGGATAGCTGAGGCAGTCGGGGACTTGCAGGAGAGACTGAACGAGTTAGCCGCGCAGAGAATCGCCATCATTGAGCGGGGGACGTTGCAGGCAGTCCGTGAGGCGGAAGGGTTTTACGCGGAACTGATGCGCACGATCCAAGAGGACAACGACAGGTACACAGCGGAGAAGCTCCCGGCACTGCTTGAGGTTCTGGGACGTTATGAGGCAGGCAGTCCAGCTCACACTCTCTACTTCAAGAAGATTGACGAGGACATTACGCTACAGGCCATGCACACAGCGAGGCAGCTTGAGTCGGTGCTGAAGCGTCAGGAGAGAATGATTGACGGTATAATGACGGACAAGGGGAAAATCACGGAGCAGACCGGGAATGTTGCCGCCGGGATTCTTGAGGCACTGCGCGAAAAGATAGCCGGGCTTGAGACTGTTGCAGGACAGCTCCCGGCCATGAAGGAAGCCCCGGCTCTGCCAGCATAGCAAGGAGTGAGATTTATGGATGTCATAGCGAGATTCAGGGAGGAATACGAGTTCTTGAGCAACTATTACGAAGTCCCGGTTACGTTTCGGGGACTGACTTACGGTAGCAGTGAGGCGGCTTATCAGGCGTGGAAGAGTCTTGACCCTGCCGATCACGAACGCTTCACACAATTGCGCCCTCACCAGTCAAAGGAGGAAGGCCGCAAGCTCACAATCCGCGAAGACTGGGAAGATGTCAAAGTCTCAATAATGGATGAGATACTCAGGGCGAAATTCTCGCAGAACCCGGAGCTTTTAGAGAAACTTTTGGCGACAAAGCAGGCTCTCTTAGTCGAGGGGAATCACTGGAAGGATACATTTTGGGGCTTCGACTCTAATCTTGGTTACGGTCAGAATATGTTAGGACAGCTATTAATGAGAATCCGTGCTGAATATCAAGGCAAACTCAAGAAGTGATAACGTAGGGCGAATGATATAATCTCCCGTGAAAGGAGGTCTAAAAATGTCAGATACCCCCCTAATTTCCGTAGTAATCCCGGTCTACAAGGTCGAACAATACCTCAATGAATGCGTTGACAGCGTGATTAACCAGACGTATGAGAATCTGGACATCATTCTTGTTGACGATGGTTCACCCGACAACTGCCCGGCCATGTGCGACGATTACGCCCGCAAGGACAGCAGGATACGCGTCATCCACAAGCCCAACGGAGGACTCTCTGATGCCCGCAACTCAGGAATCGACATCGCACACGGTGAGTACATCACATTCATTGACAGCGATGATTACGTCAGCAGGACATATGTTGAGCAGCTCTGCACCATCATGAAGGCAAGCAGCGCAGGAATCGTTCAGTGCGTTCATTCATCAGAGGCTCATGAAGTGAATGATGCTGTCAGCACAAGTTATGAGATTTACTCCCCTCATGACGCGATAAAGATTGCCCTGCGCAACAAACGTATAGCACGTGCGGCTTGGGGTAAACTGTACAAGCTGAGTATGTTCGCTGAGAACGAGAGGCTAAGATACCCTGAAGGTTTGGTCATGGAAGACCTTTACGTAATGCCGGAGATTTTCGACGCGGCCGGCTCATTCGCTCTGACTGACAGCACAAAGTATTTCTACAGACTCAGGGACGACTCCATTTGGCTCAAACCCTTTGACTCTTCCAAGCTCGATTACTTCACATCAATAGCACACGTAAAAGATTATCTCACTCATACACACCCGGATTTGCTGGCTGAGGCTGAGTATGAAGAAATAAGCAACTCTGTGTTCATTCTCCGCAAAGCCCTCCAGACAGAACCGTATGATAGTCCCGTTATCTCCCGGATATTCAGCCACATCAAGGACGGCAACATTCGCAGATTCATGTTCGGCCCCAACAGCCTGAAGAAGAAGGCCGTCGTTGCCCTGCTTGTGATGATGCCCAAAGCAGGCTTCAGATTTCTCAGAGCAGCAACAAGCCTCAAGCTCAGGTAGTAGCCGCAAAAAATCCCCCCGCCAATCATGACGAGGGGACAAACTCATTCCCTAGCCTCCCAGATACGCCGCCCTCACCTTCGGGTTGTCCAGCAGTTCCACACCAGTCCCGGACAGACTCACCGCCCCGACCTCCAAGACATACGCCCTGTGTGCCGCCTTCAACGCCGCAAAAGCATTCTGTTCCACGAGCAATATCGTCCGTCCCTGAGCGTTGATCTCACGGATAATCCCGAACACCTCATCAACCAGAACAGGCGCAAGCCCCAAGCTCGGCTCGTCAAGCATCAGCAAATCAGGACGGCTCATCAATGCCCTTCCGACCGCAAGCATCTGCTGTTCCCCCCCGGACAACGTACCGCCCTTCTGCCTGTGTCTCTCCTTCAGCCGCGGGAAAAGCCCGTACACATACTCCATATCGTCAGCAATTCCCTTCGCGTCATCACGGATATACGCACCAAGCCTCAAGTTCTCCTCAACCGTAAGCTGAGGGAGTATCCTTCTTCCTTCCGGGCTGAGTGAGATTCCCAGCTTCACGTGGTCTTCTGCCGGGTGTCCCAGAATGTTCACGGGCTTATTGTCGCGGGGGGATGTGTAGGTCATCTCGCGGGCGGTGGATTTCGTCAGCCCCATTATCGACCGTATGACGCTGGATTTCCCCGCACCGTTCGCCCCGATTAATGTCACGATTTCGCCGCGGTTGATTTCGAGTGAGACATCACGCACCGCATGTATAGCCCCGTAATTCACGTTGAGGCCGTCTATTTTCAGCATCGACATTTACGCCGCCCCCTTCCCCAGATATGCCTCGATTACGCGCGGATTGGCCTTGATTTCGTCGGGAGTTCCCTGCGCTATGTGTACTCCCTGGTCAAGCACGTGGATGTAGTCGCACACCCCCATAACAACCTTCATGTCATGCTCAATCAGAAGGATAGTCAGGTCGAACTCATCACGAAGCCGGCGGATGAACTGCAGCAATTCTTCCGACTCCTGCGGATTCATCCCCGCGGCCGGCTCATCAAGCAGCAGGAACTTGGGACGTGTAGCCAATGCCCTCGCAATCTCAAGCCGTCTCTGCGCACCGTAAGGGAGACTCGATGCCTTCTCGTACGCGAAATCAGCAAGCCCTAACTGTGATAGCAAGTCCATAGCCCGGGCCTTGACCGCCGAGTCCTCCCGTATCACATCGGTGAACACAAACGGAGCAAGAGTCATCCACCACGAATATTTTTGCCGAATCCGCGAGCCTGTCATGACGTTCTGAAGCACTGTCTCATGGCCGAATAAGCGTATATTCTGGAACGTCCTGCTCATCCCCGCCTTGCAGACCTTGTCCGGGCTCAGGCCTCCGATAGACTCGCCCATGAACTTTATTGTGCCTGACGTGGGTTTGTAGAAGCCGCTTATGACGTTGAAGGCTGAAGTTTTCCCCGCGCCGTTGGGACCGATAAGCCCCATAATCTGACCGTGCTTAATGTCGAAGCTGAGATCATCAATTGCCGACAATCCCCCGAATTTCAGCGTTACGTCCCGGACTTCAAGCACCGTGTCCGTTTTTGCTGACGGGGATTCTGCCGCCCTCTTCCGTCTTGGGAAGAATATATCCCACGTGAACTCGCGCATTCCCATTATGCCCTCGCGCCGGAAGATGATTACCATGATGAGAAGCAGCGAGAATATCACCATGCGCATACCAGGAATGCCGGGAATATTTATGCTGCCTATTGTGATTGGGTTCTCGACGAATCTCAGCCATTCCAGCATTGTTGTTACGAGAGCAGAGCCGATGATTGAGCCTGTTACCGACCCCAGTCCGCCGACAACTATAATCATCAGTATGTTGTACGTCTGCGTTATCATGAACATACGGGGGTCAATCGTGGTGATGAGGTTGCCCATCAACGCGCCCCCCAATCCCCCGCCGAAGCATCCCAGAGTGAACGCGATAACCTTAACCCGGAAAGTGTTGATGCCCATCATCCTGGCCGCTACCTCGTCATCCCTCACAGCCCGCAACACGCCGCCGAAATTGCTCCGTAACATGCACACGGTACACAGCAGTACCACGCCCAGGCATCCCCAGCTCATGAAGAGGGTCGTGTAGGCAGGAATGCCTTTGAGACCGAGCGAGCCGTTAGTGAGCCTTGCGGTGTTGGTGATGAGGATGCGGATAATCTCAGCGAAACCGAGAGTCGCAATCCCCAAGTAGTCCCCGCCGAGCCTCAAGACCGGGAGCGCGACTAACAGCCCGAAAATTGCCGCAACGACTCCCGCAATGATGATTGACGCTATGAAGGGCGCGTTGACGTTGAGCAGCCAGGGGTAAATGTCCTCAAGTATCCACATAGCATTTTTCTGCGCTGGACTGAGTACGAGGAGTGCTGACACATACGCACCAATCGCCATGAAGCCCGCATGACCAAGCGAGAACATCCCGGTGATGCCGTAAATCAGGTTGAGGCTCAATGCGAGGATTGCGTTTATGGCTATGAGGTTGAGGATTCTCTGCCAGTAGCCGTTGAGGAGAAGGGGGGCTTTGTCGAGGAAGAACGCGAATAAGACGACAGCAATAACCGTGAGTATGAGATTTCTTGTCCTGCGCATTATATTTTGTCCTCCAGTTTCTCGCCAAGCAAGCCCGTCGGCCGGAACAGCAGTATCATTATCAGCAGAAGGAACGCGAACGCATCCTTGTACCCTGACAGTGTCGGGAAGAACGCAACCGACATAATTTCTACGAAGCCCAGTATCAGCCCGCCTATCATCGCTCCCGGAACTGACCCGATTCCGCCGAATACCGCCGCAATGAATGCCTTGATTCCCGGAGTCATCCCCATGAACGGCTCAACTCTCGGATAACGCAGCGCCCACATTATCCCCGCGACCGCCGCCAGCGCAGAGCCAAGCCCGAAAGCCAGCGCAATAATCTTGTTGACTGATACGCCCATCATCCGGGTTGCCTCAATGTCGAACGAGATAGCCCGCATAGCGAGTCCCGGTTTCGTCCTGTAGAGAAGCCACAACAGCACGCCCACGAGAGCGAATGACACAACAGGCACGAGAATCCCAAGCGGTATGAGCCTAACGCCACCGGAAAACTCGATGGGCTTCATGAGAATCGGAGGCTGTACCACCGGCCGGGGCATTCCGGTGAACACGACAACCGCGAAGTTCTCGATGAAGAATGACACACCTATTGCGCTGATTAGTGCTGAGATTCGGGGGGCTTCACGCAGGGGCTTGTAGGCGATTCTGTCGACAAGGAGTCCGCATATCGTGGTGAGGATTATCGCGGTGATTACGCCGACCGCCCAAGGGAAATGGTAGACGATTGTCGCGAAGTAGACGAAATACGCGCCCAGCATGAATATATCGCCGTGGGCAAAGTTGATCAGCCGCAAGATTCCGTAGACCATCGTGTAGCCCACAGCGACAAGCCCGTAAAGCGAGCCCAAGCTCAGGGCGTTGATGAAGTGCTGGATGAATATGTTGAGGTTCAAATATTTCAACCCTTCCTGTTTTGGGATGGTGAAATTGTAGCATTGTTCACGGCAAAAAAAGCAGGGCAGGGAATTTTTCCCCCCATGCCCCGCCGCCGTCCCTCAAGCTCTAACCTAAAGCACAACGCTTATCCTGTTCACGCCGTCCATGTATTCATGAGTGATGTTGCGGGCAATCCTCCTCAGCATCGACACGCCCAGGTGAACATCATCGTCATCCGCCTTGAACGGGTCAAACTCCCTCCCGTCAGCAAGAATCTCAATCACCGTAGCCCCGTCAGCCTCAGAGTACGAGATACCCGCGTCAATCTTCACGTCATCGCCAGCGTCATAGCACCCGGAAATCATCTCGTACACAAGCTCCTCACAGCACAGTTCCAGACGGTAAGCGAGGCGTGAGCTGAGGCCGTATTTCTCCGCGAAGTCCCGGATCCTCCCGTGCATCTCCAGAAGGTCAAAGTCCCGCCTCCTTATCTCGTAGGCAAAGTATTTCAGCTTGCGGATGAATGCAATCGTCTTGTCGCCCTTGGGGCTGTCGAAAATCTCTGACGGAGTCCCCTGCTCGTAAATCCCCCTGTCAGCAAAGAAAAGCACCCTGTCAGCAACCTCACGCGCAAAATTCATCTCGTGCGTAACAATCATCATGGTCATGTTGTGCTTGGTCAGCATACGTATCATCGCGAGAACCTCGCCGACCATCGTGGGATCAAGCGCGCTCGTGGGCTCGTCGAACAGCAGCACTTTCGGCTTCATCATGAGTGAGCGGCATATTGCGATTCTCTGCTGCTGGCCGCCTGAGAGTTTGTCGGGCATTGAGCGGGCCTTTGACGTGAGTCCGACTTTCGACAGCCATTCCATGGCGTGGGACTCGGCTTCTTCGCGTGAGACTCCTGCGAGCTTTACGGGGGCAAGGCACAAGTTATCCATCACGTTCATGTGTGAGAACAGGTAGAACTTCTGGTACACCATGCCCATCTTGCGCCGGATTCTGTTCACGTCAGCACCCCGGGCCGTAATCTCCTCGCCGTCAATGAATATCTGCCCGCTGTCTGGACGTTCGAGAAGCTCAAGCGAACGTAGGAACACGCTTTTTCCGCAACCTGAGCCGCCGATTACCGCAATCCTTTCACCTTCCTCAACATTAAGACTCACATCATGAAGGACGCTTAGACTCCCGAATGACTTGCTGAGATTCCGTACTTCTATGAGGCTCATGCTAAGGACTCCTTTCTGTGCTGCAGGTAATCTGTGAGGGCGAATATCCCGTTGACGATGTAGGCGAGAGCAAGATATATCAGCATCCCGATTATGATTGTTACCATCGGCTGCATTGTCCGCGAGGCTATGTTGTTGATGACGCGTGTAAGGTCTGTGATTGAGACGTAGCCGACAACGCTTGTCCATTGTATGAGGTTGATTACTGTTGACTGATACACGGGCTTTGCGATTCTGATGACTTGGGGAAGGGTTATGAGCCTGAATGCCTGCCACGCCGAGAAGCCGAGGGTCCTTGCCGCCTCAACCTGTCCTTTGTCTGTCGCCATGACTGAAGCACGGAGCAATTCCGCCACATGCGCTGCCACGTTGAGGGAGAATGTGATGATTGCGATTGTGTTCGCGTCTAACGGACTGCGGGCAAATATGCCGTAATACATCAGCATCAACAGCATCAAGACCGGCGAGCCTCTGAGGATGACAATGTAGAGTTTTGCGGGAATGCTGAAGATTTTGACGCGGGACATCCTGAGCATACACACGAGCGCGCCGAGAAGAGTCCCAAACAACATGGACAGCAGGGAAATGTAGATAGTAGCGTTGAGTCCCCGCAGGATAGTCATGTATGAGCCGCCCTGTATGAGTATCCTGTAGAGAATTTCGCTTAAGGGCATGAATTATTGTCTCCTTCCGTGTAATGGATTGGGTATATTATACTTGCGGCAGAAAAATTTTCAGGAAGGATGAATCACAATGCGCAGAAAAATTCTCACACTCATCACAGCGGCGTTGATGCTCGCGCTTCTCACGGCCTCGTCATCATACGCTCTCAGCCTCAAGCCACACACGAAGTACACGCTGTACATCGGGCTGAATGACGGCAAGACAGGCAGGCAGACATACGACCAGGGCGACGCGAGGCGGATATTCGTGAACATAGCGGGGAAATATGTGGACGGCTACACGATATATGATGCCGAAGGATTCTGGCACGAGGGCGAAAAGACGTTCAGCGAGAAGACTCTTGTGTGCGTGATAATTGACGCGTCAGAAGAGGCCGTGCGCAAGATCATGGACGAGGCATTGAAGCTGTTCCGGCAGAACACGATTCTTGTTGAGCGTTCAAAGACTGAGAGCGAGTTTTACGGCGGGAAATAGGGACAAGGAAGGGGGATGAATGGCAGCGAGGCTGTTCACCCCCCCGAATTTTTGCGGTTACCGCCTGCCTATGTGGCAGAAAGTATCGAACTGGAAGTAAGGCTCTGAGAGTATCACGCCTTCCGGTGCGTCATGTGAGTCCTTCGCGCCGCGCTTGTGCTCGAACCAGAATACAGCGTCCGACCTTCCCGAAGTCAGCATTGCTACCCTCGCGCCCGACTCGATATTCTGGAGCTTGACGTTCAGCCCCAACCGTCCGCAGATCTCAGCGAGTATTGCCGCGTTGAAGCCCTGTGCAGAACCGTCCGGGGCAATGTAGTCTATCGGAGGCATGTCCCCTGTTACTGCTATCCTGATTTCCCTTGCGCCGTCAAATTTCCTGAACACAACGGGAGCCTGGGACATTCTCGACGGGTCAGCAATCGCGCTCTCCTCAAAGACTGCCGTGTTCGCTCCGAGAATGTATTTCCCGTAAAGCGTTACGAGAGTCCCGTCCCGTTTCATCTCGGCAAGGGCCCGGCTGAATGACTCGCAAAGGTCTTTGTTCTCCGCGCTGAATCCGAATGACAGCAGGAACGGTGCATCCTTCATCATGACCATGCACTTGATGACGTGATCGGGGTTCAGGCTGAGGAAATATTCCGCCTGCGCTTCAGGGAAAAGCACCTCGTCAATCTCGCCCGCGTTGAGTGCCATAATCATCTGGTTCATTGAGCTGTAGAACGTGAACTCCGGCCTCTCTGTTGTGTTTGCGACGATTACGATGTTGCCCTTCTCGATGGTGTGTGTCATCTCGCGGAAATTCTCAGGTGTAACGTTGAGGCGTTCGACTACACCGACCTTGTGCCGTGCTGATGCTGCCGCTGTGAACACAAGCACTAACATTAACGCGCATAAAACTTTCTTCATGAGTAACAATCCTCCTTTAGTCTTCATCAAAACGCAGGTGCATGAACGTGTGCCGCTCAAGATAAGGCTCTGAAAGCAGCACGTCTTCTCCCGCGTCAAGATTCCATTCCGCCAGCTTGCTGGCTTCGTACCAGAATACTACATCACACTTGCCTGACACAAGAGCCGAGTAGGGCAAGAAGTGCTAGGGTGCAGAGAAATTTTTTCACGGTATCAGACTCCTTTGTATTGTCTGGATTTCAGGATGCGGGGTATATTATCTGTTGCGGGGAACTCGTTTGCAATCTCAGAGCGGAGATATGACAGCAATTTTTCCCCTGTCATGTCCGAGTATTTTCCGCGAAGTGCCTTGCCGTACCATGATACTAGCTCGTCCTCCGTTATGATGCTCTGTATATGACTCCGCCAGCCTATTTGTGTCAGCAGTGAAAGTATTATACCCTTGTCAGCGTCCCGGCACACTATGATTACACGGTCGCTTGAGATATTCCCGGCTATGTCCTCCGCTAACTCCTCATCAAGCCTCAGATGCTTAACCTGAATCACCGCTCCCCAGCTGGAATATATATCGATTCCCCTGTCTGCGGCGTTGGTCGTCCCGGCACGGTAGATTCTCGCAGGCTCAGAGCGTGAAAGGCAGTCAGGAGTCAGGCGCATAACTTTTTCAGCAAAGTCCCCGAACTCAGAGAGAATGCCAGATTTCGACTCGTCAGCGGAAACTTCCACCCGGAGATTCACAGCTTCCGCCAGAGCAGAGAACAGCGCGTAAACTATAATCTCATAAACTTTGTCTAGACTCCGCTTGAGTCCCGGCTCATTCCTGAACGAGTCTATGAACTTCTTTACGCTGAATGTTCCGGGAGATGATGAGTTACAGTAATCGAGTGCCTGTCTTAGCTGCGAATGCCTGTCCATGAACCTGCCGTAGATATACGCCTCGATGCTTCCGCCTGTTTCACGGTTGACGCTTCCGAGAACTTGCAGGACTTCCGGGGGAATAGCGTTCTGGTCGAACAAGTTATCCTGAAAACGTGAGCTGCTTGTGCATACCCTTCCGAACAACTCCGAGCTGATTTCGTCAATCGGCTTGTAGAAATGTATCCGCGACTTCCGTATCAGCCTGTCTAAAGCCTCTCTTGCCTCAGTGATATTCATTCCGCCTGCCTCATAGCCTTGACCATCTCCCGCGCAACCGCCTCAATCATCGGGACAGCCACAGAGTTCCCGCACTGCTGCCTCATTTTCCCGTAAGGCACAACAACCTTGAAGCTCTCAGGAAATCCCATCAGCCTAAGCATCTCGCGTTCCGTAGGCCGCCGCTCGTCATTGATGAGGATGTAGTTTGCCGACGCTCCAGCCCTTAGTGCCGCTGACCATTCATGAGGTGTTACAGTCCCTGCTATGTTCTCGTGGGAGATGTAGGGGCGGGGAAAATTCTTGTCCTTGAGCCGGGCAAGACGTGATGACCTTATGGACTCGCTGACGTAATATTTTTCCGGCGGATTGGGTTCGAGGATGTCGGATAACTTTTTCCGCTCGCATTCAGGGACGGGGGAAGGGAACGTGAACAGCACATTTTCCCGGAAGCCCGCGATTATAACACGTTCGCGCTTCTGGGGGAGGCCGAAGTCGAGGGCGTTCAAGATTTTGGCGTGGACGTGGTAGCCTAGTGCCTCAAGGTGATTCATGATTACGCGGAATGTACGGCCTTTGTCGTGGGCTGTGAGGTTTCTGACGTTCTCAAGCATGAACGCCGGGGGATTCTTGTCCCTTAGTATCCGCTCAATCTCGAAGAACAGAGTCCCCCTTGTCGTGTCAGCGAATCCCTCGCGCCTGCCTATCACCGAGAACGCCTGGTAGGGGAAGCCCGCAAGAAGTATGTCGAAGTCCGGGATGTCTGAGGATTTCACGTCCCTGATGTCGCCCGCTGGAATGTCGCGGAAATTAGCGGCGTAAGTCTCACGGGCTGAAGGGTCAATCTCACACGAGAACACACACTCACACCCTGCCGCCTCGAAGCCCAGCCTTATGCCCCCAATCCCCGCAAAAATATCCGCAATCCTCATCAGTTGTGGAAGTAGAAATCCAGAAATCCGCCGTCAAATATATTCCAGCCCCACGAACTCCCGGAGCTTAATTTCTTGCGCAGGTGAATGAACTTCTCCCAGTCGTAATATGTCTCAGACACTATCACACCTTCAGGAATATCCGGCTGACTCTCAGCTCCCTTCACGACCTCATACCAGAAGACAACATCCGCCCTCCCTGACGCAAGAGCCGAACTCCTCGCCCCCGAATCAACATTCATCATCTCAATGTTTACGCCCAGACGCTTCCCGATTTCCGCCAACACCGCAGTGCTGAACCCCGCAGGTGTCCCGTCAGCGGCCATGAAGTCAACAGGAGGCAAATCACCTGTAACTGCCGCCCGGATTGTCCCGGCACCGTCAAATTTCGCGAACTCAACAGGACGAGGCTCTGACCTTCCCGGCGTAGCTATGTACATCCCTTCAAGCGCGGATAACGTCCAGTCGCTGCGCATGTCCCTCACTGCCTGGCTGAACTTGTCGCGTAGGTCCGTGTTGTCTGACCTGAAACCGAATGCAAGCCCCATACCGTGAGAGTGAAGCACTAGGACTGACTCATATTCGGGATTCTGGTTCATGAGGTATTCTGCTGACGGTTCAGGCAGGACTATGTGCCTGATTTCCCCGGCGTTCAGTGCCATCTGGAGGGCGTTCAAGTTTGGGTAGAATTTCACGCGTACTTCTAGAAGCTCATTGTTGGGCGCAAAGGATTTCTGCCATTCCTGAGAGAAAACTTCCTCCGTTGTGTTGAGTTTCTCCAGCATTCCGAGAGTTATCACGCGCTTTTCGAGGGCGTGGGACGTTGCGCATAAAGAAAGCCCCAGCATGACAGCCAAGGCAAACAGTAATTTCTTCACGCTACTTTGACCTTCCGACGACTAAATCAGTGTCCCACTCGTAATAAGGCTCGGACAGGATTATTCCCGCCCCTTGGGTGTCGCGCATTACTCCCTTGAGGTTCCTGCCGACTTTCTTGGGGGTCTTGAGGCCTTCTGTGTTCCTGTACCAGAAGACGACATCAGCGCGTTCTGAGGCTAAAGCGGCTGACCTTCCGCCGGAATCAACGCTCATCACCCGGATGCTGCGCTTGAGGCGCTTTCCGATTTCCGCGAGGATTGCTGTGTTGTAGCCTGTTGCCCGGCCGTCCGTAGCTATGTAGTCGATGGGCGGCAAGTCTCCCGTTACTGCAACTTTTATCGGCTTTGACCCCTTGAACTCCGTGAACTTGACCTCTTCAGGCTCGTTAGTGCCGAGACTCTTTATGTATTTCTCCTCAATCAGCATTAACGTCCCGTCTTCCTTCATGGCCTTTATCGCCGCGTCAAAGTCTTTCTTGAGGGCGTTGTTGCCTGCCTTGAAGCCGAATGATATTGTTGACGGCATCATGTTAAGCGAGAACTGAATCTCGTAGTCCTTGGGGTTGTTGGCGACAAGGTACATCACTACAGGCTCAGGAAGAACAATCTCGTCAATGTGCCGGGCCCGGAGTGCCATCTGCATAGCCAGCAGTGAGTCGTAGAAATGCACAACCCTCCTTGACTTCACCAGCTCGGACAGGAAGCCCTCCAGCAGGTCGTAATCCTCCCATTCCCGCCTGGCTTCCTCATCGGCAATAAGGGGCGTGAGCGCCTTCCTCAGATCGTCGAGTGCCTCCTGGAACTCGCCCTCAGTTGTCCCCAAGTACGTTAGGATTCCTGAGTCCACCTTGCTCCCGGCGGCCATGACTGAACCGCACATCACAATTACCAGCAACAACGCGCATAATACCTTCTTCATTGTGAACGCCTCCTAGAATTTTTTGACGACAACGAGTAAAACGCTGTCCTTCTTGATACCGACCTGCACATCGTCAGCAATGTTCGCTATTATCGACTTCTCCAGCTCATCCGACAATTCCGGATCATCTTCACTGGCCTCAACGTCGTCCTTGTACTTCTGCATTGACCACGAGTACATAGCCTCCGCCATCCCGTCATCAGGCACTCCCAGCGCACCATACGAGAACATCCCCGTCCCGTATTCCGCCTGAAGCCTGAAACTTTCCTCGACCCCGTAAATCCCGGCCTCAATCATCCCGCGTATCCTGTCCATGATTCCAAGATGAGCCGCGTTCTCCCCGGTTGTTGACACTGAAAGAAGCTCCTGGCGCTTGGGGTAGTCGAGCTCGGATTTTGCCTCAAGGTGAATCGTGAACGTCCTTTCTTCCAGCTCAATCCAGAAGTCCGCGCTGAATGTCCCTGCCACTGCCCGCACCATGCTCAATGTTTCCTCCGCAAGAAGACGGGCACGTAGGCTTTCCTTCATGCTGAGGCTCAGGAGACCCGCGGCTTCCTCGGCCATGCTGATGGCTTCTGGCATTCCTGATCCTGTGTTGGTTACTTTGACTTTCTCGGTCGTGATTTTCTGTATCATTCTTTCACCTTCCTGTTTATATTTTACATTAACGCCCCAGAATCAAACCCGCAAACGCGCTTCAAGCACCTGAATTTTTGCGTCAAAGGTTGCTATAATTCTCCGTAAAATCTATATCTCCCGGAGGCTTTGGCATGGCATCAATAAAGAACGTGAAGCAGAAATCCCTCGTGAACTTCCTCGAATGGGCGGCTGCTTGGGAAATCGTAATATTCTCAGGAAACCAAGGGGCGGTTAAACTCCTAAGCGGCGGCCCTAAAGGAATCCTTACACTGCTTACATGCCTTCTCTTGTGGGGGATAAAATCTAACAAGCGTTTCAACATTTTTTCTTTCGGCCTTATGTGTCTCATGTCCATGTGGCTTGTTATGGGTACTCTTATGGGCAGCTACACTTTCACTTCACTAGTCGGGCCTCCCGGTACAGTGCTGTGTGTTTACCTTCTTCTTTCTGTGTCAGACTTCAGGATTTTCCGCGAGCGTCTCCTAAAAGCATTGTCCCAGCTCTCGGCGGCAACCCTCATAACCTACGTGATATACATTACAACAGGAATCGGACGGGGTGAAAGGCAGGGCAGAGTAGCCGTTCAGGTGTTCTACTTATTCAGGGACTGGGGCGGAAGAGTCGCATCAATATACCAGGAGCCGGGACAGTACCAGATCATAATATTCTTCATCCTTGTGCTGTTTGTCGACGAGTTCGTGAAAATCAATCCCACAAACATGCGCTACTATGTCAGGAAATTCGGCGTGATAATAGTCGCCCTCCTTGCCTCGCAGTCATCAATGGGCTATATATGCCTCGCGCTTCTCCTGGCCCTGGTGTTCACGTTCAACAAGTCAGTGAAGCACAACATCATCGTTTACGCGCTCATTTTCCTTGCGGGGATTGCAACAGTCTTCTTCATATGGCAGAGCGACACCATCCAGCAGAAAATAGATCCCCGGAACATGCTGACGAGGACATCATCTCTTGCTGAAAGGGTGGCTGACTCCTTCATGCTTCTCAGGATGAGCTTCATTTCTCCTTGGACAGGGCTGGGATTGAGGTCATACGATTATTATCATTACGGTTCAGTGTACGGGGGATTTCCTCACGGCGACGGCGTGAACGGCTGGCTTAACGTAGCTGTCTGCCTGGGGTGGCCGTTCTTCTTCCTGCTTATAGGGAGCATGATAAGGGGGCTGGGCAGGATGAAGCAGGGGATTCCTCCTTTGCTGGTATTCGCTGTGCTTCTTCTGAGCCAGGCAGATGAGACTTACGCCTTGTATTACACGACATTCCTTTACGTTTTCCCGTTCAATTCATACGACACACAGGAGAAATTATCATGAGAAAAATCCGCAACATTTACGGCACAGACTCCCGCGCAATGACTCTCTCTCTTCTTGAGGCCTCAGACGCAAAAGCCCTCGTACCATCCGGGGCAAATATCGTCCTCAAACCGAACCTAGTAGTCGCCGGGAATCCCGAAAACGGCGCGACGACCCACGCAGGGATTCTCGCAGGCTGCATAGAGTATTTCAGGGAGAACGGAGCTGATGACATCACTATAGCCGAAGGAAGCTGGGTAGGCGATGAGACAATGAGAGCCATGAAGGCCGCCGGGTATGATGAAGTCTGCAAACGCTACAAAGTCCCATTTGTTGACCTGAAACACGTCAAGACACGGAAAGTTGACTCGACTATAGGGCCGCTTGAAGTATGTGAACTCGCACTTGACGCGGGATTTCTCGTGAATCTCCCGGTCTTGAAGGGACATTGCCAGACAAAGATGACATGCGCTCTCAAGAACCTTAAGGGCTGCCTCCCTGACAAAGAGAAGAGCCGCTTCCATGCTTTGGGACTCACCCGTCCTATTGCGGCATTGGGGGCTGTCCTGAAACCGGGGCTGATTATCGTCGACAGCATTTGCGGTGATCTCGACTTCGAGGAAGGAGGCGATCCCGTTCACACAAACAGGATGTTCTGCGGAACTGACCCGGTCATGATTGATGCTTACGGGGCGAGGCTGATGGGGCTGGATTTGTTCAGCGTCCCGTATATCCAAGTCGCGGAAATGTGGGGGGCAGGGTCAACAAAATTTTCCCCCGATGACATCACCGACATAAATCCGCCGGAGAATGCCGGGAGTTATCCCAAGCCTTCAGGGAGAGTCGCTCACCTTACGCGGAATGTTCACGAGGACTCGGCGTGCTCTGCGTGTTATGCGGCTCTTGTCCGGGCACTGCACACTGAAAGCAAGGGGCGGGGGCAGGAGATATACATCGGCCAGGGCTGGCGCGGGAAAAAGATTCCTGACGGCGCGTTAGGAGTAGGGCGATGCTGTTCAGGGTCAGCAAGAAACGTGAAAGGCTGTCCTCCAGACGCAAGAAGCATAGCGGAAATGTTTTAGTCGCGGTAAAATACTCACTCGCAATTGCGTCATCGACGTTGTTTATCCTTCCCCCTAAAATGCGCGCAGTGTCAGGAAAATTTCACCCGGCACTGCGTGTTATTATGAGT
>JAFSKV010000009.1 GCA_017448795.1 Synergistaceae bacterium | reverse complement strand
ATGATGAGCTGGAGCTGTCCGTTGTTCTCGAACATTCCCTTCACGCCGTCAACGTTCTCAAGGGCTTTCTTGTCGACCTTGCCGTTGTCCTTGATGACGAGACGGAGACGTGTAGCGCAGTGAGCCGCCTGGACGATGTTCTCCCGTCCGCCGATGTGGGAAACGATTTCTTCCGCACATTTCCTGTAATCCAGTGCCATGAAATATTACCTCCCTGAAAGTTAGACTAACTTTAATTCCGCAAACGCCTTCGCCAAACCGTCATCGCTCACTGACGGACATACCATGTCAGAAAGCGACTTGAGTCTCTCGGAGCCGTTCGCCATACAGACGCTGTAGCCTACCGTCTGTATCATTTCCAGATCGTTCATACTGTCCCCGAAGCCTACTGTGTCGGAGATCGGGACACCGAATTTCTCAGCGATTATCCTCACGCCGAGTCCCTTGTTGAAGGCCTTGTCCATGATTTCGCCGTTGATGCACCGAGATGTTGACTGTCCCACCTGCACGTCCTGAACCACAAAGCTGAAGCCGTCGCCTAAAGCCGCTTTCGCCTCGTCAAGCTGCTCCATTTTCTGGCACATGATGACGACCTTGTAGATTGGCGAGCCGTCATAGTCCTTCATGGGCTTGATGCCGAGATTCCCCGCAAGAGCCTTACGCCAGCGTTCAAGCTCACTGTTTCCCTCGCCCTGACCGCTGAGGAACTCGCCGAGATTCTCATCACCCCACGAGCCTTTTTCCGCCTCAATCGTGCAGAAGACCCCCTGATTGTGGAGGGCAGTTAGTGCTTTGTCACGCTGTTCATTGGTCATAGGGTGGTTGTAGAGGATTTCGGAGTAGTCTTCACCGACAGCGACATAACCACCGGCGCATGAGATGTAGCCGTCGAACTGGAAGCGGAGAAGCGGCTTGAGCATGTCGGGGTTGCGGCCTGTACAGAGGAAGACTTTGTTGCCTTTCGCGCGTGCTTTTGCGATTGCGTCAACAGCACTTGCCGGTGGAGTGTTCTCGCCCGGGACGGTTAGTGTTCCGTCAATATCAAGGAATATCAGCTTCAAGATATTCTGCCTCCTGTAAGATTTATGTCTGAGCTGAAATTGTCATGTCTGGAAAATTTTTGTGAATGGAAAAATTATATCCGCAAACTTTTCTTGAGGCAACAAAAAAAGCCGGGCTGTTTATTCCCGCGCCTATAAAGCGGCGTACCTGCCCCCTATGTTCCGTATAAGCCCCTCGGCTTCCAGAGTCATAAGTGCCATGCTTACATCCTCAAAATCCAGCCCGCTCTCAGCCGCTATATCATCGTCAGTTTTCGCCCCCATCCTCTGCAGAAGGGAGTAAACGGCCTTCCCGCTGTCGTCAAGGACAGGTGAAAGGGACGCGTTTTCATGGCCGGGCTTCTCCTCGTCATCGTCAAAATTTATGCTGGCCTGGCCATGTTCCGCCGTGATTTCCCGGATGAACCCGCCTATGCTGTATAGATTCTTGACACCCTCGTTCATGATCTTGTTCGAGCCCGTGTTAGAGTCCTTGTCGATGTTTCCCGGTATTGACCAAGTGTCACGCCCAAGCTCTTTTGCCGTATTTGCCGTGTGCATTGCCCCGCCGTCTTCGGGAGATTCCGCAAGCACAACATGAGCCGCTATCGCCGCAATGAGCCTGTCTCTTTCCGGGAAACGCCAAGTGTTGCCGTTTGTCCCAAAAGGATATTCGCTGACCCACGCCCCGCGCTCAAGAACCCTGGCGAACAAGTCCCTGTTCTCGACTGGATATGTGCGGTCGAGTCCGTTCCCGAATATCACGACAGTAACACCGTCCCCTGAAAGAGTCCCCCTGTGTCCTGCTGTGTCGATGCCCTTTGCGCCCCCGCTGACTGTCATAAATCCTGCCTGCGCAAGAGCCTTGCCGAGTTTTGTTGCCTCGCCCTCAGCATAGGCTGTACATTTCCGGGTGCCTACAATGGCGACTGAAGGAAGGGAGAGATTCGCGCTGCCTTTCACGTAGAGTCCTATGGGGGGCTTCTTCAGGTCAAAGAGTCTTGCCGGGTAATCTAAATCTTTTGACGTGATGAACCTTGCGCAGAATTGGTAGAGTAGTTCGTCCTCACGTTCAGCCCAATCACCCGCAAGAAGTTCCGCAAGCCTCTCACGCATCCTTACTGTGAGTCCGAGTTCCTTCCATAAAGAGTCAGACTGCCACAATTCGGAGGGGTCATAGCCTGAACAGAGACGCTCAAATATTTTGTGGGAAGCTCTGAGTGTGTTAAGGAGAAGGGCGGCTTTGGTGATACTGTCCACGAGAAAATTTCCCTACCTTACGTTATGTTATGGATGAAGCTATTATACTCAGGGCGGGTGCTATAATCCAGAAAATCCACAGTCAGGAGGCTTGATTTATGGCAGTTACAGACAGGAAGCAGATTGCTCTTCTCATTGACGCGGAAAATACTTCATGGCGTTACATTGAGCTGATATTACGCGAGATAAGCGCATATGGTTTCGCGACGTACAAGAGGGTTTACGGGAACATTGAGGCCGTGCAGTCATGGCGGGATGTCATTCTGAAGTACGCTATGACACCGATAGTTCAGTTCAATTACACCAGCGGCAAGAACGCTTCCGACTCCGCTCTGGTGATTGACGCTATGGACATACTGTACGCGGGGAATGTTGACGGCTTCTGCCTCGTAACGTCTGACAGCGATTTCACGAAGCTGGCAATAAGGCTGAGAGAGTCGGGAATGCTTGTCATAGGGATGGGCGAGGAGAAAACTCCTGAGCCGTTGATGCGGGCATGTGAGGAGTTCAAGTATCTCGACATGCTCCAGAAGGAACAGGGGGATGTGAAGGAAGAAGGCGAGTCCGGCCATGACAGCGAGAATATCCTTCCGCCAAGAGACAAGATAGAGGACGAAATAACCAGAGTCATCAATACAGTTTTCCCCAATGAAGAATGGGTTAGGCTGGCGGACTTGGGCAACACGCTTCCCAAGGAAATACCCGGCTTCAACACGAAGCATTACGGCTTCAGCAAGCTCAAGAAAATGTTTGAGGCTTTCGGCAGCCGCTTCGAGATCAGGGAGAAATCCGAGGGTGATTCACTCCCTGTGCTTTACGTCAGAGAAAGGCAGTGAGACTAATGGCACACTTAGGCCTTCACAATCACGGCAAAAGTATAGACATGCTTCACGGCCCTCTGCTGGGCAAGATACTTCTCTTCGCGCTCCCTTTGGCGGCAAGCATGATGCTTCAGCAGCTCTTCAACTCCGCGGACGTGGCAGTAGTAGGACGCTTCGATTCCCCCCAAGCAATGGCAGCAGTAGGCAGCAACGGCGCGGCAATAAATCTCATGGTGAATCTGTTCGTGGGACTCTCAATCGGGGCAAATGTCGTAGTAGCCCGGTGCATTGGACGCAACGAGACCGGGAAAATTCACGACGCTGTTCACACCTCAATCATGCTCGCTCTAATCAGCGGGGTAATCCTCCTCATATGGGGACTGGCCGCCGCGAAGCCACTTCTGACTCTCATGAACACCCCCGATGACATTATTGACCTGGCCGTCGTGTACTTCAGGATATACTTCCTGGGTATGCCGTTCATCATGCTCTACAATTTCGGCTCCGCAATCCTCAGAAGCAAGGGGGACAGCAAGCGGCCGTTGTGGAGCCTGGGACTGGGCGGGGTAATCAACATTCTGCTCAACCTGATATTCGTTGTAGGCCTGAAGCTGAGTGTCGTCGGCGTGGCACTGGCTACTGTAATCTCAAACGTTGTCAGCTCATTCATGATTATGTACTACCTTATGACTGAGGAAGAGCCGTTCCGCTTCAGGATTCGGGACTTGATGATGAGGCGGGAGCATTTCACGCAGATACTGAGGATAGGGCTTCCGGCCGGGCTTCAGGGAATGCTGTTCTCGGTCTCAAACGTAACAATACAGACAGCGATAAACTCCCTAGGCTCATACGCAAGCGCGGGGTCTGCGGCGGCAATAAACTTTGACTTCCTGACGTACTATGTTGTTGCGGCGTTCACACAAGCGGCTGTAACGTTCACGTCCCAGAATTTCGGGGCAGGCGATTACGGGCGGTGCAAGCGTGTATTCTCTCTCACGATGTCGGCGGGGGTAATACTGACGGGGATTGTGTGCCTAGTCTGCGCGGTGTGGAAGACGGAGCTTCTGAGCCTCTACACGGTGAACCCGGAAGTCCTGCGTTACGCTGAAATCCGGATGATACATGCTGTTGCGTTCCTGTGGATGACGAACATATACGAGGTCAGCGGGGGATGCCTGCGCGGAATGGGCTACTCGATGCTGCCGTCGGTGCTGGTGTTACTGGGATGCTGTGTGCTTAGGATTATTTGGGTGTACACGGTCTTCACGTGGGAAAATGATTTTGCTACATTGATTGACGTTTACCCGGTCTCGTGGGCGATAACTGGAGTCGCTACTATGATTGCTTACTGGCATGTGAGGCGCAAACTTTTCGTGTGATTTCAGGGAATGAGGGAGGCTTCTTGTTGCTACAAAAATGGGACTGCCCTCCGTTGCCTGACAGTCCCACGCAGCTTATTTCTTACGGAAGAATATCACTCCTATCACAATTGGCACGACCATCATAGCGAACCCGATCCCTATCGGCATATACAGCCCCATAGTAACCGCGAACATAGGCACTAACGCGGGCATACTCCCGTAGACAGGAGCCCAGATAGAATTACCGATTGCGAGTGTGTCAGCGGCATCCGTCTTGCTGTCAGGGTCAACACAGCGAATCAATGCGAGTCCCGTCGGAACAGTACCCATTGACGCGCCGAATGAACCGCAGCACTTCTCGAACCAGTTATCACGGTGCCACCACTTGCACAGGACGATCGCAAACAGGGCAGTGATTGCTATCATGGCCGCGCTGACGATGAGAATCGGGGCGAACAGGTCAGTAACCATCTTGAGATTCATTGTAGCCATTGCTGAGACTATGATGATTTCGAGGCCGAGGCCTGAGATTGAATTTATCGTGCGGCGGTCTACGTAACCTTTGAGGCTTGTGTGCTTGATGATGTTCCACACGACTATTCCGGCAAGTATTCCGTTCATGAGGGCAGGAAGGGGCTTCAGGGCCGGGATAATTCCCTTCAGCCACGACATAACGTTATTGCCGAGTAACATACATGCTAGGACTATTGAGAGCTGTAACGAAAAGTTGTCGATGCCTGAGCTTGAGACTTTGGCCATGCCTATTGGGGTTTGCTTTTCGGGCGGGAGGACTCCTCCGAACATTGAGGGGTTGGCCTTGTAGTCGTTCGTGGCCTGTGTGGCGTAACCGCGGCGGACTCCCCAGTTGATGATGACCATTCCCACGACCATGCAGGCGAGGACTCCTATTGTCGACATAATCATACCGATGTCCGTTATGCCTTGGACTCCGTATTCGTCAGCCCAGACTTTCCCGGCACCTACCGCCGTGCCATGACCGCCCCAGAACGAGAACACCGCCGCAGTTCCCCAACCGAACGGCAATTCCGGCCATGTACCGCTAAGCATTGAGCCGAGCCACGTACCTACGCACATCTGCATACCGTAAATCGACACCATGATGCACAGGTGAGCAAGATACGCGTTGAGCTTGGACTTCTTCATGTCGACACCGATAACCGTACACGTAAGCACAAGGTTAATCATTACCCCGGCCATTGAGCCGAACGACTTGGGAATCTCAACCCATCCGAGGACCTGGGGCCCCATGATGAGGGCTAACACTCCGCCGATTACCGCCGCGGGAATGTAGAGACGCTGAAGGGGTTTCACGATTTCGCGGACAACGAAGCCCGCCAGCAGGAACGAGAACAGAACGATCAAATCACCGAACATGCCTGCGAATGTCAAAGCAACACATCTCCTGACAGTGAAATTTTGGGATGAGGATATTATACGTCATAGCTCGAAAAGCTCCGCATGACTCCCAAGACGTTCAAGCACAAGCAAGTCCTCGCCCTCAAGCCTGTACACCAGCAGGAAATCCGGCCTCACGTGGCATTCCCGCGACCCTTCACGCTCACCATGAAGCTGGTGATCCCGGTACTTTGGCGGCAAGGGTATACCGCGTTCGAGCATCTTCACCACTCTGTCAAGCTCCCCGCCCTTCGTCAGCAGGCCGCGGTATATCCCCTTCCTTTCACGCTTCACGTCATGCCGGAATCCGCTGGTCGGTTCTGCGTGCCTCATCTTCTGCCATCTCCGCATCTGCCTCCGCGCAAACTTCATCCAGCCAGTCCCCGAACTCCTCATCCGTGAACGGCCCCTCGGTTATCCCGTGGTCCGACTCATACCACGCGCATATCGTCGCCTCCGTAGGATTCCCGAACTCGTCCCATATCCTGCCGCCGTCATCAGGGTAATGCTCAGGGTCATACTCGTAGCTGTCGACAAGCTCCCGGATCTCTTCCTCGGTCAGCTTGCGGTCAAACACATAGCTCCTTCTCATCTCTCTCACCTCCCTTCATTTCCCCGTAATCTCATGATACATCCCGAACAGCCCCCTCACCACATCCTCCTCGCTCATATCCTCATCCCACCCGTAAGCCCTCAGAACCTCAGCGTCATTCCTCTCATGCGCCCTCCTAAGCTCAAGCGGCATCACTGTGTCGTCATACAGCCCCGCGAAGCTCACTCCCGGACTCGCCGCCCTCGCCTCAAGTATCCCCCTCGCGGTCTCAGTGATTAGTTCGTAGTGATTAGTGGCTGGTGCCTTGTCCTTCCCCCTATCCACTGACCACTTCCCACTAGGCACTAGCCTCTTCCCCCTATCCACTGACCACTCCCCACTACCCACTAGACTGCCCGGCCACGGGAACGTGTTGTACACCATCTCCACCGAGTACCTGTAATCGCTCTTCAGCCTCCCGCCGACCCTCCTCATCCACGCCATATGCACACGGCTCGTCAGCACACCGAAATCGTACAGTGTAGCGTCAGGAATAATCCTCAGCTGTGAACTTGGTATCACGGAGTCGTCAAGCCAGCCCACCGGGATATAGTAGCGGTTCTCAGATGACACTTGCGGGAATGCGACATAATGCGCGGGGTTCATCTGCTCCCTGAAAAGGTGCGGTGTGTCTGCGAGTCTTGGCTGTGAACTCTTGCGCCTAAATTCCTTGCAGTCCTTCACTCTCTTGTAGACCATCGGCATACTTCTTATTTCGTCAGGATCAGCCCCCACAAGCCACAGGCACCAGCGGGGAATGTTGTTGATGAACTCATTTCCACCTACTAAGCGTTTGATGTACTTTGCGGCTCTTGGCTCACGCTTGATGAAGCCGTCGTAATCGCTCCCGTTGATGATGAGATTCCCCCCGTCTGCTGGCATGTTTCCTGCTGTCATGGCCGGGGCACCGGGGCAGATGGGCCTGCTGGTCCTCTCTGCAATATCCTCGTCCGGGCCCTCAGCGAGGTAGAAGTTGATGTTGTCGACGAGCCTGCAAGTTCCGTCTGAGGAGTAGAGCCTTCTTTTTTCGGGGGGGCATGTGCTGATGCATACGACTGCGACGTGAACATGAGCCATCTTCTTTGGGTCAGGAAGCTCATTCTTCCACACGAACGGCTGATGAGCGAAGTCAATCTTTATCCCCCACCTGTCTCGGAGGGGCTTGAAGACGTAAGCGACCTGTTCACCCTGAACGAGTGAGTTTGTTGCGACGAAGGCGGCCTTTGTGCGTTTGTCCTGTACGTACTCTGAGGCTTTCGCGAACCAGCACGAGAGGTAATCTATTTCGCCGTTCCCGAAGATGTCCTGCACTTCTTTCTTCTGGCCCGGTGTCTGTTTTGCGCGTCCGATGAACGGGGGGTTGCCCATGATGTAGAGCATATCGTCATGAGGTATCTTCCAGCCTCCGAGCATCCAGCCTTCATCGGGGAGTTCGGCCATAGCGGAGCCTTCCTTGATGTGGTGGTAGTCTTTGAGGGGGAGGGGAGGTTCCTGCGCTGTTGTGATGGGCTGGGTTTCCTTCCACATCTGGTGGTCAGAGATCCAGAGGGCGGTTCTTGCGATGTTGACGGCGAAATTGTGCGCTTCGATTCCGTGAAACTGTGTGATTGAGACTTTGACGTTCCTCTTGCTGGCTTCCGGGATGGCGGCGAGGAGCTTGATTTCGAGTCTGCGAAGGTGGATGAATGACTCAGTGAGGAAGTTTCCTGAACCGCAGGCCGGGTCGAGGAATCGCAGCGCGGCGAGTCTGTCTTGGAAGGCGAGGAGCTTTTGGGTTCTTGCGTCTGACTGGGGCTCTGAGAGTATGAGCGACAAATCAGCGTTGAGTTCGTCGAGGAACAGCGGATCGATTAGCTTGTGTATGCTGACGGTTGATGTGTAGTGAATGCCGCCCTCCTTGCGTGTTTCGTCATTGATGGTGGCCTCGAAGATTGCGCCGAAGATTGTGGGTGAGATGCCTGACCAGTTGAACCCTTCGGCCATGTCGCGGAGGATGATTGCGAGCTCGTCTGCTGAAAGTTGCGGGAAGTCTACTTTGTCCCTGAAGAGTCCGCCGTTGACGTGGGGAAAGTCTTTGAGTTCGCCGCTGAGGAATGGCTCTCGTTCTTCTGGTTTCTGGTTGAGGACGGTGAAGAGTTCGCGTAATGCTGACCTTGCGGAGTCTTTGTGAGCTTCTAGGTAATGCTGGAACTGTTTCTTGCCGAACAGCCCGGAGTCTTCGGCGTAAAGGAGGAAGACGAGCCTGACGCAGAAGACGTTGATGTTGTCGCGTGCTTTGGTGTACTTGTCTTTGTCGTAGGACTGTTCTTTTGCGACCTTGCCGAGTGAGTCGAGCATTGAGTCGTAGAGTGATTTTGCGAGCCTGCCTGCCTTGACTGACACGGCGACTTCGAGGGGCAGTGTTTCGCCGGGCGTGAGGAGGAACGAAAGATTGTCCTTAGTCGCGTCCTTGACCGGGATAATTTCGGGGGGCTTTGTGGGTTCTTCCATGTCGTGGATGTGGAGTGTGTCGAAATCGCAGGTGATGATGTAGCGTCCTCTCTGTGAGAACGGGAGCCAGTCGTAATAGTTTTTGGCCTGTGTGAATGCGTCATCAAGATTTTTGCCCGGTGATTTCTGCTCAATGATGGTGCCTGTTGAGGGGATATAAGCGTCGATGAATTTTGCGTGTTCGATGTCGACTCGCTTCTCGAAGTCAACGTAATCTTCCGGGTTGATGATTCCGAAAGTGTCGCGTATGAACGTGAGCCAGAAAGTTTGAGTGTAGCTTCTCTCGTTGATGTCCATGATGAGCCTCCGAATGTGGGGAATGTGTGAGTGATTCTAGCATTGCCCGTGTGAAGGGAGGGGCTGAGTTTTTGCGGAAGGGGTGAGTCTGTCAGCGGCCAAAAAATGAGTCCCCCCTGAGATTCTGAGAGGGACTCTTGCTGACTTGCTGCCGTGTTCGTTGCTTGTTGTCTTGCCGATTGTTGCCTTGCTTGCTGACTTGTTGCCTGATTTTACGACTGTTGCCGGGCTTGTTGCTTGCTTCAGTTTTTGCGTGAGACTATTCAGCCCAGAAGACTCTTCCGGGTTTGATGTCGTGGGCTGGTGGGATGTCGCCGTCAATGTAGCCGACCGCGCAGTGTCCTATTCCCTCGAAATTTCCGTGAACGCCCAAATCCTCAAGGAGCTTCCTGTAGTCCTCGCGCTCAAATTCCTGTTTGGCCCGGTGAATCCATATGCTTCCGAGTCCGAGCGAGTGAGCCGCGAGCATCATGTTGCCGATGACGAGGGAGCCGTCGTAAACGTGCGTGGGTCTCTCCGTGTCAGCAAGAACAACGAGGATGACGGGTGCGCCATAAAACGGGTCGAAGCCTTCCTGCCACCCGCCGATTGTGCAGTTGTCGCGTGAAATCTTGTCGCGGAGTTCCTTGTTCGTTACGGCAATGATGATCGGGGACTGTTTGCCCATTCCGTTGGCCGCGTAGAGTCCCGCCTCGATGATTGCGCTGATGTCCTCGCGCTTGGGCATGTCGTGCTTGAACCTGCGTATGCTCCTGCGTTCCTTGATGGCCTTGATGATGTCGTTCATGATAATTCCTCCCTAGTAGTCGATGCGTTCAATCTTGAAGATGACCGGCCTGGTTCCGTCCGAGCAGCAGGCTATCATCTCATTTTCCCGCGCCATCCATCCCTTCATGATGGAGCCTCCCTGAAGCCCTGTGTAGATGTAGCGGCTGACAGCGTCCCACAATTCCGAGCAGTGCGGAATGTCCGGGCCTCCTGCGACAGTAGCGGGGTCAGCGTCGGTGTGGACGAGTGTGTTCATCCCGCAGTGCCAGAAGTCGTCGCGCTCGTCATCTCTGAGGAACTCGAACACGTCGCCGATGTTGTAGCAGGGGCATTCGCCGGAGTCCTTGTCTGCGCAGTACTGTTGCTGTAATTCGGGGAACAGCTTTTTGTCTATGACTGTGAGCCTGACTTTGTGCTTCATGAATTTGTGCCTCCTTTGTGTGAGACTATATTATAGTAGACGGCAGATTTGCGCTGAAGGCGTGAAAAAGTTTTTTGCGTGGGTGTTGACATTGGGGAAAATGGGCGTATAATTCCCTCTTGTCGTTGCGAGATAGCGGCGATGAAGCAAAAGGTTAATTGACAAGTGAATACAGCGTGTAATGAATGAGCGATAGTACAACAAAGCCAATCAAACGAAATCTCACAAATTTTTACTGAGAGT
>JAFSKV010000057.1 GCA_017448795.1 Synergistaceae bacterium | reverse complement strand
GCCGCCGGAATCGACAACGTAACGAAGTCAACGACCGAGATTCTGGAGAACCTTGAGAGCGTGAAGAACGACATGGACGAGACAGCGTTAATCGCAGAACGCGCCGCGGCAGGAGCAGTTGAGCAGACAGGGCTTGTCGAGTCAATCACTGAGGCACTCTCACATTTCCACATTGAGGACGAGGGCGCGCCGGCGAAGAAAGGCTCGAAGGCTGCACCGAAGAAGGCTCTTCCCGCCAAGAAGAAGTAGCATCACAGGCAACGATTGACAGGTGAGGGAGTTTTCCCCCGCCTGTTTTTTTTGCGACAACAACAAAAGAGGCCGGGAGTGATTGCCCCCGGTCTCATGATTCCTGCTACTGATTCTTTGCGCCCGTCTTAGGCTTGTCTAGGTACTCAAGCAGAAGCGGACTCAGTATCTTTATGTACGTCCCCTTCATGCCCAGGCTCCGGCTCTCAATCAGCCCCGCGCTCTCCAGTTTCCGCAGTGCGTTCACGATTACGCTCCGGGTAACCCCCACACGGTCAGCAACACGCGACGCAATCGCAACTCCTTCCGGGCCCCTGAGCTCGGCTATGATATGCTTCATGCTCTCAAGCTCCGAGTATGACAGGGCGCGCATGGCCATCTGTACGCTGAGGCGGCTTCTTGCTGTCTCCTCAAGGACTTTCGCCCGCTCGTTGAGTATCTGTATCCCCGCCAGCATCCCCAAGTATTCAGCCAGCAATATATCTTCCACGTTGAACGGGATTTTTTCGCGCACGAGCATTATAGTTCCCAGCCTCTCAGCACCCGCCCCGATTACCGGGACATACATAAGGTGCTTTTCCGGCTTCTCCCCCACGTAGTCATCATCAAACAGGGGAGCGTCCTCGTCGTGAATCTCAGAGTCCCGGCATCTGTTCATCCTCACGACGAACTCATCAGGCATGACCCCGTCCCGGAAACTCTCAGACAGTGCCTTTGACGTGTAATCAGGCAGCCAGTGATAGCCCAGCAAATGCCCGGACTTGTCGACAATGTAGACATTAGCCGTCGAGAACTCAGAGAGCATCCCGGCAAGGTGATAATAGTTGAGGGGTTCTCCTTCTCGTTTTGACTGGAACGCCCGCCCTACACGCCGTGTTTTGTCCAAGAGATCGCCCAGCACGTCCCCGTCAGCCGAATACATCAGCATTTCCATAATTGAGCCTCCCTCCCCCGCCTAGAGAAGGTAACGCCTTATGTCCCTGTTCTCGACCAAGCCGCCGAGTTTTTCCTTCACCATTTCGCCTGTGATTGTGATTTTCTCCTCGGCCATGTCTGAGACGCTGAAGCTGATTTCCTCAAGCAATTGCTCCATCATCGTGTGAAGCCTCCGCGCTCCTATGTCCTCCATCTCAGAGTTCATCTTGTGCGCGAGACGGGCTATTTCCTGCGTTGCTTCGTCCGTGAAGTCAAGCTCCGTGCCTTCCGTTGAGATCAGGGCCTTGTACTGGCGGATTAGGGAGTTTTCCGGCTCTGTGAGTATGCGCTGCAGGTTCTCGATTGTGAGGGGCTCAAGCTCGACGCGAATGGGGAACCGTCCCTGCAATTCCGGGATGAGGTCTGACGGTTTGACCCCGCTGAACGCCCCCGCGGCGATGAAGAGTATGTGATCCGTTTTCACAGGGCCGTAGCGTGTCTGCACAACCGAGCCTTCCACGATTGGGAGCAAATCACGCTGGACTCCTTCCCTGCTTACGTCCGGGCCGTGAGATGAGCCGCCCTTCACGACTACCTTGTCGATTTCGTCGAGGAACACTATACCGTCTTCCTGCGCTAGCTCCAAGGCTTCCTTCGACATTGCTTCGGTGTCTATGAGCTTCTCGGCTTCTTCCTGCTGCAGGATTCGGAGGGCTTCTTTCACCTTCATGCTGCGTTTCTTGGTCTTCTTGGGCATTATGCCGCCCAGCATCTCGTTGATGTTGATACCCATTCCCATAACGTCCATACCGGGCGCGCCGAAAACGGAAATCGGCGAAGTGCTGTCGCTTACCTCAATCTCAACGTCGCGGTCATCAAGTTTCCCGTCCCTCATCATCTTGAGGAATCTCTTGCGTGTTCGCTCGTTCTTCTCGGCTTCGATTGCTGACTGCTCCGGGTCTTCCTCTTTGCTGGTGTCGTCGTCGTCCTTGCCGGTAAAAGCCTTCATGAAGTCGGGCATTGAGAATTTGCGCTCAGGCTTTGGGAGCATGGCATCAAGGAGTCTTTCTTCTGCCTTCTCAAGCGCGGGCTTCTGGACACCCTCAATCATGCGTTTCCTGACCATTGAGACGGCGAACTCTGTCAGGTCGCGTATGATTGTCTCAACGTCCCTGCCAACGTAGCCGATTTCTGTGAACTTTGTGGCTTCGACTTTGACGAACGGGGCATTTGACAGAGTGGCCAGACGGCGGGCAATCTCAGTTTTTCCGACACCTGTAGGGCCGACCATGAGTATATTCTTAGGCATGATCTCGTGGGCGATTTCGGGAGGGAGCGCGCGCCTTCGTATGCGGTTGCGGAGGGCTATTGCTACTGAGCGTTTGGCCTTGTCCTGCCCGACAATGTAGCGGTTCAGATGCTCGATGATTTTCGCGGGGGTAAGTTCGGGGCTGAGTGTGATTTTCTCGGTTGTCATTATTCGCCTAACACCTCTACTATAATATTGTTGTTCGTGTAAATACAGATTTCTGACGCAAGCTCGATTGAACGTCTTGCGATGTCTTCGGGCTTCATGCCGGTAGCTTCGACGAGAGCCCTTGCCGCCGCCAACGCGTAGCCCGACCCGGAGCCGATTGATGCCGCTGCTCCTTCAGGTTCGAGAACGTCGCCCGCGCCGGAAAGAAGGAGTGTCATCTCAGTGTTTGCCGCCAGCATCATGGCTTCGAGCCTGCGTAGTGCCTTGTCGAGCCGCCATTCACGCACGAGCTTGACCGCCCCGCGCATCAGGTCGCCTTTTTCCTGCTCTAGGCAGTCCTCGAACTTCTCCAGCAATGTCATTGCGTCAGCAGTAGACCCGGCGAACCCGGTTAATATTTTGCCGTCAAGGAGTGTGCGTACTTTTCTTGCTGTTGACTTGATGACCTGTGAGCCTAGTGTTACCTGGCCGTCTCCTGCCATCGCGACTCTTGAGCCTCTCCGCACACATACTATAGTTGTACCGTTGAACAGGGTGTATCATTCCTTTCATGGTTGATGGGATTCATGAGTGCATATTATCTCATTTGCCTTTATTTTGTGAATATACAGTATAAATGAAAAATTTGTGCGTAATAATGGAGGCAGGAAGCATGACAACCGCAAGACACACAGGAGGCACTAGTTCATGACAGACACAAGCCAGCCAGACCCCAATATGATTTTCCCTATCCCCGGCATCAACACGCTGACTCTCATCAAGCCCACGCTGACCCGTCCCAACATCACCGCCGGGGATTTCTCGTACTACGCCGGGCAGGACTTCGAGTCCAGCGTAACGCATCATTACGAGTTCATCGGCGACAGGTTCATCATCGGGAAGTTCTGCCAGATTGGTGCGGGTGTCGAGTTCGTCATGAACGGCGCGAACCATCAGATGAACTGCGCGACAACGTACCCGTTCTGCATATTCGGGGGCTGGGGCAAGACTCCTCCGGCCATGTCTGACTTGCCGCTGAAGGGTGATACTGTGGTCGGCAATGACGTATGGATAGGGCAGAATGTTACGGTATTGCCGGGCGTTCATGTCGGGGACGGGGCTATAATCGGCCTCAACAGCACTGTAACACGCGACATTCCCCCGTACGTTGTGGCCGCAGGGAATCCCGCAAGAGTCATCCGTGAACGCTTTGACCGGGAGCTGACCGGGCTTCTTCTGGCGTTACGATGGTGGGATAGGAGCATAGATGAGATTCGTGGGCTGATTCCGATTCTGACGTGTTCGGACTTGAAGCGGGTGAAACGTGAGCTGAGAGCGTATCTCAGTATGATATAATCACGCTGTAAAAGCACACACAGCAGTGAATTGGTCAATGTGGTTCGAATCCTCACTGTGCTTTGTCCATAACAATGCCTCCAGCCAAACCGGGGGCGGAAATTTCCCGATGTGAATCCCCACATTTACAGCTACAAAAATCCCTCCTCGTTCGTGATTCTGAGGGAAGCGGCAGACTTTTTCCCCCAAACAGAATCACAAGCTCCATAATTTTCCCGGCATGGTATAATTTCTCCCATAAAAGCACCCCCAGCAATCTTATACCGCACAGGACAAAGGACAGGTAACGCTGTCGTTGTGAAAGTGGTGCTTTGACATATAAAGGCGCACACAGCAAACCCATAATAATATTTTGCCATCACGCGAAAGCTCTGCGCCTTGCCTTTATCTCAGGAGGAAACATGTTAGACCAGCTCAAGGAAGAAGCTAATTACACCCTCACCGAAAATCGCGCACTCACTCACAAGTCCACGCTTTCACACTGCCTAGATCTTTTCGCCACAATCGGAGCAATGAGGAACTCGCCCTATATCGGCGTTGATCTCAGGTTCGGACGTGCCTTCGCTGAAGATCCTGACATGGCCACGCGCATAGCCTTTTACGCCCGCGACATAAGGGGAGGACTCGGCGAGCGCAATGTATTCCGCCTGATTCTCGGCTGGCTGGCGGAAAATTCCCCCGCAACAGTCGCGAAGAACATCGCCCTCGTCCCGGAATATGGCAGATGGGATGACCTCGTGGGGCTTGTCGGGACAAAGTGCGAGTCTATGGCTGAAGCCCTCATCATGGAACAGCTCAAGAAGGACAAAGAGTCCGACACACCATCGCTGCTGGCGAAATGGCTTCCGTCCGTCAACGCCTCCAGCAAAATCACTAGGGCCAGGGCTTGCCGTCTTGCCGGGAGACTGCGCATGTCCCTCAAGGATTACAGGCAGACCCTCTCAGCCCTCCGCGCAAAACTCCACATCATCGAGAACAACCTGCGCACGGGGGATTACACCTTCGACTACAGCAAACAGCCTTCACGGGCAATGCTCAAGTACAGGCAGGCCTTCATCCGCAACGACTACGAACGCTACAGCTCATACCTTCAGGACGTGGCCGAAGGACGTGCGGAAATTCACACAGGGACACTCGCGCCCTACGACATAATCATGCCCATATTCACGCGGGGGATGATGACCGAGAGCGAACGCAACGCCCTCAATACCACGTGGAACGCGCAGGAGGACTTCACGAACGGGGAGAATGCTCTTGTTGTTGTCGATGGGTCAGGCTCAATGTACGGCGGGAACGTCATATCACCGATAGCGGTAGCCTTGTCGCTGGGAATATATTTCGCCGAGCGCAACAAGGGAGAGTTTCACGGACACTTCATCACGTTCTCAAGGACACCTCAGCTTGTCGAAATCAAGGGAGCTGACATCTTCGAGAAGGTCAACTACTGCGCAGGCTACAACGAGGCCGCCAACACTAACATTCAGGCGGTCTTTGAGCTGATACTGAACACGGCGGTGAAGCACAAAGTCCCGCAGTCAGAGCTTCCGTCAACACTCTACATTGTGAGCGACATGGAGTTTGACTACTGTACAGTGAACTCAGGCATGACGAATTTCGAGTACGCAAAGAAGATTTTTGCCGACAACGGATATACCCTCCCCAGCGTCGTGTTCTGGAACGTCGACAGCCGCAACGAACAGCAGCCAGTAACCATGAACGAGCAGGGAGTCGCCCTAGTCAGCGGAACATCACCCCGTATATTCTCCATGCTGAAGGCCGGGGATTTCTCGCCTATGTCATTCATGCTTGACGTAATGAACTCACCCCGCTACAAGGACATAACCGCCTAACTTTCCCCCCGCAATACCCGCAATTACGCTGTATAATTCCTCCTGATTACCCATATTCATATATCAGGAGGTCTTTTTTCACAGCATGAGGAAACTTCTTGCCGTGTTGGCTTTCTTGGTGCTTGCGGTCTCGCCGTCATTAGCGGGGGACGCTGTGCCGGGAGATCTCATCATAGTAATCCGCAAAAACACATCAGCCCGGACACTCAACACTGACGCTCAAGCAGCGGCGCATTCATTCGCACAGTCCCAGAATCTCAGCGTAACACATACATTCGATGCCCTGTCGGAACTGGGCGGGTATTCATTCGTTACCGTTCATTCTGACACTGAGGACGAGAACACGCTGCTGCAAAGGCTCAAGTCTCATCCTGAAGTCGCCGCGGCCTCACTCAACAGGATAATCACGCTTGACCTTCCCAAAGTCCCGGACGACACGGAATATTTCAGGCTCTGGGGAATGCAGGCCGTCAACGCCACGCAGGCATGGACGCTCGGCACCGGCTCAGATGATGTGTATGTTGCTGTTGTCGACACGGGAATAGACTACAATCACCCGGACTTGAGGGACAACTTTTCGCACGAATACAGCCGGAATTTTGTGGGCGTGAACAGGGCAGGCTATGACCCGTCAGCATACATTGACAGACACAGCCACGGGACTCACGTAGCAGGAACGATAGCAGGAGTCGGCAACAACGCCCTCGGAGTCGCGGGGGTAAACTGGCGGGCAAAAGTATTCTCCGTGAGAGTCTTAAACGATAACGGTTTTGGCACAACGGAGGAAATCATAGCCGGGCTGGATTACATAGCCGGACTCCTGTCCAGACATCCCGCGCTGAAATTGGCCGCTCTGAATTTCTCGGTCGGAGACATAGGAAGCCAAACCCCCGAAGAGATAGCCGCCTACAATGATCCGATGTACCTTGCCTTCAAGATTCTTGGGGACACTGACAGGCTGGTTATGTGCATGGCCGCGGGGAACGAGACACTCGAAGCAGGAGCCCCCGCCCCGTCAACAGTCTACAACAGCTCAGGAAATCTACGCTGGGAGAAGGGAAGTTACACTTACGCCGCCTCATTCATGGGCCTGAGCAACAATATAGTAACAGCCGCCGCAACAAGGACTCTCACACCCGCATCCTTCACCAACTACAGCCGGAAGTTTGTCGACATGGCCGCGCCGGGACAGTCCATATACAGCACAATCCTTGTCTCACAGTCAGACGATACGGGATATGCCTCAGTAACGAACCCTTACCCTTACGGCCAGAAATCAGGGACATCAATGGCTGCTCCTCATGTTACCGGGACAGCCGCGCTCCTGAAATCGCTATACCCTGACGCTTCGGCCTCACAGATAAGGGCGGCAATAATCGGCGGGGCAAACGGTGATTATCTCCGGGATGACGGGACTTCAGCATACGGCCTTCTTGACGTTGCGGGGGCAATTGACTTCATGGCCCGGATAATGTCGGATGATGCAGTCCCGGCGGTTCATGACGCGGAAATTCCTGCGGGGGTTGTCGGACAGCGTTACAGGTTCGAGTTCTGCGCGTCAGGCACATTCCCTATGACGTGGACGGCTGACGGGACTCTTCCTTCAGGCCTCACGTTCAGCGACGGGAAAATATCAGGCACACCGACAGAATCAGGAAGTTTCCCCCTCACAGTAACAGCCGCGAACAAGAACGGTTCAAGCTCCCTTGTTGTCTCACTTAGGATAGATGACGCAGAAGCCCCCGTGATTGACGGCGCGAAAACCTCATATGACGCTTACGTGAGCATGAAGTACACGGCTGACGCTGTGACATCCGCGGGAAGCTGGCCGATATTCTGGAGCCTAGACGGCGGTGAAGTTCCCGGAGATTTCGGGCTTGTGGTTGACGAGGCAGCGGGAAGGATGACTTTCACGCCTACGAAGGCCGGGACATTCACATTCAGCCTGACAGCCTCGAATGACGCGGGGACTGACACAAAGCCCTTCACCCTCAGAGTCCACGAGGCAAAAGCACCCGTGATAATGGACACGGAACTTGCTGACGGAGTCCCGGGACGGGTATACGGAGCTGAGTATTCCAACTTTGACACGACCCCCAGCACCACAATCACCGCTGAAGGAACGCGCCCGGTTTCGTGGGATGTCTCAGGACTGCCGGAAGGCCTCACATTCACCGTGAACGACCGCGCCGACATACTCACGGAAAGCAGGATAGAGATTTCCGGGCGGCCGGAGTCAGCAGGAGTCTTCACGCTCACTGTAACGGCCTCCAACGATTTCGGGATAATGAGCCGTGATTTCACACTGACAATCTCGGACGATGCCCCGTCATTTGTGCCTCAAGCCTCAAGCGTCATGTACAGGGGGCTTGCCTTCTCGCGATATTTCCCGGTCAAAGGAAGCTCGCCCATAACGTTCACAAAAAGCGGGAACATCCCGGACGGTACACACATGAAGTACGAGGACAACACCGCGATTCTTTACGGGACTCCGTCAAGAGCCGGGACTTACACATTCACACTCACGGCGGAAAACGTGAAGGGTACTGACACACTGAGCATGACAGTTGATGTGATAGAGCCGCTCGCGATAACGACATACTATCTTCCTGACGCTGTGAAGGGCAGGCAGTACACGGCAAGCATAACTTCACTCAATGGCAGCCCGGCTATGTGGAAAATCAGCGCGGATGAATCACTGGGGCTTGAGATCTCGCAAGCGGGTGTTGTTACGGGGCTTCCGGCTGAGGCGGGGAAGTTCACGGTCTGCATCACAATATCTTCCGACAGCGATTTTGACGCAGGTTCATACAGCCTGACAGTCCTAGAGATTCCGGCAATAACGACTAAGATTCTTGCTGACGGGAAAATCAACGCTCCCTATCCTGAGACGGTGCTTAGTGCTGACGGTACAGCCCCTGTTGCGTGGTCAGTCTCAGAAGGAAGAATGCCCGCGGGCCTCACGCTGTCAGCAAACGGGCATCTTTACGGAACGCCGACAGAATCCGGGACGTTCACATTCACAGTCCGGGCCGAGAACAAAGCCGGGTATGACGTGAAGAAACTCACGCTGAAAGCAGCCTCGTCCGGGTCATCACAAGAAAGTCCTGATGTTCCGCCTGAACCTGAGTCGGCCCCAAAAAGCGATGATGTGAAGCCTGTTGTACCTGAAGTGATAATCAGGCAGGGAAGCGCGCGTGATATATCTTCGCTGACTATAGGGGAGCTTGCGGCGATAAATAATGCTGACGGGATTATAGCGGCTATTCTCCCGGAGATGAGCGTGAATTATCCGGGCTTCTACACGTTCGAGAGCATTGACGCGTTTTCTGATGTGAAGATTTCCGATGATGTTCCTTCCGGCTGGTTTCTCGTGTGGAACGCGTTCACTAGGGGCGGGGCTAACAGGGCTCTGATGATTGAGAACGCGGAGGATGACAATGTTCAGTTTACGGACTCTGACGGAAAAATAACGATAACAGTCCCAGAGAATCACATTCTGAACGTATCGGCCTGGCTTGATGCTGATACGGTATATGCCCCTGTGATTTCGGCGGTTAAGGAAGGAAGCAATGAGGCAGAGGGAGTCGGTGCCGGCTCAGGAGGATGCGCGGCCATGACGTGGGGAATTTCGGTGATAGCCTGCGCGGTTATGTTCATGGCAAGTTCACACAAGGAGGACAAGTGATCATGAAGGCATTAAGTTTTCTGGCGGCGATATTTTTGCTGACAGGGGCGGCATATTCCGGCGAGAATCTGAGGGGTGAAGCTCTTGCTGTCCTGAGAACGCCTGACGGAATGACTCTCTCAGAAGACAGCCTGAAATCCGGCGACATCCGGCAATATATCGACCAGACAGCCGGGACGGCCGGGGCTGTAACTGTGAGCGTGTTCGACTCTTTATCCCTCGCGAACAAGGACAGACATATCTTCGTGTTCATGGCCGCTGACGGGAAAACATCGGAGGAGCTTGCTGCGATCCTGAAGGAAGATCCGAACGTTGTATCAGCCTCGCCGAACAGGAAGGTGAGACTGCCCCGCGTGAGGTGAGAAGACGGCTTGACAGAATGAACGCAGGCCTGTAAAATGCATGACTCGTTGAAGCCGGTGTAGCTCAGTCGGTAGAGCAGCTGACTTGTAATCAGCAGGTCGGAGGTTCGAATCCCCTTGCCGGCTCCAGTAAGTTCAACAATGGCGGAATGGCCGAGTGGTCAATGGCAACAGACTGTAAATCTGTCGACGGGAGTCTACCATGGTTCGAACCCATGTTCCGCCATCAAAGCCGATTTAGCTCAGCCGGCAGAGCACATCCATGGTAAGGATGGGGTCTTCGGTTCAAATCCGAAAATCGGCTCCAGAAACGATAATAACAGCTCCGGGGTTAAGGCCTCGGAGTTTTTTTCTTGCCCGCAATCACAGCTTGAACCTACGTATTATCCCGTTCAGATCCGCAACAACATTCCCGCAGGCATCGGCCTGTTCCGCCCCGCCAAGAGCGTCCCCGGCCATCTCCGCGGTCTTCCCTGCGATGTCGCTCACCCCCTCGGATGATGCCCTGACAGTCTCGTTCATCCCGCTGATTGCCCCGGCTATGTCCTCGATTTCCCCCATGAGCTCCGCGAGGCTCTTCTTGATTTCCTCCATGCTCCTGCCGAACGTGTTAGCGTCCTCCCTGTACTGCCTGCTCACCTTGCTGAAGTCCTCGTAGTCCGCGAGAACATTAGCCTCCAGGAAGTCCGTTGTCGTCGCTAGGCAGTCTGAGACGTTGGCGACCGCGCTGTTCACTTCCGCGATGATTGGGGTTATGCTGTTCACTACTTCCGCTGTCTGGCCCGCGAGGCTGCGTATCTCCTGAGCCACGACCGCGAACCCCCGCCCGGCGTCCCCAGCCCTTGCCGCCTCGATTGACGCGTTGAGCGAGAGCATCCCGGTCTGCGTCGATATTGACATGATGGAGCTGATCAGGTCGTTGATTTTGTTGACCGACTGGGATGCTGTTACTGCCTCTCCTGCCTTTGACTTCACGGACTCGTAAAGCTCCCTCGTTCTTTTCCCGGCCTTCTCTGCAGCGTCAGCAAGCTCATTCGCCCGTGCCAGCACCTCGCCTGATACCTTCACCCCGTTATCAGCAAGAGTCCCGATGTTCCCGGCGTGTTCGTCGACTTTCCCGGCGTTCCCTGCGATTGCGGCTGTAGTGTCAGCTGTCTTCTGCATCCCGGCGGCCAGCTCCTCAGTCCGGGCGGAATTGTTCTCGCAGGCATGGCCGACCCTCTCAATCATCCGGCGGAGTCCGTCAACGCTGGCTTCTATGCTGGCTTCTGCCCCGCTTATGTCCTCTACCACCTCATGAAGCCTGCTTCTTGTCCGTGCGACTGCCCGCGCTATCAGCCCGATTTCGTCCGAGCACCCCTCAAGCCTGGCTGACTCGCTGTCCTCCGAGAAGTCGAGCTCCGCAGTCCTGTTGATGACCGGGACAATCCTGCGCAGGGCCTTCATCAGCCACACGGTGAACACGTAGACCAGGACAACCGCCGCAATCCCGCACAATGCCCCGTAAACCGCAAGAGACCTTCTCATACGCCCGACCGGGAGCATCATGGCCTCCCTGTCCGCAGTAACTATCACAATATTCCCGGCCTTCGTGAAAGCGTAACCGGCAATCTTCACCGCGCCCCTGTAATCGTAGACACAGGAGCCGTCCGGGACTTTCTGGCCTTCCTGGAGCCTTGAGACTATGCTTTTGACCGCGGCGTTCTCGACAGCCCCGCCGATTTTCGACTTGTCTTTGTGGTAAAGCATTGTGCCGTTCGGCGATACCATGTAGGCGTATGAGCCAGCCACCCCGTCAATCTTGATGCCGCCGATGAGCCGCCCGTAGTCAACCTTGACCATCCTGTCATAATCCGCCGTGACGACAACGATATTCCCCGTGTCAGTGAACGAGTAGCCCGCCATTTTCGCCGCGCCCCTGTACTGGTAGACAATGTAGCCGTCCTCAACCCTCCTGCCTGACTTGATGGCCGCGACAAGCCCCTTCACCGCGTCATTCTCGACAGGCCTGCCTATCTTGGGGGTGTCTGTGTGCCATAACATCGTGCCTTCAGGGGAAACCATGTAAGCGTAAGAGCCTTCAACGCCGTCAATGCGGATATTGCCCAGCAGGGTGTCATAGTCTATCTTCATGAACTCGCTGTAGTCCGCCGTGACAATGAGGATGTCGCCGTCCTGTGTGAACGCGTAGCCTGCCAGCTTGAGCGCGCCCCTGTAGTCGTAGAGGACTGAGCCGCTTTCAGGCTTGTAGCCCCTCTTGAGGTCGGCGAGGATGTTTCTGACCGCGGCATTCTCGACGGGCTGGCCGATTTTGTCCGGGACCGGGTGCCACAGCATAGTTCCTGACGGCGAGACCATGTAGGCGTATGACCCTTGAACGTCCCGGATTGAGACCCTGCGCAGTATCCCGTCAAGCTCCCCCGGTGGGAGAGCCCCGGAGCGTGAGGCGATATTGACTGCTGAAGCTGCTTCTTCCGCGAGATTGAGGGCGTAGGACTTGTAGACTGACTCGCCGAATCTCCGGGAGAAGTTGATTGAGAGGGCGGCTTCCTGGGCCAGGTTCTTGGCGTACCCCCCGTAAGCGGACTCGCCGTACTCCGACGCGAAGTCGACACCTTCAGCGGCTTCCTCAGCGAGATTCCGGGCGTAATTGAGGTAGGCGGACTCCATTGACCGGGAAGCGAGCCTTGACGCTGCCACAATCTGCACGGCGGCCACAGCGAACACAGCCGCCACGACAAGAGCCGCGATTCTTGTGCTCATGCGCGAAAAGAAAGACAGGTTATCACTATTCATAATTCAGCCCCGCAGTGAAATTTTTGGAATAATGACGATATTATAGCCTGTGAATGATATGAACGTGTTGGGAAATTGTGTGATAAGGAAAAAGGTGATGGACTGTGAGGGACTCGAACCCACGACCCGCTGATTAAGAGTCAGCTGCTCTACCAACTGAGCTAACAGTCCATATTTGATTGTCATACTGCTTACGCGCCCGGCAGGATTCGAACCCGCTGCCTGAAGATCCGAAGTCTTCCGCTCTGTCCTGATGAGCTACGAACGCTTGGAGGGTGAGTGAAGGGACTTGAACCCTCAACCGCCGGAACCACAATCCGAAGCTCTAACCAATTGCGCTACACTCACCATGTTTTTGCACTTGGCGCGCCCTGCAGGATTCGAACCCGCGGCCTACGGCTTAGAAGGCCGTTGCTCTATCCAGCTGAGCTAAGAGCGCGTATTCCGTTTTCAGAGCGGGAAACGGGATTCGAACCCGCGACCTACGGCTTGGAAGGCCATCGCTCTAGCCAACTGAGCTATTCCCGCATGTCCTCTGCTTGGATCGGGGCGAGAAGATTCGAACTTCCGACCCCCTGCTCCCAAAGCAGGTGCGCTAACCAGACTGCGCTACGCCCCGTAAACCGCGTATCACAAGGAGGAATTATACCGCTAACTC
>JAFSKV010000056.1 GCA_017448795.1 Synergistaceae bacterium | reverse complement strand
CGCCCTCGCCGTTCACGTACACATAGGCCACAGCAACCGCACTCAGCAGGGACATGCTGGCCACCCTTGAGACCCACGCCCCACGGTAGCCCATGACATTAAGCAGGAAGAACATGATAGGCACAATATTTCCGCACTCAATGAGGAAGCTGTAGACGCTGGCAAAACGAAGCCTCTTCACCGCCATCAAGTAGTTGTTGAAGTTGTAGACTATCGCGTGGAACGGAACCGAGAAGCAGGCGACCCGTATGCACTCACTGGCCATCCTCAGGGCCTCCGGGTCATCCGACTTCAGGAACACCCCCGCGAGCTGTGGCGCGAACACGAACATCACAGCCGTAACAATTGAAGTGAACGCCAGCGCGTGAATGAGCGAGAGCCTCTGCACTTCCTTGAGGGAGTCCCTGTCCTCCTCGCCGATGAAGACTCCCGAAAACGCAACGAGAGTATCCGCCGAAGCCATCCATGATTGAGACACGCAGCTCGTAATCCCCGAAAACACGCCGTAAGCCGCGACAAGATAGCGTACGTGAAGAGCCGTCAGCATGTTGTTGACCAACATTCCGCCCGCCGCCCTGCTTCCGCAGATGAATCCCAATGGAGCACCAAGACGCAGTATTTCGCCGCAAGTCTTGAGGGTGATTCCCTTCATGGAGAGACGGAAGACCGAGGTGTTTTTCCGCCTGACAAATGAGGCCGCCAGAATGAAGAACGGAATGATGTAGCCGAGCGAAGTCGCAAGGGCAATCCCGAACATTCCCCCGTGAAGCGCGAATATCACGAGAGCGTCCAGAGATATATCAAGCGCGGTGGTAATCACCGACGTTGTGGCCAGAAGCCTGTACTGCCCCTCCATCTGGAGAAAGGGAGTGAGAATCCGAATCATCGTGAGGAAAGGATACCCTATGAGATAGCCCCATATGTAGAGCTTCGTCATCCCGAAAATTTCCGGGTCTCTTGCGCCAAGAATGAGTGAGACCTGCGAGCAGAATACCCCGACAGCCACAGCCGAAACCACAGACAGCCCCGCCCCCATGATAATTGAGGCCGAGAACACTCTGTTGACTTCGTCAATGCTGCCTTCTCCGAGAAGCACCGATACTTTGTTCCTCGCGCCGTTGCTTATGCACAGACCCACCAGCGCGAACAACATAAACATGGGGCTGACGTAGCACATTACGGTTACGCCTGACGCTCCGATGAAGAGGCTCACGAACAGGAGATCAACGAGAGGGGCTATAGCTTTCGAGACATCAGAGACAGCATAGGACGCTTCACCCTTCCTGAACAGACGGTGAAGTATCTTGTCGCCGGATTGAGTCATGTTTTGCACCAACCTTCCTAGTGATTGCGCCATTATATGACATTGCTGACTGGGAGGCGTGCAGGGAGCTTGTGAAGTCCACAACAATTTTCCCCGCAAGCATACTTAATCATACGTAGAAATGAAATCAAGCCCGCGTGTTATAATTCTGTGTACAAAAATTCACACAGACAATTTCAATCACAATTTTTTCACCAAGGCGGAAGGTTTCTTGTGCCTCAAGTTTCGCGCATGACATTCCTCCGTCTGCACGGAAAATTCTAAGAGGGGGTAATTTCTCGACATGATCAAACTTTACGATGAAGGCGTTTACCTCATCAACGGCGAAAAGATAGTACCCGAAAGCCAGGCCGGAGCTCAGTACAACAAGGCCGAAGCCAAGAAGGGAACAATCGCTTACGGAATCATGAAGTCCCACAACACCGCCCCGGACATGGATCACCTGAAGATCAAGTTCGACTCGATGGCCAGCCATGACATCACGTTTGTCGGCATCATTCAGACGGCGAGGGCTTCAGGGATGACCAAGTTCCCGCTTCCCTACGTCATGACGAACTGCCACAACTCACTGTGCGCTGTCGGCGGAACAATCAACGACGACGACCACTATTTCGGGCTGTCAGCGGCGAAGAAGTACGGCGGAATCTACGTCCCTCCCCACATCGCGGTCATCCACCAGTTCATGCGCGAGATGTTCGCGGGATGCGGCAAGATGATTCTCGGCTCGGACTCACACACACGCTACGGCGCGCTCGGAACAATGGCAATCGGTGAGGGCGGCGGCGAATTGGTCAAGCAGCTCCTTGAGGACACATACGATGTCGCTTATCCCGGAGTTATCGCAATCTACCTGAAGGGCAAACCTCAGCCGTTTGTCGGACCTCATGACGTAGCACTCGCAATCATCAGGGCAGTCTACAAAGCCGGTTACGTCAAGAACAAGGTCATGGAGTTCGTAGGGCCCGGCGTTGCCTCAATGACGACTGACTACAGGAACGGCGTTGACGTAATGACCACAGAAGCGAACTGCCTCTCCTCAGTGTGGAGGACTGACGCGGACACAAAGGCATTCCTCGCAGAACACGGCAGAGAAGGCGACTACAAGGAACTCAACCCCGCAGGCGTGGCCTACTATGACGGATGCGTTGAAGTTGACCTTGCCAGCATCCGCCCGATGATCGCTATGCCGTTCAACCCGTCAAATTCCTTCACGATCGCCGAGCTTTACGAGAACCTGAAGGACATTCTCGCTGAGACAGAGAAGAAAGCAACCGAAGACGTGGCAAAGGGGCGCGCTACATTCACGCTTCTCGACAAGGTTACGCCGGACGGGAAACTCATGGTTCAGCAGGGAGTCATCGGTGGATGCGCTGGCGGTAACTACACCAACGTCGTGGAAGCGGCTCACGCTCTCAAGGGCAAATCCTGCGGCTTCGATGAGTTCTACCTGAGCGTCTACCCGTCATCACAGCCCGTGTTTGTCGACCTTGATCGCAAGGGCTTCCTCGCTGACCTCATGGACGCAGGCGCAATCATCAGGACGGCTTTCTGCGGACCTTGCTTCGGCGCAGGCGACACTCCCGCCAACAACGCATTCTCCATCCGCCACACAACCCGCAACTTCCCCAACCGCGAAGGCTCAAAGCCCGGCAACGGCCAGATGTCAGCAGTTGCACTCGTGGACGCTCGCTCAATCGCGGCAACAGCGGCAAACGGCGGCAAGCTCACATCAGCTGAGGATCTCGACTGCTGGGGCGATGTCCCGGAGTACCACTATGACGACAAGGCCTACAAGTCCCGCGTCTACTGGGGCTTCGGCAAGGCTAACCCTGAGTCCCCGATACGTTTCGGCCCGAACATCAAGGACTGGCCGGAGCAGGTAGCACTTGCGGACAACATCCTTCTGCGCGTAGTGTCCAAGATTCTCGACGACGTTACGACAACCGACGAGCTTATCCCGTCAGGCGAGACATCATCATTCCGCTCCAACCCGCTCGGACTTGCTGAGTTCACGCTCTCACGCAGAGATCCTGAATACGTCGGCAAGGCTAAGGAAGTCCAGAAAGTCGAGTACGAAAGACAGAAGGGTATCAGCCCCGCAAAGGGAGACATGGCGGCAGTCTACGCGGCAATCAAGGCCATTCCGGGACAGGCAGATGTTGACCCGCTGGCAATAGAGATCGGCTCAACGATTTACGCCAACAGGCCCGGCGAAGGCTCGGCTCGTGAGCAGGCGGCTTCATGCCAGAGGGTGCTAGGTGCTCTCGCGAACATCACGCAGGAATACGCCACGAAGAGATACCGCTCCAACTGCATGAACTGGGGCATGCTTCCGTTCCACCTGAAGGGACAGCCTGATTTCGAGGTCGGCGACTATGTGTACGTCCCCGGAATCCGCAAGGCTCTGGACGACAACGCGCTTGATAGCATCAAGGCATACGTCATCAAGGGCGGCAAGGCAACGGAGATTGAGCTTTACATCCAGCCGATGACAGAGAATGAGCGCACAATCGTCAAGGCAGGCTGCCTCATCAACTTCAACCGCGACCGCAAGAAGTAGCAATCGGCAACACTCCCTCCGGCCATGAAACCGGGGGGATTCCACCTGACACACAGGCATAAATTCTGAAGGGAGAAACGATTCACATGGGCAAGATAAAGATGGCAAACCCCATCGTAGAGATGGACGGCGACGAAATGACCCGCGTACTGTGGCAGATCATTAAGGATGACCTGCTTCTTCCGTTCGTTGACCTCAACATGGAGTACTACGACTTGGGTCTGCCTGAGAGAGACAAGACAGGCGACAAAGTAACATGGGCAGCCGCTGAGGCAATCAAGAAGCATCATGTCGGAGTGAAGTGCGCGACAATCACCCCCAACAAGCAGAGGGTCGAGGAGTACAACCTTCATGAGATGTGGAAGTCCCCCAACGGCACAATCAGGGCAGTGCTTGACGGTACAGTTTTCCGCGCACCCATCCTCACCAACTGCATTAAGCCCGTCGTCAAGAACTGGAAGAAGCCCATCACGATTGCGCGTCATGCATACGGCGATGTCTACAGGGGAACAGAGTACAGAGTCCCGGAACCGGGCAAAGCAGAGCTTCTCTTCACCGGGAAAAACGGCGCGTCATTCCGCGAGACAGTCTACGAGTACGAGTGCCCCGGCGTTCTTCAGGCCATGTACAACAAGGACAGCTCCATAATGTCGTTCGCCCGCTCGTGCTTCGAGTACGCTCTCTCGACAAAGCAGGATATCTGGTTCTCCTCAAAGGACACAATCTCCAAGCAGTATGACCAGACATTCAAGCTCCTCTTCCAGGACATCTTCGAGAAAGAGTACGCAGAGAAGTTCCGCAAGCTCGGCATCACCTACTTCTATACGCTGATCGATGACGCAGTAGCAAGAGTCATGCGTTCAGAGGGCGGATTCATCTGGGCATGCAAGAACTATGATGGCGATGTTATGTCAGATATGATTTCATCAGCATTTGGTTCACTTGCTATGATGACCTCTGTTCTTGTTAGCCCTGCTGGCTACTATGAATACGAGGCTGCTCACGGTACAGTACAGCGTCACTATTATAAGCATCTTAAGGGCGAGGAGACATCTACAAACTCTGTAGCTACTATCTTTGCCTGGACAGGAGCTCTTAGAAAGCGCGGAGAGCTTGAT
>JAFSKV010000055.1 GCA_017448795.1 Synergistaceae bacterium | reverse complement strand
GCAACTCGACGACTATTGGGAAGACACAGGCGGGACTCCCGATATGCGCTACGTAGTCCAGACCTCCGAAAAAGTCATCTCCCGCTGCATCCTCATGACCTCAGACCCCGGCGACCTCGTCCTCGACATCACCTGCGGCTCAGGAACAACCGCCTATTGCGCCGAGAAATGGGGCAGACGCTGGATAACCTGCGACACTTCCCGCGTAGCAATCGCCATAGCCCGCCAGCGACTCATGACCGCCACCTTCGACTCCTACAAGCTCGCTGACCCCGAAAAAGGAATCTCTTCCGGCTTCGTCTACAAGTCAGTCCCCCACATAACGCTGAAATCCATCGCCAACAATGAGCCGCCCGCCCGCGAGATTCTCTATGACCAGCCCGAAATTGACGCGGGAAAAGTGAGAGTGTCCGGGCCTTTCACGGTTGAGTCATTGCCCGCCCCGTCAGTGATGAGTCTTGAGGAGGCAGCAGCTCTTGACCCTGACGAGAAAGACAGGCAGGACGGCTTCATGTCTCAGTTGATGGCGACGGGCATCAGAGGCAAAGGAGGCGAGCGCATTCGTTTTTCGCATCATAACAGGCTCAAAGGGTTACGCTGGCTTCACTCTGAGGCTTGGACGGCTGAAGAGAATCAGAGAAGGGTACTTGTGTGTTTCGCGGACAGCAATACGCTCATGGACAGCCGGAGAATATCATTTGCGCTTGATGAGGCAAGGGAGCAAGTCGAAAAGCCATCAATGTTGATTTTCTGTGCGTTCCAGTTTTACCCAGAAGCTCAGGATTTTATAGAGACAAGAAATTGGCCGGGTATCTCATTCCTTCAGGTAAAAATGAACGATGACCTCATGACGGAGGACTTGAAGCGGAAGGTCAACACGGACGAGTCATTCTGGCTTGTGGGTCAGCCTGATGTTGAGCTTGTGAGGGACAAGAAGCCGGGCGAGTACCGGGTGAGGGTGCTGGGGTATGACTATTTCAGCGTGTCGAGGAATGAGCTTGTTTCTGGGGATTCGGACAAGATAGCGATGTGGGGAGTTGATCCCAACTATGACGGGATGACTTTTGCGCCGTCTCAAATCTTTTTCCCGATGGAAGGCAAATCGGGAGGATGGAGCAAGCTCACGAAGACACTGAAGGCTGAGATTGACCCGGCAATTATCGGGCAGTATTCCGGGACTGAGTCATTACCCTTCAAGGCTGAAGAGGGGAAGAAGATTGCCGTAAAGATAATCGATGACCGTGGGATTGAGTCGATGAGGATACTTCACACGGAGGACGCGCAATGACTCAGGAGAAAGGAAGGGTAGTAATCAATTCGCCGTATGTTGAGCCGTCCAAGCACCTTGAGTATGTCGGCGAGGGTCATTTCCGGGTTGCTGACGGGAGGCGGCCTGCGGGTTTCTGGTTTGAGCGTGAGACACGGCGGGGGATTGTCCGGGAGTTCAAGGCGATTCCGAGGGTTGACGACATCCGCGGGAATGTCAAGGCTTGGCGCATGGCCGGGTATCCTGAGTCGACCAACGTAACGCGGGAGCTTCTCACACACTGGCACGACCGCACTGTGAGGGAGGATACGCCGTTCTTCTGGTGTCAGCTTGAGGCGGCCGAGACGCTTGTGTGGCTTTCTGAGACGAAGGAGGGCCGGGCTACTATTGTTCCTGATGACGGGAGCGGGTTTCAGCGTTACTGCACGAAGCTGTGTACTGGCGGCGGGAAAACTATTGTGATGAGTATGCTTATTGCGTGGCAGGTCTGCAACTGTGCGAGTTATCCCGGACTGAGTGAGAGATACACGCGGAATGTCCTTGTCGTCGCGCCAAATATCACGGTGAAGAGCCGCCTTGATGTCCTGAAGCCCAATGAGCCGGGGAACTACTACGACAAGTTTTCGGTAGTGCCTGAGAACATGCGGGGGATTCTGAATCAGACATGCATTGAGGTGTGCAACTGGCAGATGCTCTATGATTCGTCGTCTGAGGATGACCCTGCGAAGAACAAGAGTGTCGTGAAGAAGCCGCCGAGGGGAGATGAGTCTTACTGCCGGGAATTTGCCGGGGACATGCGTAACATCATGGTGATAAATGACGAGGCACATCACGCGTACAGGGTCAGGCCGGAAGACAGGAAAGCGCGTACTCAGGAGGAGAAGGACGACCAGAAGGCCGCCACCGTGTGGATGAGGGGGCTGGACAGGCTTCACTCAGCGCGGGGGATAAGGGCGTGTTACGACTTCACGGCGACACCGTTTGTTCCCGGGCGCGAGAAGGAGCAGGACAGGGGGATATTCTCGTGGATAGTGAGTGATTTCTCTCTGGATGACGGAATTGAGGCAGGTATCGTGAAGACTCCCTGTGTTTCTGTCCGGGACAACACGCCGCCTAATCCAGCGACAGGAAAGTCCGACTTCTGGCACATTTACCCGAAAGTGAAGGACGACCTCAACCGCACGAACTGCCCCGATGCCCCATTGCCTGACCTTGTGCGGAATGCGTATGAGCTTCTCGGCCATGACTGGCAGGAAACGTTCAGGATATGGAGTGAGGCAGGGAGTCCTGTTCCGCCAGTGATGATTACGGTAGCCAACAGCACGAACACCGCCGCGAGAATCGAACATGCTTTTGCGCACGACATAGACATTCCCGAACTGAGCGGGGAAGAACACATGCTGAGGATTGACTCGGAGGTTCTGCGCGGGAAATCTGAGGCCGAGTCCAAGCGCATACGTGAAATGTCTGACACAGTCGGCAAGGCTGGCGAACCGGGCGGCGGTCTCAGGAATATTATCTCCGTCGGGATGCTGTCTGAGGGCTGGGACGCTAGGAATGTTACGCAGATCATGGGACTCCGTGCGTTCACGAGCCAGCTTCTATGTGAGCAGGTTGTGGGGCGGGGCTTGCGGCGGTCATCGTATGAGGCTGTCGGTGAGGATGAGCTTCTTCCGCCTGAGTACGTGAATGTGTTCGGGATTCCGTTCTCGTACCTGCTGACTGAGGAAATCGAGCCGGGCAACATGCCTCCCAGAAGGCCGCCTGCTGAGGTGAAAGTGTTGCCAGAGCGTGGGGAATACGCCATCACATGGCCGGAAGTCGAGGGCATACGTTACGTCATGAGCCAGAACTTGAGCCTCGACCCTGCGAGTATCCCGGAGCTTGTGCTTGACGCTTCGTCGACAAGAATCAGCGCGGAGCTTGCCCCTGTTGTTGACGGGAAAGAGAACCTTGACGCTGTGAATGACATTGACCTTGAGAGGATATATTCCCGCGAGAGGATGCAGAGATTAATCTTCCGGGCGGCGGCAAACGTCTTCACGAGGATGCAGGCTGAGGGCGCGTGCGAATGGCAGAACGGGAGCGCGAGGTTCCATCTTCTCGGTGAAGTAGTGAGGCTTGCGGAGGAGTATTTATCGTGCGGCAATATCAGGGTAAGGCCGGAGCGTTTTGTTACGGATTCGCGGCGGCGCAAGATTCTTCTCGGTTTCAACATGGAGCGGATAATCACTCACATGTGGCAGGGCATAAGGAGCCACAACAGCGAGGCAGTCCTTCCGATTTTCCCGCAAGGCAAGTGCCAGCGTTCAACGGGGGAAATGGTTACGTGGATGACCTCGCGCCCTCATCACGCGACGGAGAAATCCCACATCAACATATGCACGTTCGACTCGACGTGGGAGGCATCGGCGGCGTACCAGCTAGACCGCAACCCGAATGTTCAGGCCTGGGCGAAGAATGACCACTTGGGATTCTGCGTGAGGTATGTTTACGGGGGAATCCAGCGGCGTTACCTGCCGGATTTTCTGGTGAGGCTGGCGGACGGTAGGATGCTTGTGCTTGAGGTTAAGGGGATTGAGACGGACGAGTCCCGGGCGAAGCATGAGGCTTTGTGTGAATGGGTGAGGGCAGTGAACACGGTCAAGACTTTCGGGGAATGGGCGTGTGAGGTCGTGAGGAGTCCTGCTGAGATCGGCGGCGTAATCGCAAAATATATCCCCGTTCCATGATGCGAGGCGGGGAATCCGTTAATGTTTACCCGAACACTACGCAGACGGGACTCTCAGTCTCAACCGTCATATTCTCACGCGAGAATTTCCCCTCGCCGTCAACCGTGAAGAACGTAAGCGTGTCAGTCGTCTCATTGGCGGCAAGTATCCTTCCTTCGGGGTCAAGAGTGATGAATCGGGGCTGGCCTCCTCCTGTCTTGATGCAGTCCGCGAACTTGAGCATCCCATTTTCCGGGCTGACCGAAAAGCTCGTGATGCTGTCATGCTTCCTGTTCGAGACTATGACGTGCCTGCTGTCATTCGTCATGATGATTCCGCTTGCCCATCCGTCCCCCGTGTAGGTCTCAGGGAGAGTCGGGAGTATTTGCTTCGGGGTCAGCGTGCCGTTATTCTGGTCGAACTCGTAGAACGTTACGGAGTAATCTTTCTCGTTCACGCCGTAGCAGTACTTATTGTTCGCGTGGAATGCAACATGTCTCGGCTCGGCAATCTCGCGGGATCTAACCGTGCAGGTCTTCTCCAGCGTCCCGTTGCCGCCGTCAATCCTGAACACGTCAACCTGCCCGAACCCTGCCTTGCGTCCCTGACACGAGACTATCAGGAATCTCCCCGTGTTGTCCTGCATGACTTGGTGAGGGTGCGAGACTGTGCCGTCAGATTTTCCGGGCATCGTGTAGAGTTCCTTGAGTGTTCCGAGTGTGCCGTCATCGTTGCGTGGGATTACTGCGACTGTCCCGGTCTGGAGATTCGCCACGAACACCCAGCGGTTCCCGGCGTCAACAGAAAGGTGAACAGGGTTGACCCCGCCCGTTGATGCCGTGTTGAGGAGGGAGATTCTGCCGTTGTTCCTGTCTACGCGGAATAAGCTGATTTCGCTGAAGTCCCCGTGAATGGTGTAGAGGAAATTGCCCGTCCTGTCGAAGCACAAGTATGAGGGGTTCACGAGGCCTTCAAGTGTCTGTAACAGCTCCCAGCTCTCAGCGTCGAAAACCTTTATGCCCTTGCCGCGAGCGTTGCGTTCCTTTGTCGTCCTGCAACCAACGTAAGCAAACTTCTTCATGTCCGTCATTCCTCCGTCAGCTGAACAGCCTGAACCCGCCCACAAGCGCGAATATCACCACGACCATCACGACCATGAACGATGTACCGAACAGCTTGGCGAAAAGTGAGGCCTGCTCTTTGTCTGACGCGTTGGTCTCCTGAGTGTATGACGCGAGAACGAGGCTTCCCCCTGTCGACAACGGGCTTATACCCGCGACTGTTGCGCCTGCCACAACAGAGATTATCATCTGGAGGGCAGTAACATTCCCGCCGACATTCGCGACAATATCCGGCACTGTGGGTATGAGCGTTGGGAAGACTACCCCGTTCGCCGAGCTGAACCACGACATTATTCCGGCAGTCAGTCCGATTATCGGTGTCGCTGTGGTCTCGTTCATCATTGAGGCAAGTATGCTGGCGAGAAGGTCAATGCCTCCCATAGCTTTTGTTACGGTCATGAGGACATTAACGCCGCAAATCAGGATTAACACGCTCCAAGGTACCAGCTTCATGGCCGCTTTCTCGTTGACGATTCCCAGAAGCATCAATATCAGCGCGAGCATGAACGAAATCAATCCAACGTCATACTGGAAGCCAACAACAAGAACTATCATTGCGACGAGTGCAAGGACGCAGATTTTCTGTGAGCCGTTGAACGCCGGAATGACTCCTGTTGAGACTGATGAATCACTCCTGAGCTTGTAGCCTCCGCAGACGATGTACAGCACCACAGCGCAGATGAAGTTCACGACACTCACGCCTATGAACACGGGCATATCGAGTCCTGTGATGTTCGCGCCCGCCGTCAAATCACGCACAAGAATACCAGTCAGAGCAATGGGGCTTGCAGTTCCGCCGACAGCTCCAAGAATGGCCATGCCTCCCATGAGGATTGGGCTTGCGTTCATCTGCACGGAGAGTGAGACCGCGAATATTATCATCACCGCCTGAACCGAGATTGCCCCCGGCCCGGCCGCAGAGAGAAGGAATGATGCCGCGTAGATTATGACGGGGATGAAGAATGTCTTTGTCCCGACGAGTGAGACTATTTTCTTCGAGAGAAGCTCAAGTGTGCTGTTCTCCTGTAACAGGCTGAAGAAGAACATCGTCCCCAGAAGAGTCAGGAAGAGATTTCCGGGAAAGCCTCCGAGAATTGCGCGGGTCGGGACGTTTCCGATTCTGCCGAGAATGAACGCGAGCCCCAAGCAGACGAGTCCGACGTTCATTTTCCTGACGAAGCCTAGCACTATTGCCGCAAGAAGAAAGATTAACGCTACTACTGCAAGGTTCATGATTGCGCCTCCTGTGTGCAAAAAATTTACCCCCGCCGTTACGTCAGCAGGGGCATCCATCGTTACCAGCCTAGAATGTTACTTCCTCGCCCTCAGCGTTCACGTCAAGGGGCTTTATCTTCCTCACAACGTCAAGGATTGTCCCGTCGCGAGCCTCAACTACAGCAACTACCTTGTCCTCCCACTGGAGCTTCTCAGGAGTCCCGACCAGCGAATACGCCTTGTCCTTCAGCCACTCGATGCTCACGTGTTCGATTCCCGCCTTGTCCAGAGCCTCAATGATGTCCGGCCTTAACGGGTTGACCGCGATACCGTAGTCCGTAACGAGAACGTCCACGCAGTCCCCGGGAGTCGTAACCGTAACGACTTCCTCGCACACCGTCGCCATCCTCCCGCGTGTCAGGGGCGTAACGATGATGCAGCACTTTGACCCCGCCGCAGTGTCAGGATGCCCGCCGGGAGCCCCGCGCAAAATTCCGTCCGAGCCCGTGATGACGTTGACGTTGAACTTCGTATCAATCTCAAGAGCCGCGAGAACGACATAGTCCAGCTTGTTGACGTACGCGCCTTTGTTGCCTGCGTTGGCGTACTCGCTGAGGGAGATTTCGTGATGGCCGGGAGTCTTGAAGATGTGAGCCGCCGCCCCCGTGTCGAAGTCCTGAGTGTCGAGGATGTGCCGGACGAATCCCTTGTCCATAAGGTCGCAGATTGCCTTTGACGTTCCGCCCAGCGCGAAGCTCATCTTGATGCCCTTCTCCCTCATATGCTCCTCGAGGAATCTGTTGACCGCCAATGAAGGCCCGCCGACTCCTGTCTGGAAGCTGAAGCCGTCCTTGAAGTAGGGAGTTGCTGCGATTACTGCCGCTGCGTTCTTCGCCATCATCAGTTCGCGGGGGTTGTCGGTCATTCTGGCTTCCTTCGTGGCGATTTTCCCGGCGTCTCCGATTTCGTCAACAACAACGACAGCGTCAACATCGATAGCTGAGACTGACGACGGAAGATTAGGGAAGTCAACCAGAGTGTCAGTGACAACAATCGTGTGGTCGGCATAATGAGCGTCATGCGTGCCGAATCCCATTGAGCCGAAATTGTTTTTGCCGCCTACGCCTGAGGAGTTCCCGCAGCAGTCAGAGCTTGCCGCCGCGAGAAATGCTATGTCTATGTGGACTTCTCCGGCCTCAACTGCCCTAGGACGGCCACCATGTGAGCGGATTATTGCGGGCTGACCGAGCTTTCCTGCCGAAATGACCTCGCCTATTCTGCCCCTGACTCCTGAAGTCTGTACGGCTGTGATTTTGCCCTGCTCTATGTAGTCGGCTATGATGTCCTGCGCGCTTCCGAGTGATGTAGCGGCGACGCGGATATTCTTCAGTCCCAATTCCTCAACGAGCACCCTTGCCGCCATTGCCCCGACATAGTCGCCGTTGCGTAATTCCGTGTGGAACGAGAACGTCATACCATCATGCGCGCCGCACTTTATGCAGGCTTCCTTGAGGGTTGCTACTAGTTTGTCCTCTTCCGGCTTCACGAACATGCGGGATTTCGGCGAGGCTTTCTGAATATATTTTCCGTCCTTGTAGTTCTTGCCCTGGTACACTTCGCGCCCGTCTGTGAGCAGCTCATCAGGTATGTTCCTTCCTACAGCGTTAATCATTGTCCTTGATCTCCTTTCTTGTCCAACTAGCCACTAATCACTAGCCGCTAGCCTTACAGATCCCCGTGATATACTCCGCAGGCTTTCGCGAGGGCGATAACTCTTCTTGCGTCCTCGAAGAACGGAATATCAACCATTTTCCCGTCAACCGTGTACACTCCGACTCCCGCGTCCGCCTGTTCGTTGAACGACCTGCACAGCTTCTCGGCGTAAGCAATTTCCTTCGGTGTCGGGGCGAACGTGTCATGTACATACTGTATCTGCTTGGGGCTGACTATGCTCTTTCCGTCGAAGCCCATTCTCCTGTTCTGCTGGACTTCAGCCTGGAAGCCGTCCATGTCGTCAATGTTCGGCCACATCGTGTCGAAGCACTGGACGTTTGCGGCTCTTGCGGCCATGAGCATGTTGCCCCTTGCGGCCATCATCTCGATTCCGTCGCGCTGAATCTGGACGTGCATGGACTTGCGGAAGTCGCCTCCTGAAATCGCGCACCCGAACATTCTCGGCGAGGCTGTAACGATTTCGTAGGCGTTCATGATTCCCTTGGGACTCTCAAGCGCGGCCATGAGGAGCGTTCTTCCTTCCTCGATTCCGAACTCCTTTTCCGCCTTCAGCACCTCAGCTTCAACCGCGTGAACGTCATCCGCTGACTCACACTTCGCGATTCTGATTCCGTCAACGCCAGCCGCTACTACTGCCCTGATGTCTTCCTTCCAGTGTGGGGTGTCGAGTCCGTTGATGCGCACGATGACTTCAGTCTTGCCGTAATCGATGTTCTTGACGGCGTGGTACAGTGAGAATCTCGCCGCGTCCTTCTGGTTCTCAGCAACAGCGTCCTCAAGGTCGAGGATTATTGAGTCTGAGCCGTAAATGTAAGCGTCCTTCACGAGGCCGGGCCTCTGGGCGTTCATGAACATCATCGAGCGGCGGAGGCGGTTCTTTTCGGGCTTGGGGCGTGAGATTTTGGGGTTCTTCTCGAAGTCCCAGCTGACATTTTCCGCGCTTGCGTTGTTGCTCCTGAGTACTGCGCACTCAACGCGAGCCTTTATTGTGCAGTCGAGGGCTCCCTTGTCGATAACGTCAACTTTCCCTGAAGTTATGCCCATGTTCTTGAGGGTGTCGACTACTGCAGCTTTAATCTGGTGGCCGTACTGGTTCATTACGGTGCTTTCTATGTGGACGTAGAGGCCTTTTTCTGACGGTGTTACCGTAACCTGAGCGTCGCTTGACTCAAGTGTCCCGGCAACAGCTTCCTTCTCTATCTTCATTTGCGCTGCCTTCCTTTCGTTGTGCGGGTGGTTTTCTTGTGGATGGGCATATTAAACCATGAGGCAATTATTCTGTAAAACGCTGAAGTTTCATGTATAATCATTCCATCCAAGAATTGAGGTGCTGACATTATGGACGAGAAAGATTTTGCCCTCCTCGACACCCTGGGCGCTGCGCAGAACATCACCAGGTCCGCGGAGATTCTCTTCACGACTCAGTCCGCCCTCTCCAAGCGAATCATGGCCATCGAGTCCGAGCTCGGCGCAAAACTCATGACCCGCTCACGGACAGGTATACACTTCACCCCCGAAGGCGAGGCGGTTCTCAGGCACATACGCCGGGCATCCTCAGTCCTCCGTGAGATGCGCGAGGAATTGTCCTCCATGCATGATTACGTCTCAGGCACAATCAGCGCGGGTATTTCCGTCAACTACGCAAAGTACTTCCTCCCCTCGCTCCTTGCCGTTTTCAGGAAGGATTACCCCCACGTAACCGCCCACATCACCACAGACCATAGCCGCAACATCTTCATGAAGCTCCTGAAGAATGAGCTGAACCTCGCGGTTGTCAGGGGCTCTTACGGCTGGAAGGGGGAAAAGCTGCTCCTGTCGACCGAAGACATCTGCGCGATCTCAGCCCGTGAGGACAGCGGCAGACCCTTGTCCGTGATACCCTACATCGCCCGCAGGACCGACCCGGCGTTTGAGCGCGAGATTATGGCGTGGATGCGCGAGAATGACCTTCACCCTGAGCCGGATATTTACGTCGACAGCATAGAGACATGCGCGGAAATGGTCATGAGGGGGCTGGGCTGGGCCATCGTCCCGGAAATATGCCTCAAGAATTTTGACGGCGACATAAGGAGGCTGTCTTTTGCTGACGGAAAACCCTTCATCCGCCCGACGTACATGCTGTATTCCGAGGAGGCATTGAGGATGAGGCAGGTTGGGGCGTTCGTCGGGACTGCCAGGAAATTCCACGTGCATTAAACCTTAGTGCAAGGCGGTAAAATTATCTCATCTCACGAACTGGAGGAATAATTCTTGCCTTACACGATAAAAGACATGTCGAGGCTCACGGGGCTTCCCGCGTCAACACTCAGGTATTACGACAAGCAGGGACTCATTCCTAATCTCAGGCGGGACGGGAACAATGTCCGGGTCTTCACGGATGAGGATTACGGGCAGCTGAGGATAATAGACTGCCTGAAACGCTCCGGGCTGTCGATCAAGGACATCAAGAGCTTCATAGACATGGCCGGGAAAGAAGGCATGTTATCCGGGCGGCTTGAGATATTCAGGAAACGCCGGGAGATTCTCAGGAAGGAGCTTGAGGACTTGCAGGGAGTCCTTGATGTCATCGAGTATAAGTGCTGGTACTATGAGCGGGCCTGCGAGGAAGGAAGCGAGTCGGCCATGAAGGATTTGAACCCGTCAGAAGTCCCGGAGAGATTCAGGGAAACGCGTGAGAGTCTGCACAGGAGGCTTTGCGATGAAGAGAAGATACAGGCTTGTTCTTGACGCGGTTATGATGGCACTTGCAGCTCTGCTGTACCGCAAGAACGTAATATCGCTCGCGTTCCATGAGGCCGCGGGACTGGCACTGGGGGCGCTGTTTGTCGTGCATCTTGCGTTCAACAGGAAATGGATTGCCGCCGTCTCAGCGAATTTCCGGGCGACTAACGGGCGGACTAAGGCTCTTGCGGTGATTGACGCGCTGCTTGCTGTGAGCTGGCTTGCCTCAATAGTAACGGGAATATTAATCTCGAAGAAGGTCTTTGCGCTTGACTGGGGCGGGGCGTGGATAAGGGCGCATTTCTTCACGTCAGCAGTTGCCTTAATCCTCACTGGTGTACATCTGGCCATGCACAGGCACATTTTCGCGTCATTCTTCAGGAAACGCTGGGCTGTCCCCGCAATCGTCATTCTTACTCTGGCTTCTCTCTATGGCGTAACGTTCCTCAATATGGGTACGTGGCTGTCAGCTCCGTTCATCCCCGCAAGAAATTTCGACCCGCGTGACTCTGCCGATGGTGCGCAGGAAGGCAGGCGGAAGGGCAGGGGTCATCCTCACGGTGAAGAGCCGTTCAGCCTTGTAGCGGTGATTGAGCTTGCGGGGGGAGTGCTGGGGGTTGTGCTTCTGGCGAACGCTGGGGAATATGCAGCGGAGAGACTCATATTACGTAGGAGGGGGAAAAACTCATGAATTACCGCGAACTAGGGTCAACAGGCCTCAAGGTCAGCGAAATCGCACTAGGCTGTGAGGGAATGACCGAGGACAATTATGCCATGTGCGCAAAACTTTTCGACCTTGCTGAACAATCCGGCATAAACTATTTCGACCTTTACGCCTCAGACCCGGACTTACGCTCGGCAATCGGCAAGACTCTTGAGGGCCGCCGGGGAAAATTCATCATTCAGTCTCACCTGTGTTCTGTCTGGAAGGACGGCCAGTACATGAGGACGAGAAATCTTGCGGAGGTCAGGGAAGGCTTCGCGGAAATGCTGAGGCTGTTACGCGTGAGCTATGTTGACGTGGGAATGATACATTACTGCGACGCTCTGTCTGACTGGGACGACATAATCCGCAACGGCATTCTCGATTACGCCCGCGAGCTCAAAGCCGCCGGAAAAATCCATCATATCGGCCTGAGCTCCCACAATCCCCAAGTCGCAATGAAGGCCGTTGAGTCCGGCTCAATCGATGTCCTTATGTTCAGCGTAAACCCATGCTATGACCTTCAGCCAGCAAGCGAGGATGTCGAGTCTTTGTGGGCGGATGAGAGTTACGCCGGCCATCTCACCAACATGAACCCTGAGCGTCAGAGACTGTACGAGACCTGCCAGCGACTCGGTGTCGGAATAACGGTCATGAAGTGCTTCGGTGGCGGGGATTTGTTGAGCGCGGAAATGTCCCCTGCAGGTGTTGCTTTGACCGTCAGCCAGTGCATAGCCTACGCTTTGAGCAGGCCGGGAGTCTCGTGTGTTCTTTGCGGTGCGCATAGTGTCGAACAGCTGCGGGAATGTGTGGCCTATGAGTCAGCGTCTGAGAGTGAACGGGATTACGCGGGGGCGTTCGCGTCGTTCCCCAAGATAAGCTGGGAGGGGCACTGCATGTACTGCAGCCACTGCCTGCCCTGCCCTGTGAAGATAGACATTGCCGCCGTAACGAAGTTCCTCAACCTTGCGCAGGCGGGAGGGAATGAGAGTGTTCCTGAGACTGTGAGGGAGCATTACCGTGTTCTTGAGCATCATGCGGGGGAGTGCGTGAAGTGCGGGAGCTGTGAGAAACGCTGCCCGTTTGGCGTGAGGATCAGGGAGAACATGACGGAGGCGGTGAAAGTTTTCGGGATGTGAGGATGATGAAGCCCCCGGCCATGAGCTGAGGGCTTGTGTTATTCAGCCCAGCTGACCATAGGATGGACGCGGGCATCATTCCTGTTGAACTTGAAGACATCCTCAACACGCAGGCAGTGCCTCCCGTCTGACTGCCCCGCCTTCACACGCCGCTCAGTACTTCCTCCGCAAAACCCCTCACAATGTCCTTTAGCTCTTCCGGCTCAATAACTATAATATGCGGAGCTCCTGACATTACCCACCTTGCGAACTCATAGAGGCTCGGAACTTCTGCCGTCAAGATCACCCCTCCTTCACCGCACTCACTGACCTTCTGCGTAGGATGCCACTTCACTTCACGGAATGATTCCGCGAGCGGCTCTGTGATTCTGACCTTCACGGGGATTCTGTCATTGCCCGGAATCACATGCCACGCCGACAGCACATAGTCCTCCGTGAACCCGGCATCTTCCGGCCTGACGTACTCATCATCTGAGACTGACGCGCTGACTATCCTGTTCATCCTGTGTATTCCGAGATTGTGATACTTGTGGTTGAACGAGGCCATGTACCACGCATTCCCGCGAAAATATAGGTCATACGGCGACAAAGTCCACTGCTTCGGCATTCTTCCCGGCGCGGAGTAGAGGATGTTCACGGCCTTCTGTGAGCGTCTAGCCTCAATGAGAGTCCCGAAAACTTCAGCGTCAACTTCTGAGACCGGGACAGCGTTGAGAGGCGACCGTGTCATCTCAGTGCCAAGCGACAAAATTTCATCGGGGATATATCTTCCGAGCTTCTCCCAGAGCGAGCGGGCAGAGTCTTTCAGGTATGGCAGGAAATGTGCGGCCATGTTCAGCCCCGCGCTTAAGGCGGTGATTTCGTTCTCCGAGATTTTGAGGTCAAGGCGGAACATTCCCGCGCTCTCCATGACGTAAAGCCTGCTGTGGATGTCGTAGCGTATATCAGCCCCGTATATCCCCCGCAAGTAGCACAAATCATTCTGAAGCGTCCTGTTGCTTCTGTACTCGCCCGCCGAAAATATCTCATCATGTGTCGCTTTCACTTTTGACTGAAGGAACGCCATCACCCTCGAAAGCCTGTCATGACGCACCGATGTCATGTCTTTCGGCATCTTCTACTCCGGCGGAAATTCGAGGAACTCCTTTATCTTTCTGGCGCAAACTTTGACGAATGAATCGAACGTTTCCGGGTCGCAAAGCCCGAATGTCGCATCATTGGGATTCGTCCCCCAAAAGTTCGGAGACCCTTTGCCGTCCACGCAACAATACTCCCAGTACAAGAAGTTCCCGTCATGTGAGCCTGACTTGAAGTTTTTCCCGCGGGACTCCTCAAGTTTCCTTACGAACTCGTCGAAGCGTGTTGTGTCGTCGCCCCCTGCCCCTGTAACGTACGATACCCATGTGTCAATTTCGCCGCTGCCGAGACACACAGCAACACCCGGCATGTCATACTCATACTGGACGGCATAATTACGATCATCATGGAATGTACCGTGCGTGATGCCCTGCGATTTCAGCTTCTCATTGACGGCCTCAAGAAACCTTTTCCTCAAATCCTCGACTGCTTCATAGACCAATCCGCTCTGAAGCTCGAATGCCGCCCTGAGATTCTCCGGCGACCTCAAAATCAACTCTTTGACTTCCATGTTGCTCTCCTTTGCACAGCCTGTGAAACTTTCTGCCGTCATCAGGAACTGGCGCATGATTTCACGGACTGGAACAGCGTGCTCAATCTCCTTGAAGCTGAGGCATGACGACAGCCATTCATGAATATCCTTCCTGAACGACACACATATTTCTTTGCCGCATGAGCTTTCCGGCGATGGCTTCCTTCCGTCCGGCGTAAGGTATACTATCTTCGCGTTGTTCTCATCATCACAGCGCTGTTTTGCCGCTTCGTAGTAATCACTGCACTGACCGGGCAAGTCTCCCGCCCTGACCTTGACCTCTATTGCGACAAAATGATTCGCCGTCTCTATCACGATGTCTATGCGCCTGCCCTGAGAAGTCTTGTATTCACGGGACACTCTGGCTCTCTCAAGTTCAGCGTCGGGAATATTCAGCCCCAAGACATTTTTGACGAACGGCTTAAGGAAAAGGCTTCCCTGACAATGTGAGCCTGAAGGTGAAAGCAATTCCATCAGAACCTTGCAGATGAAAAATTCCCTGCTCTCAATGTTCAGGACACGGAAGATGTTGAACTTCTCACCCGTAACCCTGTGAACGATTTCACGTGTTCGCAACAGTCCGGCAACATCATTCAGCAGCTTTTCCGTTCGCGGACTTGCCTCGCTCATAACGTATCAGCCTCCTTACTGCATGAGTACAGCGAGTTTACCGGGAAAACATATCCGCATGAAGGGCAGTAATGCGTATCAACGCTCACGATATGCCCGCACTTTCTGCAAGCCTTGCTTCCGGGACGTTCACCGGATTCCGCGTAATCCAGCCTCGCGCCGCCCGCAAGAAGAACCCTCACATTCCCGAATTTCCCGGCCTCGACAGCAAGAGTCAGGGCATTCTTTCCGTCCTTCCTCCTCGCGCTCACGTCTGCCCCCGCGTCAATGAGTTCCGCAACAACCTCGCTGTCCCAGCAATGTTCAGCCGCAAGCATTAAGGGTGCAGAGCCGTCATCATACACGGCGTTCACATCAGCACCTGCCTTCGCTAGAACACGTACAGCCTTCGGGTCTCGCCGATTGAAATTAGCCGTTACTGCGAGCGTGAGGGCGTTCTGGTTCATGCGGTTGCGGGCGTTAATGTCTGCTCCGTTGTCGATGAGGCACTTCACGGCTTCGGCACTGTTGAAGACTGACGCATACATGAGCGGAGTATATCCGAGCCATGTCCGGGCGTTCACATCCGCATTGTGATTCAGAGCGTCCTCAATGTCCTTCACGCTGCCCCAGCAGGCACACACAAGCAGCATAATCTGGCGGAACTTGAACCACCGGCCTGAAGGGTCTCTGTGCTCCTCTATGAGATCCCACATGTGTGAAAGCATATTCAGGCACGACAAATCCCCAAACCTTTCAACCCAGCCGTAATATTTGCCTCGTTCCTTCGTTCTGGGATGCTTCAGCCTCAATCCTGCCGCCTCATCCTCTTTGCCGTGAACGAAAACCTGAATCATCATCTTCACTTGCTGTATATCTCTCAGCATCAGAAGCCTGCCTCTTTTCCTGAGACATTCGCCGGCCCATGTACTGCTGAGACAGCCGACATTGCACCCCGCGCGCATCAAGACATCGAACATTCCTGCGGCATCGTAATAGTACAGGTAGTCCTCAGCTATTACTCTCAAGGGATTAAGCCCCGCGCCTCTGCCTGTGTTCAGTGAAAGGCCTGACGATATGGTTCTCCTCAATGCTTCTGGTGAATACGACATGCAAAGCTCCCTGAAGTCATCACCGGGAAATTCCAGCGTTGTCCGGGGCGCGAACGGGTATGCGGGAATGTATGTGAGCTTCCTTCCTTTCGGGGACAATAACGGGACATTAAGCCCGGCGTTGCTCAGAGCTTCGAGAATCTCACTGCCCGCGTCAAGTTTGCGCTTTATCTCCGACGGCTCTGTGTCAGCTTCCGGGAAATTGCTTGTCCTCAGCACAAACATATCTTCATCCGTGTCGAAAAATTCGGGCGGCAAAATCCCAAGTAGTCCCTTCACCGTTTCAACGTCATAGTTACTGGCCGCCTCACGGAAGAGTCTCCAGGCAAACCCGCGGTAATCATTCGCGTGTTCTCCCCTGAGGATATTCCGCCAGCCAGAACGGAAGGCTTCGTATTCCTCATCGTTGATCTTGGTGTTGTCCGGCTCATGAAGCGGAAGGAGACTCGTGTCAGCCCCGGCATTGAGCATCATCGGCAGGATTTCCCCCATGAATATTTTGCTGCCGAGACCCACGGCTCCTGCTCGTTGCACTATCAAGCCCAGAGCGCACTGCCCGCGGTTATTCGTTGCGTTGATGTCCGCGCCGTGTTCAAGAAGAAGCCTGATGATTCCCGGCACTTCACTGTCTTTGCGCCCGACACCATCGCGGGATGCAGCCACCATAAGCGGAGTAAAACAATCACTGTCCCTTGCGTTCACGTCTGCTCCTGCCTCAATGAGAATCTTCACGCAGTCATACTTCTCCATCATCACGGCCTGCATTAAGGGTGTCCTGTTCATGAAGTGCCTAGAATTGACGTTCCAGCCGTGATTGATTAGTGAGTGAATGAGCGCGGGCGTTAATCTCTCAGCAAGAGAATAGCTGAAGAAATTTCCGGGCAGAGCAATTCCGGCCTCAAGAAGAAGCTGTATCACTTCCTCCGCATTGTCCGTGCCTGAAGCGTCATCCAGAATATCGGCGGGGAATGAGCCTTCACGTTCCAGAGCTTTGGGATCATATCCGTGCTGCATGAGGGACTTGATGATTTCAGCGCGCCCGAGACGGATGGCAGCCTCAAAGAATTTCTCCATCGTTCCGAGCCTGAGAAGCGTGCGTTCGTCCGGGCCTGCCTCGATTATTGCCGCGATATTCTCCGGGCTTTCATGCGTGATGAAGTCGGTGTAGCTCCTGAAACCTGAGTCGTTCATGGCCGCGAAAACTGACACCCTCACATTGTCGCCCATCCCCTCATCCAGCACATGACCCCATATCACTTGGGCATCATCCGCGAATATCCGTGTGGCATGTCTCATTTCAACGAGGTTGATATTGCCGGAAGATGTTATGTTCAGCAGGATACCCTTCACGCCCTTCACGTCCCCTAACATTTCAGCCGCCTTCTTCGCCGCTTCCGAGCAGGCCTTTGCGCTCCCTTCCCCGAAATACACCGTGCCTGCATTCTTGAAGACACTTCTCACATCTTCAATATCAAGATTCACGAAGCCTGATTTGTTGACGAGATCCGAAATTCCGCGTGAGGCCTCTTCATTCCCTGACCGTGAAAGTATCACCGCGTCCATAGAATTGTGAAGCCTCGTCATGTTTTCGCTGTTCGGATTTACACTGCCTGATATGATTCCGGCGGTTACGGTTCCTTCTGCCCTTGCTGATTCTGAGATTTTGACTGCTGACTCTATGTTTGATTCTGTGATGCCCGTTATGAGAATGAGTCCCGTTCCCCTGAAACCGTCAGGCGCAAAACTCTTCCCATCATTCCCGGCCATGTCGACAATCCTGAACATGTCCATGATGATTAGCCCTCCTTTGTCCCGGAAATCTTACAGCCCAAGCGCGCAAACATAAGGTGCGGTAAAAACTTTTGCCCAATCCGCCGAAAATCGAAATGGAGCTATAACTATTCAGCAGGAGGCACAGAATTATCATGATGATAGGCAACACATCCAACACCATCAACATGACCTACAACGCCATCACTGCCACGAACCGCGCCATAGAGAAGACATCACGCGCCCTCTCTACGGGACTCAAGGCGGCTATGGCTGTCGACGACGCTTCAGGCTTCGCGATGGGGCTGGCAATGTCGGCTCAGGTGGCCGGGGTTGACCGGGCAATACGGAACTCACAGGACGGCGTGTCGATGCTCCAGACGGCGGAAGGAGGACTCAGCCAGATCAACTCCGTCCTCCAGAGAATGCGGGAATTGTCCGTACAGGCCGCAAATGACACACTCACAGCGCAGGACAGGCAGTATATCCAGAAGGAGATTGACGAGCTCAGGAAGAGCGTGGACAGCGCGGCGGCAACAACCACCTTCAACGGCAAAAGACTCCTCGACGGGAGCTCAACGGCTCAGTGGACATCCGACAACGCGGCAACGAAGCTCAAGGTTACAGGAGCAATAACAGCAATCGACAATTTCGGCCAGAAGAAAGCCACAGAGGGCAACTACAAGATAGAAATCCGCGCAAAGCCCGGTCAAGGACAAGTCCAGAAATCCAGCATAATCGACCTAGAAGCAATCGAAGACGAAACACTAACCCTTGATACAGAAGCAGGCAACACCAAGACCGTAACCGAAAAGAGGCTTCACCCCGCAACGCTCGAAAAGATAAAATCCTTCACGAACGCAAGCGGAGTATCATACTTCACTGAGCCCCAGACCATCCGCATAACCCAAGGCGATGGCAAGACCGCCAATATTGTTGTTTACGGCGGGGATACTGTCTACGATGTCAGGCGGAAGATCAATGACGCTATTGCTGACGACTTGGGGCAGGGTCAGTATGTCGACAACAGGGAGAATTTCTGCACGATTTCCGACGGAACACCGGCAACTTCCGAGTCAGTCTCAACGAAGAACCCCACGCTCACGCCGTCATATGACACGGAGGAACTCACCTATGAGCGCAACGCTGACGGGAAATTAGTCCTCGATGACAACGGGTATCCCAAAGGAATCTGGACTCCCGTACAGACAGAGAAGGCCTCAATCGTAATCAGGAGCGCAGTAGCCGGGAAAGCTGGCGAGCTCACATTCAGCTGCGACAATGAAGACCTGATTAACGCCCTCGGCCTCAGCACGATTCAGGAAGCGGAGGAAAACACGTTCACTGCCTCGATATATGACGCTCACACAGGGAAAGTCCTCGCCAAAAACGTAGCAACAGACGGCAATGTGATACGCGGCGAAATTCACCCGAACGCAAATATAGAGTTCGACAACATGGCCAACGTCAAAGTGTCATGGGATGAGGGCTCTAAACGCTACGTGATGACCAGCGAGGATGACGCGTACGAGACTACCTTGCACATTCAGGACAGAAGCACGGCGTTCCAGATCGGGCAGAACAGGGGCGATGACATATACATTAACATTGGGGACATGAGGTCTGAGTCGCTGGGAATTGATGCGGTTGACGTTACGACAAGGGCTAATGCCTCGCGTTCAATCTCGCTTCTTGACGCGGCAATACACAAAATCAGCGTCCAGCGGTCAAAGCTCGGCTCGTACCAGAATGAGCTTGAGTACAACACAAACAGCCTCACGGAGACAAGCCTTCACATGCAGGCGAGCGAGAGTAGGCTCAAGGACGCGGATATGGCGATGGAGTACATGGACTTCGTGAAGCTCCAGATTCTGAGCCAAGCCGGGAACTCGATGCTGAGTCAGGCCAACCAGAGCCAGCAGGCAGTGATGAGGATGATGAGCAACGGACTGTAGCCAGAAAGGGAAGAGCGGTTAGTGTCCTGGAGAACGTGAGCACTAGCCGCTATATTTTGCGGATCACAGCCAGCCTTCGCGCATCCATCCCGCCAGTTCAAGGGCATAATATGTGATTATTATATCCGCCCCGCCCCTCGCAAGACAAACCGCGCTCTCACACGCAGCATTCCGCTCATTCAGCCAGCCGTTGGCGCAGGCCGCCTTCATCATCGAGTACTCGCCGCTGACACAGTATGACGCTACCGGGACATTCACGGCCTCTTTCACCGTCCTCAGAACATCAAGATACGGAAGTCCCGGCTTCACTATGATGATGTCAGCCCCCTCCTCAACGTCAAGCAACGCTTCCTTCACTGCCTCGCGGACATTCCGGGGATCCATCTGATAGGTCTTCCTGTCGCCGAAAGAAGGAGCAGACCCGGCAGCCTCCCTGAACGGCCCGTAAAACGCACTCGCATACTTCACCGCGTACGACATAATCAGCTTGTCAGTGAGATTTTCCCGGTCAAGAGCCTCACGTATCGCCCCCGTATGACCGTCCATCATGTCAGACGGAGCAACTATATCCGCCCCCGCATGAGCCTGACTCACCGCAACACGCGCAAGAACCTCAAGGGTTGAGTCGTTGTCGACATAATCCCTGCGCAGCAGCCCGCAATGACCGTGAGACGTGTATTCGCACAGGCACACATCCCCAATCACGGTAAGGCCGGGAAACTCGCGCTTCGACACACGGATTGCCTGCTGAATCACGCCGTCCTCACGCCAGGCCTCAGAACCCTCAGCGTCCTTATGCTCAGGAATCCCGAACATCAATACCCCGCCTATTCCTGCCTTCATTGCCCGCTCAAGTATCACCGGGAGTCTGTCGGGGCTGTAACGCTTCTGCCCGGGCATGGCCGGAATGTCCTCGGTGATGTTCACGCCCTCCCGGACAAAGACAGGGTAGACCAGCATTGACGGGGCTAAACGTGTCTCACATGTCATGTCGCGGATTGCTTTGGTTGACCGGAGCCTTCTCGGACGTACTATCATCTCATCGCCTCCAAGCCCTCACGGAGATACACAGCAGGCTCATACCCCAAGACCTCACGTGCATACTCAACCGACGCAGACGAGCGCACAATGTCCCCTGCTCTAGGCGGCTGATATTCTGCCCTCACTTCACGGCCGGGAGCAAAGACCGCGTAAATTTCCCGCAGCAGCCCGTTTAGTGTCGTCTCGACTCCGCAGCCTATGTTGAAGACTCTTCCGGCTGACTTTGGGCTTGTAGCCGCAAGAATATTCGCCTTCACGACGTTCTGGACAGCGCAGAAATCTCGCGACTGCTCACCGTCCCCGTATATCACCGGGACTCTTCCTGCCCTAACCGCGTCAATCCATCTGGGAATCACAGCGGCATATGCTCCTTTGGGGTCCTGCCTCACTCCGAAAACGTTGAAGTAACGCAGGCCTGTGCATTCCAGCCCGTAGACGCGAGTCCATAAGTCCGCGCACATCTCGTTGATGTACTTCGTGAGGGCGTAAGGCGACAAGGCTCTTCCTGTTGACGGCTCAATCTTGGGCATTGTCTCATCATCACCGTAAACAGCGCTCGATGTAGCGTACACAACCCGCCGGACTCCGTTCATCCTCGCGGCCTCAAGAATGTTCACGAAACCCGATGCGTTGCCGACAAAACATTTCGCAGGGTCATTCATTGATGCAGGGACTGACACAAACGCCGCATGATGCAGCACGTAATCGACTCCGTTCATGACAAGCCTGCAAGTTTCCGGCGACTCTATGCTGCCTTCAGTGAACGCGAAATTTTCCGGGTGTCCTGACGCGTCAACTGCCATGCTGATATTCTCAGGGTAACCTGTGCTGAAGTTGTCCAGCCCTGTAACCTTCTGGCCGAGAGACAAGAGGGCTTCAGTGAGGTGTGAGCCTATGAAGCCTCCTGTGCCTGTAACAAGCCAGTGATATTGTCCGCTGATTGGTGGCAAAATTTCCGGGTAAGGTGTCATTTCTCGATGGCTGTGATTCTGAGGCGGCGTGTTCCTCTTGGGATTCTCACTGTTACTTCCTCGCCCACAACATGGCCGGTTACTGCCTGGCCAACCGGGCTTCTCTGGGAGATTCTCTGCACTCCTGACGCTGAGACTGACGCGCCCGACAATTCTTCTGAGCCTACAATCTCATACGTGTAGAGTTTCCCTTCATGGTCAAGATCCTTGATGGTAACTTTGAGTCCGACTCCTGCCTTTGTTGTGTCCAGCTTCTCCTCGTCGATAACTGTTACCTTGCTCAATGTCTCCTCAAGGTCGTGTATCCTGTCCTCAAGTTTGGCCTGCTCTTCTTTTGCCGCGGCGTATTCGGCATTCTCGCTCAGGTCTCCGAATGACCGGGCTTCTTCGAGCTGTTTTGCTACCTCAAGCCTGCGTACTGTGCGCAAATGAGTCAGTTCCTCGGATAATCTTTCGTAGCCGCTCCGTGTCATTTCACGGACATCATTCTTCTTTGTCGCCAAAATTTTCACCTTCACATTAAATTTTCATGATGTCTGCTAGAATATAGCCGTCATATTTTACACGAAAGGAAGCAATATCATGGCACAATACGAATACTCGCCCTACATTTCCGGGACATCAACCCTCGAAATGGTCAACACATTGTTCCGCAAGGTCTATCAGTACATGGCGCTTGGCTTAATCCTCACGTCCCTTACAGCGTGGATAACAGCCTCAAGCCCGGCCATGATCCGAATGTTCTACGGCTCAACTGCTCCCCTCATAATCGTTGCGGTTGCTGAGGTTGGACTCGTGATCTACCTTAGCGCGACAATCTCGAAGCATTCGGCCTCGGCCTCGCTTCTTCTGTTCTCGGTCTACAGTGTGCTGAACGGGATAACATGCTCGGCCGTTCTTCTGGTCTACACGGCTCAGAGCGTCTACACTGCCTTCCTGTCGACGGCTGGAATGTTCGGGGCAATGAGCCTGTACGCACTCTACACTAAGCGCGACATCACTTCATGGGGGAGTTTCCTTCAGATGGGACTGCTTGGGCTTATTGCGGCGATGGTGATTAACATGTTCGTTGGCTCATCGGCGGCTGAAACTGTGATAAGCGTTATAGGCATCGTGATATTCATGGGCTTGACTGCTTACGACACGGCGAAGATCAAGGCTCTTGCTGACGGAATGGGCATGAATGATGATGAGGCTGTCGGGAAAGTCGCGGTTATCGGTGCGCTGTCTCTGTACTTGGACTTCATCAACCTGTTCCTGTACCTGATACGGTTGTTCGGGAAGCAGAGAGACTAACGGCAATGTGTGGTAAAATAGGGGCGGCGGTGAGGGAGCTAGCATGACACCTAACGCTGTGAATTAACCCTACGATTTCACGGGCTAACCATTAGAAGAAAAGAAGTATGGTCTTCACAATCCAGTAGACAGCAGCGGCGATTTTATCAATCCAGGGGGAGGATCGAACGCCGCTGTTTTCTTTTGGTTTTGAGCTTACCTTTCGGCATGGCCTTCACCTCAATTCCACAGGGCGGCTCCCCGTTTGGACGATGAGCCCTGTTCCTCATCCGGGACTCCCTCGTGAGCAGTATTATAGCAGACACGAATTTATCCCCCGCAATCTGATACAATCTCCCCATAAATCCCAAAACAGGAGGCTAAATTCATGCGCAGAATTTTTCTGTCAGCACTCATACTCACACTCACATTCTCACCGTCCCAAGCCCAGGAACTCCGCGATAATTACGACATCATCATAGCCGGAGCAGGAACGGGCGGAATAAGCGCGGCAATACAGGCGGCCTCAATGGGCGTTGATGTCCTCGTTGTCGAACCGTCAGGCATGATAGGAGGACAGGCAATAGCGGCAGGAGTCGCGAACATGGACGACCTTTCATCACAGAGAAGCGGAATATACGCCGACTTCATTTCGCGTGTTGAGGAATATTACTCGGCGCGGGGAAAATCCATCGGCACAAGCTACTGGGACCCCAGAAATCTCGCCTTTGAGCCTCACATAGGCAGGATGATTCTTCAGGAAATGGCACGCGGTGAAGATGCCCCTGATATTCTCTACAGGTCAGAGATTGTTGCTGTGGGACGCGAGGAAGTTATCTCAGTCAACGGCGACAATGTCAGCGGCCTCCCTCGTATCAGCAGCGTAATCATACGAACGCCCGACGGAATGAGAAACATCACATGCAAGGTACTCATTGACGCTACGGAATACGGCGACATTCTCCCGCTGGCAGGAGCTGACTACATGGCCGGGAACTCAGCAACCCCAAGCATCAATCCGGCGGCAATGATTCAGGACATCACATGGACGGCCGTAATCCGCAAATATCCCGGAGGAGTCCCCGGTCATCTCAGGCCTAAATCCCCCCTTCCCGGCTACGACATGGCACGGGTGAATTACGCTAATTATGTCGCGAAGGATGGCTTCACCTTCAAGGGACAATACCCCGTGAAGCTCCCTGTAGATTTCATCACTCATAACGTCTACAGGGGACTCCCTGACTCATTCACGCCCGGAAATTTCGACGCAACCCCCGAAAACTGGCCCAATATCTCGAAATGCTCGGTCAACTGGGGCAACGATTTTCCCGGTCAACAGAAGCTGGGCGACAAATACGGACTCCCTGTCTCATACCTTGAGGACAGAATTTTACGCGCAAGGCTCGAAAGGGACGCGCTCATCAAGACACTTCACTTCATATACTACATGCAGAATGAGCTTGGCGAGGCTTGGTCTGTCGATGAGAATGAATACGGTGAATTACAGGAAGCCGCAAAAGATCTCCCTGACGAATGGAAAATTATTGCCCGTCATCTTCCCCCTGTCCCTTACGTCAGAGAATCAAGGAGGGGAACAGGCAATCACGTTCTTGTTTCACGCGAGCTTTTCGAGAACTCCCTGAGCTACAAGGACGGGAGGGGCAACAATGAGTTTCAGGACGCAATAGCAATCGGCTGTTATCATCTTGACCTTCATCACACTGACATTGAAGCTGACATGGAGGCGGAGCTAGGCGAAAAGCAGGCATATATTGAGCAGCACAGGCCTCACGGAAATTTTCAGGTGCCTATGAACATTCTGCTTCCCCGTAACATTGACGGCCTCATTCTTGCGGAAAAAAATCTGTCTATGTCCCGGCTTGTTTCTGGGGCATTGAGACTCCAGCCGATCACTATGATGACAGGTCAGGCGGCTGGAGCTTTGGCGGCTGTCGCTGTAACAAGGAACATTCAGCCCCGTGATGTGAAGGCGGTGCATGTTCAGTCCGCATTGCTGAAGTCAGGCGTGAATCTCTCTCTGTGTACTTATTCTGATGTTCCGGCGGATCACAAGTACTTCAAGGCCGTCCAGATTGCGAACATGTACAAGCTTCTTGAGCCGGAGAAATATCCTGACACTGTGTCGTATGATGTCGGCTATGATATAACTTTTGCGCTGGATAATCCCGAACTCGTGAGGGAAATCGCAGAGGGAAAAGACAAGGGGCTCTTCAAGCCTGATGACATTCTCAGCGGCAAGGACAGAGAGCATCTCACTGCACGAGTGAAGGAGCTTACGGGCCGGGAGCTTTTGCTGACGGAAGGAAACATAACACGCGGTGAAGCTGTTGACCTTGCCGTGAAGGCTCTGGAAATGTAGCTGGGAAAACACAAGGGAGGAGAAATTCCCGGCCTCCCTTTCCGCCCTCTAGCCCATGCACCTATCTATGATGACTTCCTTCACCAGCCTTATTGTACGCTCAAGCCCTCCTGAAGTGTCAACTGTTACAGTCCTTGCCATAAGCCCCAGCTCATACAGACAATCGTCTATCTTGTCCCCAACGCGTGAATGAAAGTCGACAGCCCACGATTTATTGCCGCTGAAAGTTTTTGTTCTCTCGTGCATCTGCTCAGGGGTCGTCAGGAGCTTAATCCCCCAGGCCGTCTCAATAAGAGGGGAGGTTCTCATGATGGCGGAAAGACGTTTGAAGCTCTTGGGATTTCTCACGGCAACATAGGCGAGATTCCCCGGGTGCCACGTCTCAGACACGCTAACACCGGGCATCTTCGCGAACTTCATATCCCGCTCAAGCTCCATCCTAGTCAAAGCAACCTCGAAATCCTCATCCCTCGCATCAGGCTGGCCTTTGTCCCTGTAGAATATCTCCTTGCCTATCTCGTAGCCGCATCCTGTTATGATGTTGTCCCGCTCCAGCGCGCGGAGAATGCTTGTCTTCCCGCTGGCGTGCGGCCCGCATATGAACATGAACATGATGAATCATCCTTCCTGTATGTATTTCACATTGCGCCCCATTGTCTTGAAATATTTTCGCACACGTTCAGGGATTTCACCGCCGGAATATTTCACCGTAACAGTGCCCTTCCTCACGCTGACCTCACGAATCCCGTAACGCCCCCCGAAATTCTTTGCGGCAGTCAACCCTGCAAGATACCTTACTTCGCCCGGAACTTTCCCGAACCTGTCAGCCATCTCATCACACAGAGCGTCAATCTCATCCATTCCAAGCGCGTTAATCAGCCGCCGGTAAAGCGTGATCCTCACATCGTCCTGCGGAATGTAATTCTCAGGGATGAAGCCGCCTCCCCTGTCTGAAACTATTTCGGGCTTGGGAGCTTCCTTTTTCCCGCGAAGCCTGCCCAGTTCCTCCTCAAGCATCTTGTAGAACAAGTTGTACGAGCTGCTGCGGGTTGTTCCGTGCTGGACTGTCCCGCCTGCCTCGCCTCCTCCGCGAATGTCTAGGTCCCGCCGGGCAATCTCATAGCCTGAACCTAGTTCCGTCATCGTCGCAATAGCGTCGAGCCTGTCTATAGTGTCCTGATTCAGAAGGCCTTTCTCAGGGTAGAAGAAGTAAGCAAAAGCCTTTTCCCCGCGCCTGCCGACTCGTCCCCTCAGCTGGTACATCTGAGCAAGTCCCAGCTCTTCCGCGTTGTCTATGATTATCGTGTTCGCCCGTCCGACATCCAGGCCGCTCTCGATTATCGTTGTCGCTATGAGGATGTCTATTTTCCCGTCGTAGAAATCAAGCATAGTAGCCTCAAGCTCCTTCTCTTTCATCTCGCCGTGGGCAGTCTTGATCACAGCGTCAGGGAAAAACGCCCCAAGCATCCGCGAATATTCGGGCATACGTGAAATTTTCCCGGAAAGAAAGTACACTTGACCCCCTCGGTTAAGCTCAAAGGTTATTGCCCTCCTGATTACGGCGGGGGAAAACTGCCCCGTGAATGTCGTGATGGGCAGGCGGTCTTCCGGGGGCGTCGACAGCACAGAGATACTGCGCAGACCCCGTAATGCCATCTCAAGAGTCCGCGGAATAGGAGTCGCTGAGAGGCTCAGAACGTCAACATTCCCGTATCTGGCTTTGAGGTTCTCCTTGTGCATCACGCCGAATCTGTGTTCCTCGTCGATGATGAGCAGGCCTAAATCACGGAAATTCACGCCCTTCTGCAAGAGCTTGTGTGTTCCTATGAGGATGTCTGTTCTGCCTTCTTCGGTTGACTTGAGGACTTCACGCGCCTGTTTCGCCGTGATAAAACGCGACAAAAGCCCAACATTCACAGGGAAGCCCGACAATCTCGACTGGAACGCCGCGTAATGCTGCTGGGCAAGTATCGTAGTCGGCACAAGAACGCAAACCTGATACCCGGCCATGACAACACGAAAAGCCGCCCTCAATGCCACTTCAGTTTTCCCGAAGCCGACATCACCGACAAGAAGCCTGTCCATCGGGAAATTTGATGACAGGTCAGACATGATTTCGCGCTCTGCTTTGAGCTGGTCTGCCGTCTCGTTGAACGTGAAAGCCCTCACGAACTCGTCATAATCACCATCATTCTCAGCGTAAGGCGGCCTTCTTTCAAGCTCCCTTTTCGCGAATATCTCCATGAGGATTTTTGCCTCTTCCTGCGCTCTTTCCTGTGTCTTTGTGATGCTTTTCTTCCATGATTTGCCCTTGAGGCTGTCCAGTTTTGCCGACTCGCTCTCGTGCTCGTTCAGGCCTGTGAGCTTCTCAGACTGTGTTACAGGGATAAGAAGCCGCTGATCGTCAGCAAACTCAATCACAAGCACATCAAGAGGAATGCCAGACGCGTCAACAGTATCAATCCCCCGGAAAATCCCGGTCCCGTAATCCTCATGAACGACAAGCTGACCAGGCGACAATTTCCCGCCCTCGTTCCAGTCATTGGGAGTGTGTCTCTGTGTCAGTGAAATTCCCGCGTTTATCCCGGATAATTCGCGCTCTGAGACGAAGACTCTTTTTGCTGACCTGTCAGTGAAGCCCGCCGATAAATTACCGTCATGAATCGTGTAGGGCAGCTTCCGGAAAACCGGGTTGTCCGTGAAAACATCAACGCTCCAGCCCGCCCCTGAAAGCTCCTCGCAGGTGTGAAGTATAGTGTACGTGTTCCCCCTGAAAGCAGGAAGTGAGTCAGTCATGAACTCAGCATCAGATTTCGCCGGGTCATTCGTGATTCTTATCACCGGGAATTTTGCCATCTTCACGAAAATATCGGGCCATTCCTCGACAATGTAGCCTGCCTTGACCGGGTCATATATCTCACGCCAAAGCCACATGAAAGACTCTGCCTGTGCCTCAGTTTTCGCCGGGTCATTCAGGACTATCATTGTGTCATCAGGAAGCATCTTGTACGTGAAATCCCTCACTGCCTGCGTGATTCCGTGAAGGGCAGCCTCATTCATGGCCATGAGCAGGGAGTTTGACATCTGCGTGTCAGGGTGGAAGCCGCCGATTCTTTCAACTTGGTCGTCCATGAACTCAATACGCAGCGGCATGGCATAAGCGGGGTCGTAAACGTCAAAGATGAAGCCTCTCTGCGCGAACTGTCCGGGCATCCACACGAGGCTTGACGGTGAATAGCCGGATGATATGAGCCAGTCATTGAACGATTCCGGGCTGAAAGGTGAGCTTGCTGACACACTGAAATCCGGGCTTCCTGTCAGGCATGAGGCCATAAGCGCGCCGGGTGCTGCCGCAATTACGCCCTGAGAGCCGGCCCAACGCCTGAGGATTTCCCCGCGTTCAAGGAGAAGGGGGCGTATGCTTCCGGGCTGGGGGGTTAATGGCATCTCAGGAAGTAGGAATATATTTGCGTCCGGGTGAAGAGTCCTGAAGTCCTGCGTGAAGGCTGAGGCTTGGGTCGTGTCAGGGAATATGACGAGGGTGTGAGCTGTTTCGGGAGTCAGATATGCCCTCGCGGAAATTCCTGCGCGTTCGAGGACGGTCTTGTTGCGCAGGGACTGTGTCAATAATTTCTTTTTGGGGCGGGTAATCACGTGATGAAGTCTCCGTTTTTGCTGTGATTATAGCATGGCCGCTCAGTGTGAATTAGTATCTATGCTATAATCCTGAAATCCAGAACTCACGGAGAAAAACATGAAAACAGTCTCGGTAATTAACATCAAGGGCGGAGTAGGGAAAACGACTCTGACCGCTAATCTTGGAGCATACGCGGCTTCACAGGGAAAAAGAGTCCTGATGATAGATTTGGACTCGCAGGCCAGCCTGACATTCAGCTTCATTGAGCCGGAATATTGGCGCGTGAAATATGCTGGCACAATGACTATCAAGAATTTCTTTGACCCTATCATAAACCGTGCGGAAAAAAGACAGTCCCTCTCATCTCTTGCGATTCCGATAAACTTCGGCAATATGTTCATTGCAGGCAACGAGACTCTTCACCTCGTAAGTTCCCATCTTGACATCATGAATATCGATATGCGCCTTGCACGCACAGTAGACGTGTCTGAAGACAATATACACGCTTCAACCTTCCTCAACGCACACAGCCATATTCGCCGCGCACTGAATGATGAAGCCGGAAATTATGATTTGGTTCTCATTGACTGCCCGCCCAGTTTCGGTGCTTCAGTAATGAACGCCATTGCCGCAAGTGATTATTATATTATCCCGGCAAAACTTGATTACTTGTCTTCACTAGGAGTCAGCAGCCTGGAAAACTATATCAGCGTCTTCATAAAGAAATACAACAGGATGACAGGTGTACTTAATGAGCCAATGTACACAAACATTAACGCTGGGACACTCGGAATAGTTCCCATGATGGTAAATATTCAGAAGGGCGATGAAATGATAGACGCTCAGGAGGGATATTTGCGCGAATTTTCCGGGAAGGGCTATCACATATTCCAGTTCGTCAGGAACAACGGGACATTATTCGGCCCGTCCCCCAAAGACGGAATCCCGGCAGTCTTGACCCGTCCGAAATTTTTCACCCCGACAGCCCGCAAAATAGTCCGCGAGCTTCAAGCATTAGGCGCGGAATTTCTCTCACTCACAGAAATATAACGCCCTCAAAACTCAGCCTGTATATTTGCAGTCCGCTTGAAGGAGGATTTTCCTGCGGGGGAAAAACTTTATGCGCCGGGAATATCGCACTCATTCACGGAGCTTCAGTGAGTCGTAAATGTCGGATAATGCGTTGCGGAATGTCGGGTAGCGTTTCAGGTTCATGAACACGAATGTTGCGGTTGTTACTGGGCTGCGGGACTGGAGGACTTTCCTGCGGCGGCGGAGAAACTCTATGTGCCGTGATAATGCCTTCCTGTTATGCTCCGGGATGCTGAGACCGTCAGCTGCCTCAAGAAATCCCGCGTACATGGCCGAGTCCGAGTCTATGCCCTGCAATCTCTGTGTGATGTTCGGGGGGATTCGGCTGAACTGGTTCGTTGCGTTGCCCCCGTGCCTGCGGTAAAGTACGAGCTGCCTGTTGAGGAGATACAGACCGTCCGCGACAGCGTGAATCTTGCCGGGAATCCATATGTCGTCCTGGTCGCACGTGAAGACGTAATCCCCCGTACACTTCATGAGAGCCTCGCGGAAGTTCCTCCTGACACCGAGATTGCCGGGGTTTTGGTACACAGTCCAGCCCGCAAGATTATTCCCGGCGATATATTCCCGGCAGAGCTCATACGTCCCATCGGTTGAACAGTCGTCAGCAATAATCACTTCATCGGGCGGCAAAGTCTGCTCACGTATAGAGTCGAGCTGCTCGCGGATAAATTCTGCTCCGTTGTAGGCGGCCATCACGACAGAAATTCGGGGAGGCATGTCTTGCGCTCAAGTC
>JAFSKV010000008.1 GCA_017448795.1 Synergistaceae bacterium | reverse complement strand
GGGGTCAGACAGCAGAACCTTCACGCTCGTGGTAAGCGACTCGCCGACTCCGACTCCGACTCCGACAATAACCATCACGACAACTAGCCTTCCTCCGGGAACCGTAGGCGCGTCATACTCGGCCACGCTTGAGGCTGATGTTTCGGGCGCAAGATGGTCTGTGTCATCAGGGACTCTCCCGGCGGGACTCTATCTGAGTACATCAGGCACAATCTCAGGGACTCCTACAAGCGAGGGGAGCTCAACATTCACTGTAATGGCAATATCTGGAACGCGTTTCGCGACAAAGCAGCTCACCATCACTATATCGGACTTCGGCGGTAGAGGTGGTGTCGGCGGCAGCAGCGGCGGATGCAACACAGGCTCAGTCATGGCCGGACTAGCGGCATCACTTGCTCTCGCCATCAGGAAAAACAGACGTTAGCGCACAAAAAATCCCCCGGCCTCTCACAACCGGGGGACTTCTCTTCTCACATTCCGTGATTACTTCCTGCCATATGGGCTACACGTTGATGAACTGCAAGCCGTATAGACAGAGGGCAGAAATTTTCACAGTGAAGTATAGCCTATCATCTCAGAATATCAGGGTCGAAAAACGCCGTCTTCATGTCCTTGCCGTTCTCGTCGAGAATCTCCAGGTCGCTGTACATCCCCCGTATAGCCCCGCGGAGCTCCTTGATGTCCTCGCAGAAGATCACCACCTCGCAGAAGCTCTGCCTTATGTCGCGCCATTCCTCTATCTTGTCGCCCTCCTTGTACTTGGGCATGACGCTGAAGACATGCTCCCTGCTCCTGAGCTTGTCCAGCCCGTGAATCTCGCTGATTGTCCCCGGCCTCAGGAACACCCACATGCTGACATAATGATTGCCGTTCAGGGGGATGGTCTTCTCTATGTCGTGCATGTAGGCAGGAAATTTCCCGTTAAGCGCGAACTCAATCATTGCCCGGAACAGGTCAAAGCCCGTTATGTCCCTGAGAGCCAGGTCGTAAAGCCCCGCTGGAAGCCTCAGCGCCGGATCGTAGACCCTGAACTTCTCGCCGTCCACAAATCCCTGCACGAACACAGGAGCGTTGATGAAGCCCAGATTCTTGAGCATCCTCTCAACCTGCGGGCGTGAGTTCTCCGTTATCACCCTTGCGTTCACGGAAGGAGCGGCACCGCAAAGCACCGAGCCGGGAAAGCCGTCTTCAGGGTTGGCGTTGTACTTGTCCACTATGTACTCCATGCGGAGCTCGCCGTCCACCATGAAGTAGCACATGGTAATATCCTGCGCGTGCCCCATGTATTTCTCGATGAGGACCTCACCGTTTGTACTCTCGCTTTTTGCCCGCAGGATTGCCGCCTTGACCTCACCATACGAGTGGCATATTGACTGCCCCCTTGAGCCTCTGCTGTCTGAGGGCTTCACGTACACCGGGTACTCCACATTCGGGTTGTCGCTGGCGAAATCCTCAACGCTGTACTGGGGGATTATGTCAACGCCGTTTTCCGCGCAGGCCTTCAGGAAGAGCCTCTTGTCCGTGAATATCTGGTGCTGTTCCTTTGTGGCGAAGCAGGGAAGCCCCAGCCTCTCGCATATTTCCTGATACGGTAGCTGGCACGGGTTGTAGTACATGTTGATTACGCCGTCGATTTTCTCTTCACGGCAGCGTTCGACTATTGCGTCGGTCTCCGTGATGTCGAGATACCACGCATGGTCGGCTACTGCTTTGGCGGGTGCTTTGTCCAGCGGCAGGCAGTCGGTTACGTACGTCTCAATTCCCATCCTCTTCGCGGTCAGCACAAGCTCAGTGTGAAGCCCGGCTCCCGCGAGTATCAGCAGTTTCTTCCTCAATGCTTATCCCATTCCTTTCACATGGATAGAATTATGTCGCAAATTTTGTCCACTTCATCCGGCTCAAGCTCAGAATAAAGCGGAAGTGTCAGCACGTTGTCAGCGGCTCTTCTGGCTTTGGGGACATCAGCCCCGCCGTAATCATCAGCGTAACAGGCGGCCTCGTTCATGAGCGGGTAAAAGTATCTCCTGGCATATATCCCGTTCTCCTGCAGCCTGGCTTTCACCTTGTCCCTGTCAGCGCGGAATCCCCAGAAGAACACCGGGAGGTAGACGTAATTCCACTCCGTATTGCCGTCAGGCCTGGGGCAGTAGATGCCTTCCACGCCGCCGAGACGCTCCCAGTAACGATGAGCGACCGCCCTCCGCCCCGCAATAATCCCGCCGATATGACGCAGGTTGACGATGCCCATGACGGCCTCAAACTCATTCATCCACGCGTCTGTGCCGACATAGCTCACCTCGTCGTCCCCGCCAAGCCCGAAATGCCCCCTGCTCATGGCCGGGTCAAAACGAGCGTCATTGTACGCCAGTATTCCGCCCTCGATTGTGTGGAAGGCTTTTGTCGCGTGGGTGGAGAACATTGAAGCGTCCCCGAAATTCCCGATGCCGACTCCGCGGTACTTCACACCGAATGCGTGAGCCGCGTCATAGATGACATACAGCCCGTGCCTGCTTGCGATCTCCTCAATTCGTCCGACATCGCAGGGGAAGCCGTATACATGAGTCGCAACTATAGCGCGTGTTGACGGGGTGATTAGGGCTGTGATTGCGTCAGGGTCAATGTTGAAGTGCGCGGTCTCAATGTCAGCGAACACAGGAGTCATCCCGGAGCGGACGATGGCGTGAGTCGTTGAGCAGAAAGTGTAGGGTGTCGTGATGATTTCTGAGCCGCGCGGCAAGTTGAGGGTCTGTATAGCAATCTCCAAAGCGGCATGACCGTTGGCGAAGCACACAGCGTTTTTCACGCCGAGATATTCACGGAGCATTGCCTCAAGCCTGAGAACGGCGCTTCCTCTGTTCGCGAGGTAATGGCTCTCCCACACAGGCCGGAGCTCCTGCATGTACTCGCCGAAATCCGGCAGGAACGGGCGCGTTACGTTAATCCGTTTTCCGTCCTTCATGTTTCCTTATCGTTATGAGTATGGTGTTGAGACCCAGAATGTTGCGGTAGTCGATATTGTCAGCAGAGCCGAATATCATCCGTATGCCGAGAGAATCCCCGTCAGCCTCTCCGTCCTGATGCGCCTTCATCCATTCCAGCGAGTTCAAGACGGGGTAAGTGTCCTGTATCCTGAGCAGCAGTGAGTCAGTGAACCCTACCATTCTGATGCTGAAAGTGTTTTGCGCGCGCTGGGACTCTGTCTGGTGGAAGGCCTTGCTCATCAGGAGCATTCCGTATTCCTCAGCGCACAGAGCCGCCTTGTTCGCCTCACTCTGAGTGAAGCCCCATTCCGCGGCCTTGCCCTGTAAATCCTCGCTGGCCCGGGCTAACTGCTTGGGGCTGTCGCAGATGTAGCTTGCCTCCCTGTAATTCTGCTCAGGAAACGGAAGAAGGCAGCCTGACACACCGCGTGGGAATTTGTGTTTTGCCCTGTATCCCACAACAAGAACGAATATCAGGGACAAAGCATAACCGACAGGGAAAGACAGCCATACCCCCGTCATGCCCAGAGTCCTCACAAGGATAAAAGCTGAGGCTATGACCATCACGGAATCATAAAGGACGCAGTGGCTCACGGAAAGCCCGAATCTCTTCACGGCCATGTAGTACTGCATGAAAGTCAGGTTGAGCACCAGAAACGGGAAGGCAAAAGCGAAAATGATCACTCCCTGGACCGCCATGCCCTTTATCACGGCGTTGCTTGTGTAGAAGCTGACGACAGGCCCTGCGATGAGCCAGTTTATGGCGAAAATCACAGCGCACATTGCCATGCTTGAGATGACCGAGGTGGTCATGAGCTGCTCCATTGCGTCCTCATTGTTCTCGCCGTAGAATATCGAGCCTATCGTGAGTATCGTTACGCCTGTCCCGTTCGCTATGCACAGGAATATTGCGGCGACTGAGTTCTGTATTGACAGCGCAGAGACAGCTTCCTTCCCGAAATAGTAAGTCAGTATGAGGTTCAGCACCCACACGCGCAACATATGGCTTGCTCGGACCGCGCCGGTAGTCGAGCCTCCCTTGATGATTGAGGGGAGATGCTTGGGGTTGTTGTGCCGCAGCGAAATGTTCACGGCGTTCTCTGACTTGTACCGGCATAACACCAAGTACAGGCAACCTATCATGTAACTTGCTGAGGTGGCAAGCCCGATCCCCAACATGCTGCGGCTGGTGAATGAGACATAGAGATCCCCGCAGGTGTTTACCGCAATGGCTATGATTACGCTGATGATGATGTTCTGCCCTTTTCCCTCAGTGTACATGGTATCAATCAGAAGGGATGACAAGGAAAGAAAAGGTATCCCCAGAGAGTAGCCGATGATGTAGTCTCTTGTCTGAGCGAAAATCTCCGGCGAATGTTTTGACGCGCCCAGTAATCCCGCGACTGCGCCGGGAAAAAGGCAGAGTATCAAGGCGATAATGACAGACAAGGCGCACTCGGCGAAGAAGGCCGACGAGAAATATTCATCAGCGAGGCGCATATCACCCTTGCCGATTGCGTGTCCTCCGCAGCTCTTCATTCCGACGAGGAACACTCCCATTTGAGCGCCGTGAAGGAAGACAACAGGAAGTATCAGCCCGTAAGCGGTGAGTGAGGTGTCTCCCAAGAAGCTGCCGATTATCATGCCGTCGATCATGTTTCCTACGTTGGCGACAAAATTTGACAGTGCCAAAGAAAACACACTCTTGAAGAAAATCCTGTTCAGCGTGTTAGATTGCAATGAATACCACCTCTATCTGATTTTGCAAGATTATACAGCAGGCACAAAAATACCCTCCGCCATTCACGACAGAGGGCATATTCCCGTCAGCCTTACTTCCTGCGATATTTCGTCAGGTCAATCGCGACCGCGACCGCTATAATCACGCCCTTGATGACCTGCTGCCACATGGGCGAGACGTTGATGAACTGAAGGCCGTACTGTATGACCGTGAATATCAGAACGCCCATCACGATTCCGCCGACCTTGCCGATGCCTCCGCTCATTGACACGCCGCCGACAACACACGCCGCAATTGCGTCCGTCTCGTAGCCGTTGCCGTAATTGTTCGTGGCTCCTGCCGTACGTGCCGCCTCAAGAACACCAGCGATGCCGTAAAGGAACGACGCAAGAATGAAGATGAACATGATGTTGCGGAAGACGTTGATTCCCGCCACAACCGCCGCTTCCCTGTTGCCGCCAATCGCGTAGACGTTCTTCCCGAATACCGTCTTGTTCAGGATGAACCAGATGATTATGCATATCACGATTGAAATCGGTATCAGGATGCTTATTCCGGGAAATCCCTTCCACAGTCCGCTGAACAGTCTAAGCTGTCCTATCTGCGCGAAGTCCGGGCGTATTCCTCCGATGGGCTGTGAGTTGTTGGGGGGCATGTCGAAATATAGTGAGCAGGCTCCGTAAATCATGACCTGAGTCGCCAGCGTCGCAATGAACGGGTGCATCTCGTATTTTGCCACAAGGAAGCCGTTGAGAGCGCCGCAAACCATGCACGCCACCACCGCCGCGACAATGGGAATCCACACGGCAACCTGCGGAAGGTCAGGGAAGAATCTGTTGGCGTATGTCGCAGTCTGCATCATCGAGGCCGAGATTACCGCCGCGAGTCCCACCAAACGCCCCGCGCTGAGGTCAGTACCGGCAATCAAGAGCGCGAAGCATATTCCCAGCGCCATTATGAGCTTGGTTGACGACTGGGTCAGGATGTCGAGCGCGACCCGGATCTGCATGAAACGGGGCTGAAGGATGCATATCACCACGACAAGCACAAGCATTGCGATAAGGATTGCGTTGTTCGTCAGGAACTCGGTGAACGTCTTTCCGGCGAGGGCGGCTTCTTCCTCTGTTTTGTCTTTGGCCATGAAGCCTTTGACCGCGAAGCAGATTCCTATGATGATGAGGAACACGGGAAGGTCATATATCTTGCGGTTGAGGCCCATGGGTTCCTTTGCGAAGTAGAGTATTACTCCGAGCGCGAGGAATATTAATCCCCCGGTTGTCATCAGACGCTTTGAACGTGATTTTGTTTCCGCCATGATTGTTTAGTCTCCTCCCTGCTATGCTGCTGTGCTGTCCTTGCGCCCGGCAAACTGTGTCGCGAACGCCATTATCTTTTCCTGCGAGTATTCTCCCTTGTTGAGGAAGCCTGTTACGCGCCCCTCGCACATGACCATGATTCTGTCTGACATCCCCATTAGCTCCGGCATCTCCGACGAAATCATGATGATGCTCTTGCCCAGCGCGATCTGCTCAAGCATGATGTTGTAGATCTCGTACTTAGCTCCCACGTCGATTCCCCTCGTAGGCTCGTCGAGAATCAGAATGTCCGAGTTCGTCAGCAGCCACCGGGCAATCAACACCTTCTGCTGGTTGCCGCCTGAGAGATTCTGTATCAGCGTGTTCAATGAGGGGGTCTTGACGTTGAGCTTCCTGCACTCAGTGTCAGCGTCTGACTTGCGCCGGCTGTCGTTGAGGACTCCGAGATGGGCATAATTGCGCTGGTTGGCGATTACTGTGTTCTCGAGGATGGGAAGGATTCCGAATATCCCGGTCGCCCTGCGTTCCTCAGTCAGCAAAGCAAGCCCGCGTGATTTCGCGTAGCCTGGGGACTTGTTGCTGTACCTTGCGCCGTTGAGGAGGATTTCGCCTGACGCAATGCCCCTTAGTCCGAACAGTGCCTCGACAAATTCCGTCCTCTGAGCACCGACAAGCCCGCCTATCCCAAGAATCTCCTGCTTGTGTAGCTCAAAGCTGACGTTCTGGAATGACTTGGGGAGCGGCGATGATACATTCTCGACCTTAAGCACGATTTCGTCTGACGGTTTGCCCTCACGCGGCGGGAACTGGTTTGTCATCTCACGTCCTACCATCTGCTTTATGATGAAGTCTATCGTGAGCTTCTCTCCGTTCTCGGCTGTTACCGGCCATGTCCCGACATAAGTACCATCACGCATGACCGTAATCTCGTCCGAAATCTCCAGTATCTCCTTCATCTTGTGCGAAATGTACACGAACGCCACGCCCTGAGCGCGCAACCTGTTGATGATCTTGAAGAGGTGGTCGACTTCACGGTCTGACAGTGAGCTTGTAGGCTCGTCAAGGATTATGATTTTGGCCTTCATGTCGACAGCCCGCGCAATCTCCATCATCTGCAGGATAGCCGCCGACTGTTCCCCCGCCAAAGCTAACGGGTCAACATCAAGCTCCAAGTCCTCAAAGAGTGCCTTGGTCTTCTCGTACATTGTCTTGTGGTCGACGACCCCCATGTGTCCGGGAAATCTCCCAAGGTACACGTTCTCCATGACCGAGCGGAATCTTATCGGGTGAAGCTCCTGGTGAACCATAGCGATGCCCTGGTCCATTGCCTGGCGCGCTGAATGTATCGAGGCTTTCTTCCCCTCAAGGAAAATTTCCCCCCCGTCAGGCTCGTATATCCCGAAAAGGCACTTCATCAGCGTTGACTTGCCCGCCCCGTTCTCGCCCATGAGAGCGTGGACTGTCCCCCTGCGGACATTGAGGCTGACATTGTCGAGTGCCTTAACGCCGGGGAATGTCTTGGTGATGTTCCTCATCTCAAGCAAATATTCGCTCACTGTTTCTCACCTCTCGTAATCTTCTGGTAGGGTATCCAGATATATTTTCCGTCAGTGATGGGGTAGCCTATTGTGTTTACGTCCCTGCCCTCCGCGAGTGCAAGCGCAAGCCTCACAGCAGCGGCTCCCTGATTTTCTGCGTCCTGAAGCACAGTTCCGAGCATTTCACCCTTGTCCATAGCCTCAAGCGCTGAAGCGTTGCCGTCAACCCCGACAACAGGAATGTACATCTCAGGGTTGCCAGCGTTGTAGTCCTGCGCCTTGAGAGCCTCAACCGCTCCGAGCGCCATCTCGTCATTGTTCGCGATTACAGCCTCGATGTTCTCCGGGCCGATGGACATGATGAAGGCGTTCATTATCTTCATGGCCTCCAGCTTGTCCCAGTTCGCGATTGCCCCGGCGAGCTCGACAGGCTCAATCCCGGCATCCCTGATTGTCTCAACTGAATACTTGGAGCGGAGAATCATATCCTGATGGCCGTTCTGACCCCTGAGAAGTACGAACTGCAATTTTCCGTCGTGGTTCTTGTCGGCTTCAGGGTGGGACTTGAAGTAGTCGGCTATGAGCTGGCCTGAGAATACGCCCGACTCCTCTGCTTTTGCCCCGACATAGTACGCTTTGCTGTAGGTATTGAGGACTTCTAGCGAGGGCTCGCGGTTGATGAAGACTACGGGAATGTTGGCTGACTTGGCTTTGTCGACCACCGACTGGGCGGCCATGCGGTCAACAAGATTCACTATCAGCACATTGACATCGCCCGAAAGAAACCCGTCAATCTGCGCGTCCTGCGTGGGCTGGTCGTCTCTTCCGTCAGCAATCTCAATCGTTGCCCCCAGCTTCCCGCTCTCAGCCGTCATAGCGTTCCTGAACCTGAGCATGAATGCGTCGTTGAACCTGTAGATGCCCGCGCCTATCTTCACGTCCGCAAAAGAACACGAAGCCAGCGCAAGCACTAAAGCCAGTGTCATCACAAAAATTTTACGCAAGAAACTCACCTCCGAATAAAGATTACCCCCGCGCGAACTCAACGGGGGCAACGTTCAAATCCTTCTGCTACTTCATGAACTCTTTGTAGTTCTCCGCTGTAACCGGCCTGTAGGGTATCCAGATATATTTGCCGTCTGTGATGGTGTAGCCGATTGACTCATCCGTAACGGGCTTGTCATCAGCCGCAACAACCGCGATTTTCACCGATGCTATGCCCTGGTTGTCAGCGTCATTGAGGACTGTTCCAAGCATCTCACCCTTGCTCATGGCCTCAAGTGCGGGGGCTGTTGCGTCAACTCCGACAACGGGGATGTACTTTTCGGGGTCGCCCATGTTGTAGCCTTCAGCCTTAAGGGCCTCGATTGCGCCGAGTGCCATATCGTCATTGTTGGCGAGAACTGCCTCGATGTTGTCGATTCCTACCGCTGAGATAAAGCCCTTCATCTTGTCGGTTGCCTGAACCTTGTCCCAGTTTGCAGTGTCTGAACCAAGCTCGACTATCTCGAATCCTGCATCCTTCATGGCCTTGATTGAGTACTCAGTACGGAGAACGGCATCCTGATGTCCCTGCTCGCCGCGAATCATAATGTACTGAATCTTGCCGTCGCCGTTGCGGTCAGCCTTGGGGTTGGCCTTGAAGTAGTCTGCGATGATCTGGCCTGACTGTGTGCCGGACTCTTCAGCCTTTGCGCCGACGTACCAAATCTTGTCGTAAGCGTTCATGACTTCTGCGTAAGGCTCGCGGTTGATGAAGACGATGGGGAGATTCTCGGCTTTGGCCTTCTGCATAAGGGGTTCTGCGGCTGTGCGGTCGACGGGGTTGACGATGAGGGCATTTGCGCCTTTGGAGATATACGCGTCAACTTGGTCATTCTGGGTAGGCTGGCGGTTCTGGCTGTCGACGATTTCGAGCTCTCCGCCCTGGCGTTCCATCTCTGCGCGCATTGCGTTGCGGACTCCCGTCATGAATGAGTCGTCGAACTTGTAGATGCAGGCTCCGACGAGTGCGTCCGTTGCGGCGAATGCTGAGACTGCCGACAATGCTAGTACTGCTGCTGCGAGAATTGCTGCGTGTTTTTTCATGGTGAAACTTTGCCTCCTGTTAATATATTTGTCCAACGCCTGAAGATTTCTCCTGCCAATCCTCACGCGTGGGATTCCTCAGTCATAGCGTGAAATTCACAGTGTACGTGAAACTTCCCTTGCTACCGTTCCTGCGTGTCAGCCCCCAGACATCAACCCGCCAAGATTCCCCGGCGTAATAGGTCTTTATATCGTCCGGGCAGAATATCAGGCACTCATCATAGGCGACATTGTCAGGGCAGACCACAAAATACCCGTCATCCCCAGCCTGCCCGAAATTCCATGTCTTGCCGTCAGACATCCGCGTCATTCTCACACTCACAGCGTCGGGCTTGCAGTGTTCGAACACATTTCGGTTGAGTGTTACGGACCAAGCTGTTTTTGCCTCGAACCAGCTCAAGGGGTGAGGGTGCTTTGATGACGGCCACGCTATGAACTCGTCAGGTATCGGCCACTTCAGCCAGTCGAGATATTCCGCGTATTCCGCCTGCGTGAGCTTCTGCTTCTTGATGCGGAAATCCTCAATCACATACGTAACAGAGTAGCCCAGCCGCGTGCTTATCCCAAAGCCGACCTGCTTCAAGCGAGGGTTGAGCAGCCACCGCCTATGTCCCAGCGTGCCGACATTCTTACCGTCCGTGTCCTCCATGTACATTTTCGTTGTGTCCTTGAGCTTGAGACCGCCCCAAGTCTTAAGGCCTCTGTGAAGTTTGCGGTAGGCAATGTTCCCGTGGGACGTGGCATCATACCCGGCCTCGTAGAAATCCTGCGGCATGTCGTAGGGCTTCTCAGGCGTGTGAGTCAGCTCATCGTTAGCATCAAGCAACACTGCCCCCATCTGTGCGCGGCGTGTGTATTCGTCATTGAGTGTTACGTTTGACGGGACTCCAGCGATCCAGCGGGCATAATTGACTTCAGCGAGTGCCTCCGCAAGAATCTCATGCTTCACAGCCCCCGCCCTGTAAGGCGAGAACGAGGGCTTCACGTTGTAGGGGTCATAAGTCGCCGCGTAACATGATGTCGACAACGCCAGCAGTACCACGAGCGCAGAACGTCCCGGCTTTTTCCGCAGTAACAAGAGACACAATGCCGCCCACAAAATCCCCGGCATTACGGCGCATCCTCCGCTTGAGTCCCCGTTGTTGCCGCCCTGAGTTGTGCCGGGAATATTCTCCTCGTAGCCCGACGGGTCGCCCGTGAATGTTACGCTGTATGTGATGCTCCCGGTTGTGCCGTCTTTGCGTTCAAGCCCGGTGATTTGGACGTTCCATGTTTCGCCGCTGTTGTAGCCTGAGAGATCATCAGGCCGGAAAATTATGCACGGGTCATAAGCAAAGCCCTCCGTGTTCACGTAGAACCTTCCATTGCCCGCGCCCCTGCTGAAGCTCCATGTCCTCCCGTCAGACTCACGCTCAAGCCTCACGCTGATATTGCCCGCTCCTGACACGTCGAACACTTCACTGTTCAGCGTAACAGACCATGCTGTCCCCGCGTCAAAGTAGGTCAAGGGGTGAAAGTGTCTGCTGGCTGGCCACGTGATATATTCGTCGGAAATCGGCCATGATGTATATCCTGCGTCCTCGTCGATGACGTACGTAACCTCGAAGCCTCTGCGTGTGCTTATGCCGAAGCCGACCCGTGTCATTCTGGGGTTCATCATCCAGCGTCTGTGTCCCAATGCCGAGATGTTGGAGCTGTCAGAGTCATTCATGAAGAGTTTTGTGCTGTAGCTGATGGTCATTCCGCCCGTAAACCACGCTATATTTCCGTGCGTAGTAGCGTCATAGCCCAGCTCATAGAATGCCTCGCTCATGTCCGACGGCTGGCCGGGTGTGTGGGTGATGGTGTTGACTGCGTCGAGGAGGACTGCTCCGTGCTGTGCTTTGCGTGTCATCTCTGAGTCGAGCCTCACATTGCTGGGGACTCCTATGAGCCGACGTATGTAGTTCAGCTCATCCAGCGCGTCATAAAGGACATCAGCCCTGACAGTCCCGGCGGAATAAGGGGAGAATGCCGGGTCAGAGTCGTAGATGCCCGAAGCGTGGAGCGGAGCCGCGGAAATGAGGAAGACAGAGAGGACTGCCGCGAAAATTTTCAGCCTCAAAAGTAACAGCCTCCGTAAAGAGAAAATTATTGTCGTGTGAAATTGGACATGATTATAACGAATATCCCGTGAAAAAAATTACGTAAATATTTCGGATTTTGCCACGAGTAAACGCAATTGCACGGAAATGTTTTGCGGGCTATAATCTGGTCATTCACATTCAGATAGATATTCACGGAGGATTCATATCATGGCGAAATTCAGATGCCTTGAGTGCAAGAAAGAGTTTGAGGCTGACCCTTCTTCACCAAACAGGAAATGCCCCGAATGCATGAGCCGCTATCTTGAGCTGGTATCAGGCGAAATACCCCGCGGGAAATCGTGGAGCGCAAAGAGTTATTCAGCAAGGTAAACCATCATGGCCGACGAAATTTTCACAGTGCAAGACGTAAAGAATACAGCTGATTCGACTCACAAGAAAGGCGAAGCTACCCCTCCTCCGGCTGAACCAGTCAAGAAACACGAAGACCCCGAATTTCTCGCGGTAAAGTCAACCTTCACACCTTCACGCGGAGACATGGGCGGGGGATTCTGCGTAATATTCGAGGGCAAGACAGGGCGCACAGTGTTCCAGATATTCTGGCTGGCAAAACCTTACGCAAAGGGTCAGATCCCGGAAGCCGCAAAAGACTGGCGTACGTTCGTGAAGGGACTTCCTGCAATGGGGCCGCTCGATAAGGACTGGGCAGAAAAGTTACAGGCAAAACTCAAGGAAATTCTGACCGCCGAGGAAAAGAAGAAGCTGTACGAGAATTACACGAAGGCAAAAGTCAGACAGCTTGAGAGCATATTCCGCCGGAGCTTCGAGTCCGTAGCGCAGTGCGTGTTCAGTGCCGTTACTGATGCTGAACCTGTAGGCCGTCCAGAGCTTGAGCGCGCAAAAATCATCAAGCCCCTTCCCCCGACTCCTGAAGAGCTGGCCAGAATGCAGCGTGAGAAAGAAGAACAGGAGAAGAAAGAGCAGGAAGAACGCGAGAAGGAAGAAGCCAAGAAGGAAGGCAACTTTGAGGGGACAATCATAATGTGTACTCCGGTTGTCGACCCTGTTAGGGGCAAAGCGTCATCCGAGATTGTGCCGGGGGACATAATCGGCGTGAAGATTGAGGGTGAAGGAACAAGCGCGCTGGTCAACAAATATCTTGAGGAGAACAACATTGAGCCTATGTTCCCGGTTGACGAGATTAAGGAGACTTCCGGGAAAAAATTGATATACGTGAAGGTCAGCGACGAGATTCGGGGCTATGTCAGCATAACGAAGGACATCAAAATCAAGGTCAAGGAACAGCCCCAGCCTGAACAGCCCAAGCAGGGAATGTCATTCATGGGGGATCTGTTCTTCTTCGGGTTACTTGGGGTTGCGCTTGTGGCACTGCTTTTCGTGATACGGTATTTCTTCCTGTAACATGAGCGTGAATGAATAAACCCTCCCGGCGTTGTGTCAGGAGGGATTTTTTTTGCCTGCTACTTGCTACTTGCTCTCGTGATATTCCTTCTCAGTGTTGACGTTCCAGACGGCGGACTTGTCGCTAGTCCCGGAAAGAATCCCCTTCACGGCCTCGAACGCTGTACACATTGAGTGATCCATGTTGTTGTAGCGGTGCTGGCCGTTGCGACCGACGCACCATAGGTTCGTGACAGTGTCGAGCCATTCACGCAGCTCCTGCATGTGTTCGTAGGTGTCGAAATAGGCCGGGTAAGCCTTCTTCACGCGCTCAATGTGGGAGTCTATCACGTCATCACGCGAGGAAATCAGCCCCATCTTCATCAGTTCACCCGCGGCCATGTCGGCGAAGTCAGAGTCGCTCATTGACCAGAGGGAGTCTCCTTCCGTGCAGAAATATTCCAGTCCGAGCCACACGGTATGTTCCGGGTCTCTGACCATGTAGGGCGACCAGTTGTTGAAGATCACTATCCTGCCGACTCTGACTTCCCTGTCCTGAACGTATATCCATTCATCCGGAATTATGTCTCCGAGAGTCTTTGTTGCTGTGTCATTCTTCAGGCGGAAATTCTTGACGAGCATTCCCGCTATCCTGTAGTCCCTGTAAGGCAGGCCGGAAGCGATGAATTTTGCGCGTTCCGGGACATCGTTCATGGCAAGCACGAGGTCTCTCACCGGCATTGAGGATATGACTATGTCGCACGGGGCTGTGAGAGTCTGGCCGTCCTTTACGTAAGACACCGAGTCGACAATGTCCCCCGTCCTGTGAAGGCCTGTAACCTTTGCGCCTGTGATGATTTCCCCGCCCATGCTCCTTATTTCGTCCGCGGCAATCTCCCATATCTGCCCTGCTCCTAGCTTTGGGTACGAGAACTCCTCAATGAGTGAAGTCTCAACGTGCCTGTTCCTGCGGTGAAAAATTTTGCCGAAAATGTCCCGGAGAATTGCGAGGATTGACAGGCCTTTTACCCTTTGCGCGCCCCATTCCGGTGAAATCTCCGAGGGATGCCTGCCCCATAAATTTTGGGTGTAATACTCGAAGAACATGGAGTATAACTTTTTCCCGAAACGGTTGACGTAGAAGTCCTCGAGGGATTTTTCCTGACGCTTGAACATGGCCGCCTTAAGGTAGCTTAGGCCTGCGGAAATTGTCGTGAACAGCCCCATGTTCCTGAGCGTTGAGAGTTTCATCGAGATCGGGTAGTCGAAGAACTTGTGCCGGAAAAAGATTCGTGTCAACCTGTTGCGGCGAAGCATTACGCGGTCGGTCTTGTCTGGGTCAGGGCCGTTAGGTGAGAGCCTGGCTGACTGTCCGAGCGTCCTGTAGTCGTAAGGGAGCGAGCCTTGTTCCGGCATGAGATTTTCCCACCATTGATTGACTTCGGGGACTTTCGAGAAGAATCTATGCGGGCCTGTGTCCATGAGGTTACCGTTGTAGCTTACGGTGCGGGAGATTCCGCCCATGTAGTCGCTTTCCTCAAGGACTGTAACGCGGAAGTCGGCTGACTTTGCGAGAAGCTCGTACGCGGCTGTGAGGCCTGCCGGGCCCGCTCCGATGATGATGGCGGTCTTCATGGCCGGGTCTCACGGTATATGCGCCTGAGTTCGAGGCAGATTATCACGCCAAGCACTATTATTCCCAGCTCATAGATTGTCCATCCATACCTGCGCGCGATATTTATAGCCAGCTCAGAATTGCCGAACATCGCCAGCCTCCTGAGAATGCTCCTTATATGCACGCCGAATGAACACCACAACCCGCACAAGAACCAGAACACACTCTTTCTGCCCCGGAGCATAAGCCACGCGCAAAGACACACAGGAAGAACCAGCACGTAGTTATCATTCACGTACGAGTAGCACCAGAATGTTACGGCCATGAACGCCGGGTATATCCTGAACATTTCCGGCATGTCCCGCGGCAGTAGAGCATAAATCACGGCGACGAATATCACCCCTGCTGTCATGCTGGCATATACGGCACTCATATAGCTGTCGAACACCAGCGTGAATATCCCGGCGGAAAACGGCTCGCCCACTTTGTCGGATGACATGAAGAGAAATTCCCGCAGAAGCTCAAACATTCCCTTCTTTGTCATGACAGACACAGCAAACCACGCGGAAATATCGACAGCCGCGCCGACAATCAGGGGCTTAATCCGTTTCATCATGAGCAGCATCACGCACACTATGAGTGCAGCTTGGGGCTTGACCATCGCGAATGCTACAAGAACCCCAGCAACATACGGATGATCATCACAGACAAGCCACGCCATGAGAAGGAACGCGCATATCATCCCTCCTGCGTTGCCCCCTGCCACTGGAGCGAAGAAGTCCAGCGAGAACAGCGAGATGATGAATGCCCAGCTCCCGAATCCCAAAGAGGCGCACTTAGCACGCAGGACGAGTGAGGCAATGAGAAGGACTGTGAGGCTTGCGGTGAGGAAGTATGCTTTTGCCGCCCCGAAGCTCAGGAAGCCGCCGTAGAATATGTTTTCGAGAAGACAGCCCCAAGGTGAGGCATGGAAGCCCGCTTGAAGGAAGCCAATCTCCGGGATGAAATCACTGCTGCCCCTGAGAGTGTATATGTCAACGCCCCGCAGAGTGTAGGCGCAGACCTTCCACTGAGTTACGAGGTCAACCCAGAGATATTCGGCACTTGAGCTGAAGAAAAACAGGAAGATTATGCTCGCTATGCCTGCTGATATGAAGATTAACGGGTAAAGTTTTGAGCGGGAATTATTCTGACCGTCAGAAGGACACAGGTTGCCTTTGACTTGACTTGACTTGACT
>JAFSKV010000054.1 GCA_017448795.1 Synergistaceae bacterium | reverse complement strand
GGCCTCGAAGTTGTTGATGATGCCCGCTTCAGGAGACCACAACGCCGCCACAATGCCGGGTGAAACGTTGGGTTCACGTTCCCTGAGTTTGTCGCCTGAGATGATTTCGATTCCCGGACAGCCGTTAGCCTTCCCCTGCTGCAACAGGACTTCCAGATGTCTCACTTCGTCATCGTTGAACGCGCACACGTAAGACCCGCATTCGTCGAGGTGAACGTCTAGGGTGTCCTTGAGCCTGTGCCATAACTTGTTGCCCGGTACGCAGAATTTCGCCTTGACCGTGCCGGGTTTGTCGTCGAAGCCGCCGTGAATCATGGAGCTGTTTGCGCGTGATGCTCCGGCCGGGAGTTCGCTGGCCTTGTCGATCACGGCGGTGCGTAGCTTGTACTTCGAGAGCTGGCGGGCTATTGACGCTCCTGTAATCCCTGAACCTATAATTAATACATCATAGTTCACGAATATTACCCCCCTTGTTTTAGTGAAAAATTTGACCGGGAAGAACAAGTTTTTCTTTGTGCGGAAAAGCCTTGTCGTATTCTTCCGCATCTGCCTCGTCAACAAAATAACCTGCGGGCGGTGAATACTCTCCTGTTACGCTGTCTAGGTATCCCGGCACAAGTTCCCTGCACAGAAAGAATGAAGCATCTTCTCCTTCCGGCAGTCCGTGATAGCGTATTCCTAACATGCTTGCGTGAGTGAAGCCGCTCTTGCCGTAAAACGCGATATTTCCCTCTAAGCAGACTGCCCCGAAACCGAGACCTTTTGCTTTTTCCAGCGAGTAGTCCAGCAGAATTTTTCCGTATCCCTTGCGCTGAAAGTCGGGGTGAATGCAGATCGGCCCCATTGTCATCACAGGAATGCTCTTGCCGTCATCAGCCCGAATTTCTGCCCGCATAAACATGTTTTGCCCGATGAGTTTTCCGTCTTGTTCCATCACAAAATCGAGCTCGCGGACAAATGCCCCGTCGTTCCTGAGCCTGTTCAGGACGTAATGCTCAAGGCATCCAGGCCGATACACATTCCAGAATGATTCGCGCACAAGATTTTCTGTTCTGCGCTGTTCTTCTTCCCGTTCCAAACGTATAACGTAATTGTTCATTGTCTCCAAATTACACGAAATCTCCCCCCGCGAGTCAATCACAGAGGGAGAATTTTGCACCTTGCCTGCTACTTCTTCAGGCTGTCGATTATTGCTTTGGCTTTTGGTTCCGCGTCCTCGCCGTCAAGCCAGAACACCATGAACACATACCCTTTCTCGCCGTCAATAATGTAGTTGAGCGTGCTGTACTCTTGTCCGTTGCTCTCATCCGTTGAACGGTAGACTGCCGCATTCACTCCGTTGATTGTCTCGCGTGTCAGGTTTGGTGCCGCAAAAGACATCACGAAATCCTCGAATGCTTCATCTTTCGGGTACTCGTAAACGTCAAAGTCCATCAGGATCTCATCGCTCTTGTAGTACGCTGTCTGACCCTGTGCTTTGTCCTCGCTGGTAACCTCGCCGTTCACGTAGCTGGCTGGGACTGTTACGGTGTACTCGCCAACGCTGAGAGTCTTTGTCCCGTCAGCAAACGCGACTCCCGCAATGCACAGCGTAAGTGCCAAGACCGCCGCAAATACTTTCCTGCTCATTAGTCCGTCCATCCGCGTGATTTCTCGATGGCCTTCTTCCAGCCAGCATAGGCCTTCTCACGCTCGCCAGCCTCAAGCTCAGGAGCAAACTTCCTGTCCTGCGCCCAGTTCGCCCTTATGTCGCCCTCGTCCTTCCAGAAACCGACAGCAAGCCCCGCCGCATATGCCGCGCCGAGTGCCGTAGTCTCGTTCACCACAGGACGCACTACATCAGCTCCGAGAATGTCCGCCTGCAGCTGCATCAGCAGGTTGTTGACCACTGCACCGCCGTCAACCTTCAACGCCGCCAGCTTCTTCCCTGAGTCCTTCTCCATCGCCTCGATAACGTCGCGGGTCTGGTAGCAGAGGCTCTCAAGGGTAGCGCGGATGATATGCTCTTTGCGGACGTAGCGGGTCAGCCCCACGATTGCGCCTCTTGCCGTCATGTCCCAGTAGGGAGCGAAAAGCCCGGAGAACGCCGGGACGAAGTATATTCCCGCCGAGTCCTTGACCTTGCCAGCGTAGTATTCGGTTACTGGTGCGTCGTCAACCAGCTTCAGGTTGTCCCTGAGCCACTGAATCGCCGCCCCTGCAATCGCTATTGACCCTTCGAGAGCGTAGTAGCACTTGCCCTTCTCGCGTGAGTAGAACGCTGTCGTGAGGAGGCCGTTCTTTGACGGTATCGGCTTGTCGCCAATGTTCATGAGCATGAAGCAGCCCGTCCCGTAAGTGTTCTTAGCCTCGCCCTCGCTCAGGCATGCCTGCCCGAACAGTGCCGCCTGCTGGTCGCCCAAATCGCCGGCAACAGGAATCTTCGCCCCGAAAGGCCCGGACTCCGCCGTGTAACCGTAGACTGAGCTTGACGGCATAATCTTTGGGAGCATTGACGCGGGGACTTTCAGCTCGTCCATCATGGTCTTGTCCCACTCGCACGTCGCAATGTTCATGAGGAGGGTACGTGATGCGTTGGACACGTCTGTTACGTGGACTCCGCCGTTGACACCGCCCGTGAGATTCCAGATTAGCCACGTGTCAGTGTTGCCGAAAAGAAGCTCGCCTTTCTCCGCTTTCTCCCTTGCGCCGGGGACGTTGTCGAGTATCCAGCGGATTTTTGTCCCGGAGAAGTAGGGGTTGATGAGCAGGCCGGTGATGTCCTTGACTTTGCCTTCGCCTTTCTCGTTCTGACCCCAGCCGGGTTTCTTGAGCCATTCCGCGCAGAAGTCCTGAGTCCTCGTGCACTGCCACACTATCGCGTTGTAGACGGGCTTTCCTGTTGCCTTGTCCCACACAACGGTTGTCTCGCGCTGGTTGGTGATTCCTACCGCGGCGATTTCGTCAGGGCTTGCGTTTACGGCGGCCAGTGCTCCGCGTATTACGTCCTGAGTCCTG
>JAFSKV010000053.1 GCA_017448795.1 Synergistaceae bacterium | reverse complement strand
TTACGCTGAGTGCCTGCCCATCACATGGAACATAGCCGTATTCCTTGAACCGTACCCAGCCTAGTGTTGGGAGCTTGGCACGATGACGTTCTACTCGCAAATCTCCGGCGTTGTTGCGCGGAAGGTACATGCTTACTGGCCTTCCGTTCCTGCGCTTGAACTTCGGGATGCCTCCCTTGCCTCTCATGAATGACTTGTAGGCTGTATCCGCGTTCATGACTGCTTTCTTGACCGCTTTCGATGACACTTCCCATATCCACGACTTGCCAGGATTGGCATTCCTGTAGTCGTTGTTGAGCCACTTCGAGAACTCGTAGCCCGACATATAGCTTCGTGTGCCGTCGCGGTAATTGTCTCGGTTGGCCGCTATGAACAGGTTGTACACGTAACGGCAAACTCCCATTGTCCGCTCTATCTGTTGGATTTGCTCAGGTGTCGGCTTGAGTTTCACCTTATAAGCATTATGTCCTAATACCCTATTCATAACATGATGTTACACGAAATTTTTTTATTTTGACATATAGACTATATGCTCCTTTATATTACTGTCATCCTGAGATTGCCCGAATATGTCTCGAAGATCTGCTGCATGTTGATTCTGTGGCAGGCATCCGTGAAGCAAGAGTCCCTGAACACCGAATGCCCGGCCTTTTTCTCGGCAACAAACCTCATGGCCTCCTCCGTGATATTCCGCCCGAAACACGCAACAATCTCATTATCCCCGTAAACATGAACGGTGAAATCCCCGACGATCTCAGCATGATACGGCAGCGACAAGGGCAGCCCCAAGTCAGCAATGCACATGAACAGCAAATCCAGGTCGGAGCGGTCGGGCTTGAAGTTTTCGGCCATGTCGGCGAGCATGTCCTGCGTGAGGTCGCCTGGTAACATGAACACGTCCCGGAAGTTTGTCGTGTCGACTCTGAATGTGCGAAAACCTGTGTCGAGGGTGTAGTGATTAGTGGTTAGTGTATAGTGGCTAGTGGTTAGTAGGTCTGAAGCGTCCTCATCATTGTGTGAAGCATTTTCCCGACTTCCTGAAGCAGATTCCATGTCTCCGAGATTTCCTGCTCTGTCAGGTAGCCTATCTCCACGCAGAGAAGAAGCTGTGTCTCCAGTTCCGTCCTTGAGCCGTTCGCTATCGCTAGGAAGTGCAGGAAGTCCTTTGTCGTATTGCGGGCTTGTCCTTCCGCTATGTTCGATGGGATTGACACTGCTGCCCGTCTCATCTGGTCTGATAGCGAGTACAGTTCCTCTTTCGGGAGCTTCTTCACGAGGGAATAAGTTAATCTGGCGGCTTTCATTGCTTTCTGCCACACTATGAGTTCCCGGTAATGCCTTGCTGTCATGCTGAGCCTCCTTGTCTTTTGCACTATTCACTATCCGCTTTCCACTATTCGCTAACCACTTCCCACTACGCACTATTCTTTCCCGGCCTATGTCGCAGATTGTGTGATACCCGGCCTTGCGCGCCTCGGACTTTTCCCCGCATGGTTCAGGGAGCTGGATGAGAATGAATTTGCGGTTGCCGGAGTCTTGGGCGTTGAGGGACATCACGGCGTGGGCGGTGGTGGATGAGCCGGCGAAGAAGTCGAGGACGATTGAGTCGGGGGCGAGGTTGGCTATGTGCATGAGACGGGCTATGAGTTCGGGTGATTTGGAGTAGTCGAACGGCGCAGTGCCGAATAATCCTTTGAGGGTCTCCGTTCCGTTGGGTATGTCATCAATCCATGTGTCATATTTCTTTGTGGTAACGTCGCCTTCGTATATCTTCTCGTAGGCTGTCCATGTGCCATTTTTGCCCTTCACGAACTCAACACGCCCGGCCTCTATTGCCTCCTGCATTGTATCTTGTCCCCAACGCCAACGCCCGCACTGACTCTCCGTAATCATAGGGTATACTTCGCTTCCGTCTGGTGCTGTTATCGGGTAATACAAATTCGGCCTGTCTTCACGCTTGCTTCCGCTTCCCCATTTGCGCAGTAGCTGTGTCTTGTAGCGTTGCTTGCGTTCCGTGTCATACTTGGGGTATTTGTCGCCTTCTTTTTCCCGCTCGCCCGCCTGAAAGTCATCGATATCCTTTGCGTAACACAGTATGTACTCATGGATGACCGCCAAATATTTGCTGTCCTGCCTTCCTCCCCTCCCCTTCCACGATATGCAGGCCACAAAGTTATTTTCCCCGAAAATCTCATCACACATCATCCTGAGTCTGCTCTGCTCGTTGTCATCAATCGACACGAATATTACCCCGTCATCCCGCAAGAGATTCTGCGCAATCTTCAATCTTGGGTACATCATGCTACACCAGTCCGAATGAAACCGGGGGTTGCTCTTCTTGTTCTCCCGGTAAACCTCGCTGCTGTAGTTCCTTCCCTGCTCATCCTCAAAGCCAAGTTGCGCCTGCGAGTCCCGTTCTGACTGCGCGAAATCGTCCCGGTAAATGAACTCATTGCCCGTGTTGTACGGCGGATCAATGTAGATCATCTTGACCTTCCTCATGTATGACCGCTGAATTATCTTCAACGCCTCCAGATTGTCGCCCTCAATGTAGATGTTCCCCGTCCCGGAAAAATCCACGCTGTCAGCAAGCACCGGGCGTAATACCTTGTCCGTCATCCTCCCGGCCTCAAGGACTGCCTCACGCTTTCCCGGCCATGTGAAGCCGTATGTCTCTCTCTCATCGCTCATGCTTTGCTTCCCTCCTAGCCACTGCTCACTAACCACTGCTCACTAACCACTGCTCACTAGCCCCTAGCCCGTGCAATGTGATGGTAAAATTCTGTCATTTCCGATTTCACATTTCAAGGGGTGGTTCACATTAGCAGGTACATTCTCAGGCGTATACTCTCAGGCCTCATTACCCTGTTCATTGTCATCACAATAACCTTCTTCATGATGCGCGCGATTCCCGGCGGGCCGTTCACGGACGAGAAGGCAATCCCCGAATTTGTCGCCGCAAAAATGAGCGAGCGTTACGGCCTCAATGACCCTGTTCACGTCCAATACATGCGCTACTTGTCCGGCATTCTCAGGCTTGACCTTGGGCCGTCTTACCGTTACGAGGGAATGACCGTCAACGAACTCATAGCGGGGGGCTTTCCTGTTTCGTGTGCTGTCGGGGGACTCGCGCTGCTGTTCTCGCTCATGGCCGGGATTCCAGCGGGGGTAATCTCTGCGCTGAAGCGTGGGAAATGGCAGGACAGGCTGGCGATGGTTCTTGCGACTGTGGGCGTAACAGTCCCGTCATTCGTGATTGCGTCATTGCTGGTCTACGTGCTGGCGATGCGGCTGGGCTGGGTCAACGTCGGCTTCTGGGACGGGATTTCTACGGCGTGGCTTCCGGCTGTTACTCTTGCGCTTTACCCGGCGGCGTTCATTTCGCGTCTTGTGCGTTCGGGGATGCTTGAGGTCTTGGGTCAGGACTACATACGGACGGCCTACGCAAAGGGACTCAGCGAGCGGAGGGTGATATACATTCACGCGCTGAAGAACGCTGTTATCCCGGTCATAACGTACTTGGGGCCTCTCACAGCCGGGATACTGACGGGGAGCTTCGTGATTGAGCAGGTGTACGGAGTGCCGGGGCTTGGGACGTTCTTTGTTACCAGCATAAGCAACAGGGACTACACAACGATAATGGGAGTAACGATCTTCTACAGCGCGATTCTTGTGGCCTTCAACATTGCGGCTGATATATGCCTGTCGTTCGCTGACCCCCGTATCAAGCTGAGGTGATAACGATGTATGACACTGAAGATTTCCTGCCTCTCACGCCGGAAGAACGTGAAAGCTCCGAGGCTCTGAGGCCGTCGCGGACGTATTGGGCTGATGCGTGGTCAAGGCTCAAGGATGACCGGGCGGCAATGTTCGGGCTTGCTGTAATTTTGGCGGTGATAGTGCTGGCGGTGTTAGGCCCGGTGTTCTCGCGCTACGAGTATGACGGAATGGACTTCAACGTGAGCAATGACCCCCCCAGCCTAGCTCACTGGTTCGGGTGCGACATGTTCGGGCGGGACTTGTTCGTGAGAGTCATGTACGGCGCGAGGATTTCCCTTGCTGTCGGATTCATCGCGAGCTTCATCAGCCTGTTCATCGGCGTGGTTTACGGGGGGATTTCCGGCTATGTCGGCGGGAAACTGGATGATGTGATGATGAGGGTAGTCGACGTGATATACAGCGTCCCGGCCATGATATATGTGATATTGCTGATGGTTGTTGTTGGTCCCGGACTGAGCAGCATATTCATCACGCTCGGAATATCTTACTGGGCACCAATGGCACGAATGGTGCGCGCTGAAGTTATGAGGCTGAAGAATGAGGAGTTTGTTACGTCAGCAAGAGTAGCAGGGGCATCGTCAGCAAGAATCCTGTTCCGCCACATAATCCCGAACGCGATGGGAGCTGTGATAGTAACGCTGACATTCTCAGTGCCTGGGGCGATATTCACGGAGGCTTTCTTGTCGTTCGTGGGGCTTGGAGTGAGTGCGCCTATGGCAAGCTGGGGAGTGTTGAGCAGTGATGCTGTTCCGGCGATGGCGATATACCCGTGGCAGTTGTTCTTTCCGGCGGGGGCAATCTCAATCACGATATTAGCCTTTAACTTTTTGGGGGACGGACTGCGTGATGCCCTTGACCCGAAATTGAGGAAGTGAGACACATGAGCAACGTAGCAATAGCGGACGAAATATTGAGGGTCGACAATCTTCACACGACATTCACCACGTCAGCAGGAGAAGTGAAAGCGGTCGAAGGCGTGTCGTTCACAGTGAGGCGGGGCGAAGTTCTCGGCATTGCGGGCGAGTCCGGGAGCGGGAAATCCGCAACTATGCTGTCGGTGATGGGGCTTCTTGGCGAGGCCGGGCTTGTGAGCTATGACCGTCTCGACTTCATGGGGGAGAGCCTGACACCTGAGAGCGTGAAGGCCTTGCGCGGCGACAAGATAGCGATGGTGTTCCAGGACCCTATGACGAGCTTGAACCCTGTGCTGTCTGTGGGGTATCAGCTTGAGGAGGCACTGAGGCGGCATCACTGGCAGGGGAATATTCACGAGAGGGTCGCGGAGATGATGACGAAGGTCGGCATTGTCCCGGCGGAAGAGAGGATGAGGCAGTATCCCCACGAGTTCAGCGGAGGACAGCGGCAAAGGCTCATGATAGCGATGTCGATTCTTTGCAACCCTGAGCTTCTTATTGCTGACGAGCCTACTACTGCGCTTGATGTTACTGTGCAGGCTCAAATTCTGGGACTCCTCCGTGAAATTCGCGAGTCTTCGGGAATGTCGATGATACTCATCACCCACGACTTGGGCGTGATCGCGGGCGAGGCTGACAGGGTGATAGTGATGTACGGCGGGCGTGTGATGGAGGAAGGAACGGCGCGGGAAATCTTCAAGTCCCCTGCCCATCCGTACACGCGGGGATTGCTGCGGTCAGTCCCAAAAGCTGACGGCTCACGTGAGAGGCTCATTCCGATTGAGGGCCAGCCTCCCGACCTGCTCAACCCCCCGGAAGGATGTCCGTTCGTGAAGAGATGCCCGGAGGCCATGAGGATATGTCTCAGACGGAAGCCGGAAGCCTCATGTATCAGTGATACGCACAAGTTTTCGTGCTGGAAGGGGGCTATGTGATGATGCTTGAAGTTGACGGCCTCACGAAATATTTTGACACACCTTCGGGGCGGGTACATTCTGTTGACGGAGTCAGTTTCACGGTCAGCAAGGGCGAGACCTTGGGGCTTGTCGGCGAGTCCGGGTGCGGGAAGTCCACGACAGCAAGGACGATAATCCGCCTATATGACCCCGACGGAGGCAGGATAATTTTCGGCGGCCATGACATAACCCACGCAACACAGCGCAAGCTTCTCCCGTTCCGCAGAAGAATGCAGATGATATTTCAGGATCCATACGCCTCACTCAACCCAAGAATGACGGCGGGCGAAATCATCCGCGAACCCATGATAATTCACAGCATCCCCAAAGACGAGCATACCGACCGCGTGAGTCATCTGCTGAAACTTGTCGGACTCAACTCCGAGCAGGCCGGGCGTTATCCCCATGAGTTCAGCGGGGGTCAGAGACAGAGAATCGGAATAGCGCGGGCTTTGGCGGCTGAACCTGAGATGCTCATATGCGACGAGCCGATTTCTGCCCTCGATGTCTCTATTCAGGCTCAAATTGTCAACATGCTTGAGGACTTGCAGGAGTCATTAGGACTAACCTACCTGTTCATTGCTCATGATTTGTCGATGGTCAGGCACATAAGCACAAGGGTTGCCGTTATGTACTTGGGGAATATCGTTGAGCTTGCCGGGAGTGATGAGCTGTACACACGCCCCCTTCACCCCTACACAGTCTCACTTCTCTCATCCGTCCCGGTCCCGGATCCTACAGCACAGAGGCACATAATCCCCCTTAAAGGTGAGATTCCCAGCGCGATAAATCCGCCGTCAGGGTGCAAGTTCCACACAAGATGCCCGAAAGCAAAGCCGGAATGTTCACAGCTCAGGCCGGAACTTTCCGACAAAGGAAGCGGACATTTCTGCTCCTGCCCGTTCGTATAAGGAGGAAATCATGAGGAAACTTTTTGCGTTCGTTGCGCTGCTTGTTACTGTGTCAGTCTCAGAAGCCAGCGTTAGGGAGATTGTGTACAACTTGGGCGTTGACCCCCAGACGATAGACCCGGCCATGAATCACGCGCTTGACGGTGCTGTCGTTGACGTGAACATTTTCGACGGCCTCATACGCTACGACTTCAGCGGCAATCCTGAACCGGGCTGTGCTGAGTCATGGGACGTTTCACCCGATGGCCTGACGTGGACGTTCCATCTGCGCGAAAATCTCAGATGGTCGGACGGCCAGCCCCTCACAGCCTCGCACTTCAGGGACGGATTCCTACGGCTCATTGACGCGAAAACGGGAGCTCCTTACGCCAGCCTGGGACTATTCATCAAGAACGCTGAGAGATTCTACGGCGGGAAATGTGAAAGTTCAGACGTTGGACTCACAGCAACAGATGACAGGACGCTTGTAGTTGAGCTTGAACACGTCAACCCCCTCATGCTGTGGTACATGGCCTTCAACGCGTTTTACCCGGCAAGGACGGACATAGTCAGCCAGAATCCCCGGACATGGTCGGCAAAACCTGAGACTCTAATCTCCAACGGCCCGTTCAGGCTCGAAAGCTGGAAGCACGGTGCAGGCGGTGAAATCGTCATAGCCCGCAACCCTCATTACTGGGACGCAGAGAACGTGAAGATTGACCGTGTGAGGCTCGTCTTCATCGGGGACGCTAACACTGCTCTTGCGGCGTTCAGGGCGGGGCGCGTGGACTTCATGACAACAGTACCATCCCTCATGAGGCCCCTTCTGCTGAAACGCGGTGAGGCTGTCTCAGTCCCTCAGTATTACGTTGCCTTCTGTGAGCTGAATGTTACGAGGAAGCCTTTTGACGACGTGAGAGTGAGGCGGGCTTTGTCGCTTGCTGTCGACCGCAAAGTCATCACCGACAAGATAATTCTGGGCGGACTCAAGCCAGCTACCGGCGCGATAATGGACGGCATACCCGGACGGACTGACTCGGAGGACTTCAGGACTGAGGGCGGCGGACTTATTCCCGAACGGGCGGATGTCGAGGAGGCGCGGAGGCTTCTTGCTGAGGCGGGTTATCCGGGCGGCGAAGGTTTCCCGGAAATCACGCTGAAGTACGCTTCTTCCGGCAACAGGGGCAAAACTTTCCCGGAAGTCCTTCAAGGCATGTGGAAGACCGCCCTAGGTATCAAGGTCAATCTTGTCGGCGAAGAATGGAAGGTGTTTCTCTCGACGAAGAGGAAGGGGGACTTTGACGCGGCAATTTCTGCGTGGGTTATGGATTTCCCGGACGCGGCGGGCTTGCTTGAGAACTACACCACAGGCTCGCCCGGCAACGATGTGGGCTACAGCAATCCCAGCTTTGACGCTCTCATGAAGAAGGCAGGGACTGAGCTTGACCGCGCAAGGAGGACGGACTTGCTTCACGATGCTGAGAGGATTCTTGTTGACGACATGCCGATAATCCCGCTGTATTTCGGCTCTGACGCTGTGATGAAGAGTGAGCGAGTGAGGGGGGTATGCCAGTTTCCGACCGGGCTTGTGATTTTCAGGGGGGCGGAAGTGGATTAGCGTTTTACATTTTGGGGGCGGTAACGTAAAATTTTCACACTTCAGACAATTCACACGCTGAAGAAATTTTCTCACAGGAGATGCATCATCCCAATGAAGAAATTACTCCTCATCCTCGCGGTCATCATGGCCGTATGTTCGTGCGCGTTCGCAGAGACCGACTCCGAATACGTCAAGGCAAAGGGCGTTCTTGTCGTCGGAATCACAGACTTCAAGCCGATGGACTACAAGAACGAGAAGGGCGAATGGATCGGCTTCGACGCTGACCTTGCGCGGGCGTTCGCTGAGAGTCTCGGTGTCAAAGTTGAGTTCCAGGAAATCGAGTGGAACAACAAGATTCTTGAGCTCGACGGAAAGAACATCGACTGCGTATGGAACGGAATGACCCTCACGCCCGAAGTGAAGTCGTCAATGTCCTGCTCGAATCCCTACTGCAACAACGCGCAGATCGTCGTAGTCCCGTCAGCAAAAGCCTCACAGTATGACACAGCCGAGAAGATCAAGGATCTGAATTTCGTGGTCGAGCACGGGAGCGCGGGCAACGAGCAGGCCACAGCCCACGGCTTCAAGGTTACTGAGGTCCAGGACCAGGCAACGGCTCTGATGGAAGTTGCTTCAGGGACAGCGGACGCGGCGATAATAGACTCCCTCATGGCCGCGGCGATGGTCGGCAAAGGCACGGGCTACGAGAACCTCACCTACACAGTAGCACTCAACAGCGAGGAATACGGCGTAGGCTTCCGCAAGGGCTCAGACCTCACGTTCCTCCTCAACGCGTTTTTCGAGGCAGGGTATGCTGACGGCTCAATCGCTAAGGTTGCTGAGACATACCGCATTCAGGCGGCGTTAATCCGTCAGTAGCATGGAGACATTCCTTCACCAGCTCCCGGTGGTAATCGGCGCGCTCAATGTCGGTTTCTTGCAGACGCTGAAGCTGTTTTCGCTGACACTGCTGGGGGCGTTCCCCCTCGGACTGGTTATAGCGTTCGGCTCGCTCTCGAAAATCCGGGCAATCAGCGTAACAACACAGTTCATCATCTGGATAATACGCGGGACTCCCCTCATGATTCAGCTGCTGATTGTCTACTACTTTCCCGGCCTTGTGCTGAAAAATCCCATATGGGGCGGCGGCGAACAGGGAAGATTCCTCGCGGCGACTCTGGCTTTCGTCATCAACTACGCGTGCTACTTCTCGGAGATTTACAGGGGCGGCATCCAGAGCGTCCCGGTTGGGCAGACTGAGGCGGGGCTTGTTCTCGGAATGACGCGGCGGCAGATATTCTTCCACGTAACGCTGCTGCAGATGATAAAGCGGATAGTCCCACCAATCTCCAACGAGATAATCACCCTCGTGAAAGACACTGCGCTTGCCCGGATAATCGCGCTGCAGGAAGTCATCTGGGCGGGGCAGGCGTTCATGAAGGGGTCTCACGGGATTTCGGGTGCGATATGGCCGCTGTTCTTCACGGCGTTCTACTACCTTGTGTTCAACGGGATTGTTACGGTGCTTCTCGCCAAGTTTGAGCGCAAGCTGGAATATTTCCGCTAGACAGGAGGGAACGTATCATGCCAATTCTTGAAGTCAGCGGTCTGCGCAAGTCGTTCGGGAAAACTGAAGTACTCAAGGGTATAGACTTCACGCTCGAAAAGGGCGGTGTGCTGTCGATAATCGGCTCATCAGGGAGCGGAAAGACCACGATGCTGCGGTGCCTGAATTTCCTTGAGCGTCCTGACGAGGGGAAAATCACGGTCAACGGTGAGACTCTGCTTGACTGCTCTGTTCCGTCAACGCTGAGTGAGACTGAGATACGGCGGAAGAGGCTTCATTTCGGGCTTGTGTTCCAGTCGTTCAACCTTTTTCCTCAGTATACCGCACTGGAGAATGTCATGCTTGCCCCTCAGTTATTGGCGAGTGAGAGCCACAATCACGGTTTCGACAAGGAGGCGCTGAGGGCTGAGGCTGAGGAGCTTTTCGCGAGCATCGGGCTTGCTGACAGGATGGGGAATTACCCGCACCAATTATCCGGCGGTCAGCAACAGAGAGTCGCAATAGCCCGCGCCCTAATCATGCACCCGGATATTCTTTGCTTTGACGAGCCTACCAGCGCGTTGGACCCGGAGCTCACGGGAGAAGTCCTCAAGGTCATTCGCGGACTGTCAGAGAAGAACACGACGATGATTATCGTTACTCACGAGATGGAGTTCGCGAGGGACGTTGCCAGTCATGTTATCTTCATGGACGGGGGGGTAATCTGCGAGCAGGGAGACCCTCATGAAGTCTTCAATCACCCGAAGCAGGAGCGCACCAGGCAGTTCTTGTCGCGTTACAGCCAGAAATAGAATGCGGAGGCTTGGGGGGAAACCTTCAGGCCTCGTTCTCCTTCATGAGTTCATATTCATCACGCAGGATTTTTTCCAGCTCCGGGTAATGTCCGAGCATCCTGTGAAAATCCTTCCAGAACAATTTTTCCCCTCCGTCATTTATGCTTGAGAGCGTCGGGCCTTTCTGGGTACTGCCAACGTAAGCAAGCGCAAGATGAGGACGGTTTCCCTCAGTTGCACGGACACGGACATGGTTAAGCGCGGCCATGAGCCAGAACCATATGTCATCGTTGGTCGTGCATATTTCGCGGAATATTTGGGAACTCTTCATCCGTCAGCCACAGGATTATTCTGTTGGGCTTCATGTCCTGTAGCATGAGGGAATGAATCGTTTTGTGGACGGTGTTGATTCTTGCGGGGAATGAAGTAAGCGACACCATGAGCGGCCTGCCGTAATTGCGGGGACTGACGGGTTTCCAGCCTGCCACATGGGAATACAGAGGCCACATGAGATTAACCCTGAGTTTTGCGAACACTTTGCTGGATTTTACGGACAGCTTTCGGAATATTTTTCGGCAAAGTGAAGGCGTGTCGTGTCGTGTCGTGTCGATTATGGCGCGATTTTGCATTCTGTCAAGCTCCTTTCTCGTGAATTTATTGCTGACATTGTAGCACACTTTACGAGGCCTTGAAGTTATACACGGGCTTCATGACGCTCACAATATCAACCGTCCCGGCTATAACATCAATAATCGCTTCAAGAGGCTTATAGGCCATCGGCGACTCATCAAGGGTGAACTCGCTCACTGAAGTTGTGTAAACCCCGCTCATAGCCTCCCGGTAATCGTCCATGCTGAGGGATTCTTTCGCCGTACTCCGGGACATCAGGCGGCCTGCCCCGTGAGGAGCAGAGTAATTCCACTCAGGATTTCCGCGCCCTACCGCAAGAATTGACCCGTCCCGCATGTTTATGGGTATCAACACCCGTTCGCCCAATTGCGCCGAGATTGCCCCCTTGCGGAGAATCATTCTGTCTGTGTCTATGTAGTTGTGGACTGTGTGGAATGAGTCATAAGCTGTCAGACCCGTGCGCGACAATAAGACTTCGGCGATCTTCTCGCGGTTTCTCCGCGCGAACTCCTGGCAGATTTTCACGTCATGTATGTAATCAGCGAGATATTCCCCGGTCAAATAGCACAGGTCTTCCGGCATTGTCCCGGCATTGGACGGCGGGGTCATGGCCTGCAGCGCACCCTGAATCTCCCTGCGTTTGCCCTTCGCCTTGTACCCGGCTATAAGATCATCACGCTTCTTCAGGTATTCACCCTTCCCCCTGTCAAGGTCAACGGCTAACTTCTGGTAGTACCCCGCGACCTGTTTGCCCAAATTCCTGCTTCCTGTGTGAATGATGAGCCAGTGCGTCCCGTCTTCCGACCTGTCAATCTCGATGAAGTGGTTTCCCCCGCCCAGAGTTCCGAGACTGCGCTCTATTTTCCCGATGCTGTCAAGCCCGCTGTAGCACTTCAGGCGCGTTAGGTCGAAGCGTTCCGGCCTGCCTTCCCAAACGTCAAACCTAGAAGGCACATAGTGGGCTGCCTCGTCAAAAACCGCAAAATCTATGTCATCACGGCCTATATTGACGCTGTACATTCCGCAACCTATATCCACGCCTACGACATTTGGGACTGCCTTGTCTGTTACAGTCATCGTCGTGCCTATGGTGCAGCCAACACCTGCGTGAACGTCCGGCATTATGCGGATCTTTGAGCCTTCTGTGAACGGGTAATCACACATCCTGCGTATCTGTGCCTGCGCGTCGTACTCTATGATGTCCGCGTAGCATACCGCCGTCGCGTAACGTCCGGTAATTTCCATGATTGCGCCTCCTTTTGCGTTCAGGAGATTTTATCACGGGCTTTATGATAAATATTGACATCATGTCCACTTTTTTGCTCCGTTTGAATTGTCTTAATGCTTTATGTTCCCACTGTCTGCGATGTCTATGATTCTTCCAGCCTGTACTGCGCCTGCTCCTGTCATAGCACGCGTCAAAATCATGCGCGGCAAGATGCGCGAAATCTCTGACATTCCCGCGGGTTTTCCACACACGGCCTGAAAATCCGTCATCATCATCGGCAGTGTATTCTGAAAGTCCGTACCGGACCACTCACTATACCAATTCTTACATTATGCCTGAGCCTGCGTGATACAGTATGCCTTCTGCCCATCCCTTTGTTTTCCGTATTTATGAATCACAATCTTTCTGCCCACTTCACCGCCTGTGCCAAATCCTTGAAGCCCTTCATGCAATCAACATCACCATCTCAACGGCTCTCCCGTGTCCGCGTTCTGCCGCCTTAGTTATCCATTTGAGCCCCTCACGCTTCGATTCAATGTCATCATGCCACGAAAGAGCGATGCCAAGCGTTTCATATGCGTCATCAATATCCATGAACGGGTCTGATTCATCATGAGCCGCCGCAAGACGCAGCAGCCGTTCTCCTTCCTCGATGTCCTGCTCTACATATTCTCCTTTGATGTACCATTTCCCCAAGCACACCTGAGAATTTCCGAAGCCATTTGATGCCGCTTCCTCAGTCCACCTCACAGCCTCTTCAATATTCCTCTTCACTCCCCAGCCCTGCATGTAACAGTCCGAGAGATTCGCCTGTGCGAGAGGAAGACCTGACTCTGCCGCGTACTTGTACCACCTGAATGCCTGATTGTAATTCTGCTTCACCACATCGCCGTTCAAATATCTTATTCCGAGCATGACAGCATAACGCGGATCAGTTATTGCCTTAAACGCCGCGCTCTTAATCTCTTTCTTCTGTTCTTCTGTGGCATCACCCTTGAAGCCGAAATCAGGATTAACCTCTGAAGTTCCTCTCTTGCCGCCTGATACTTTCTCTGCAACTTCCTCGATAATATCTATCATCCTTCGTTCTCTCCTTCTCTATTCGGCCTTAAGCCACAATGCCGGGCGTATTCCGTTGAGACTGTCAGGCAATATAAATGTGAATCCTATGGTGTCTGCCGGACTTACTATATATGCAGCCGGGTATTGTGATGACGATGACCTGAGCCACCAGACTGCACAGCCATTTCTCTCATCAGCCGAATACCATTCCGGATATTTTCCCTGCACATATTCCGAGGCTTCAGCTGATGCTCCGGGACATGATGTTTCGTTATCTCCTCCGCAGAAATATTCCGATACGTCCTTATGAGACAGGAGAAACACTTTATCTTTCATGTTCAGGCTTGATGAATCTACATCCATCGGCCTGCCGGGATGCCATATGAGCCAGAAAAATTCTGCGTTTATGTCCCTCTCATTCTCCGGCGGAAGGTATACCTGATTCTGCTCTTCTTCCGTAAATGCATTGTTCAGAAATTCACCGTTAAGCCATTTTCTCAGACTGCATGAATCCCAGTGAACAACTTTCGCTTCATCATTGAAGGGTTTTGCGTCAAGTATGTATCTCGACAGCAGTAACGCTCTTCCGTCTTCGATGTCCAATACTGCCCATTCTATTGGCGCAACTCTTCCGTGTTCATCCTGCGGGTATTTCCCGAACGTTACTATGTCTCCTGCTTTCATAGCGGAATATTATCCTGCCTTTCAGTTTGTATGCCATTTATTTTTTTAATTATTATGCTCCTCACCAGCGGTTCAAAGCTAGGGGGATTCTCTGTGATGAATAATTTGTATTTCGTTGACTGTGATCGAAGTTATTGAGTTGTTAAAGTCCGCATCGGACCACTGCTTTAGCCTGCGTGATATAGTATGTTTTATGCCCATCTCTTTGTTTCCCGTGTTTGTGAATCACAATAAAGCCGCTCTCACTCCCTCGTGTATCGCAACGGAAGCTCCAGCCCGTTAGCCTCAAGCAAAGCCCCGTCCTTGAACAGTCCAGGCAAGCTCCCTTCACGCGCTACAGTCCCCCCCGAAAGTATCACCGCCCTAGCACACACATCAAGTGCCATGTCCAAATCATGAGTCGCCAGCAGCACCGCCCTGTCAGTCTCACGCAGAAAGTTTATGACCCTCCGTCTTGCTCTTGGGTCAAGCCCGGCTGTAGGCTCATCAAGCGCAAGAAGTCCCGGCTCTGACGCAAGTACCCCCGCAAAGGTTACTAGTCTCTTTTCCCCGCCTGAAAGCCTGTGAGGAGGACGCGAGGCAAGGTGTGAGATTCCGAGACCGGCCAGAATTTCCCCGGCCTGTTCGTGTGCTGACTTTGGCGGCATCCCCCCGGCTGCGAGGCTGAATGCCACATCCTCAATCACCGACGGCATCAATATTTCATCGTCGGAATTCTGGAACGTCAACCCCACATTAGCCCGCAAGGTTTCACTGCCCTCATGGCCGTTGAACGCTATCCGCCCTTCCTGAACCTCAACCGCCCCCGCAATGTGCAGTAACAGCGTGGACTTCCCTGACCCGTTCGCGCCCACAAGAGCGACCTTCTCCCCCGCAGAGACTCTAAGGCTGACTCCGCGTAATGCCTTGCGGCCGTCAGCGTAGTGATACTTCAAGCCGTCAACTTCAAGCATAATTCATCACCGCAATCATCACAGAATACGCCCCCATTCCCGCGGCATACACCCAATCCCGCCCGGTCATGGCCGATTTCCCCGCCTGCATGAACCCGGAGAATCCTCCCCGGCACTTCACAGCCCTTGCCATGTTCTCAGAACGCAATGAAGCCTGAAGCATGACAGAGCCGACTATGTTCGCAAAAACTTTCAGCCTCATCACCCCCCGCAGGTTTGGCGCACGTAGCCTCACGGAGATTATCGCTGACTCGTAGCGTTCACGGAGAGTATATATCCCCCTCAGCGTCAGGATAACAAGCACACGCAGTTTTTCCGGGACATGAAGCACGCTCAATGCCTCGTACATTCCCCCAGTCCCAAGAGGCTCTACCATCGCCGCGAAAACAGCGCATATCATGTTCACCCGGACTAGTATCACCATCCCCATCACGAAGCCTTCACGGGCATCCGGCCATGTCAGGGCAAGCGTGAGAACCATCAAGGACGCAGCCACGTTCACGGCACGAAGACGCGAGGGGCTGAAGCGTTGTCTGAGGATGAGGAACGCGGGAAGGATTGCTGACATTATGAGGGCTTGGGGAGTTTTGCTGACTGTTACAGCGAGAGTATAGGCCAGCACTGAGGCAAGAACAGCGGCAGGGCTGCGTGGGTTTGCTGCTGGGACGGGGGGGACTTTGCGCGGAAATTTTAGGGTGTAAACAGGCTGACTCATGGCAGAAATCCGGGAGTGTAAGCAGGCCGTCTCATGACAGAAATTCGGGGGCAGACTTCTTCAGCCACATCACTAAGAACGCCGTAACGACTCCTTCAATCAACGCTACAGGAACATGCGCTACAAGCAGCAGCTTCACAGCCCCGGCAAAATCCGCGTCAGTCATCCACAAGAATAATCCCGCAATCCCCGCACCCATCATCACAGCCAGAGCCCCGGCCATGAACGCTAAGGCCGCCGAAATTTTCCCGGAACTCTCACGGACTGCCCGCCCGAATACCGCGTGAACAGCAAGCGCAGGTACTCCCATCACCAACGTGTTAGCCCCAAGCACAACGAGTCCCCCGAACCCGAAAAGCACCGCCTGCAGCAGCAACGCCGCGAATACCGCCGGGAATACCGCCTGACCGAGAATGAGTCCCATAGGCGCGAGAAGTGCCAGGTGAGTCGATGACGGGCCTATTCTGACGTTCACGAGTGAGGCGAGGAAGAATGCTGACGATATTAGCGCGGTCTGAATGATTCTGTCGGGATTGGTGCGCTTGAGACCGAACGAGACTCCCGCGACTGTTCCCGCCCATCCTGCGGCAAGCATTCCGCCAGATAATATGCCCTCGCTAATGTGCATGTTTCCTCCTGATTATCATTGCAGCGTTGAAGATTAGACTGACACCGAGCAATGCCCGCAGAAAAAGCTCCCAGCCGTCAAGAATTGTGCTGTTGCCCTGAGACTCACTTTCACTAGCCGCTGACCATTCATCACTAATCACTATTTCCGCCGTGCACTGGTGGCCTTCCTCGTCCCGGACAAGAACGCGCCACAATCCCGGAACGTCAGGCACGAACGCAAAACGCCCCTTGCCGTCAGTCCTGCCTGACTGGTACGCGAACTTGTCATCTTCCGGCGAGAACACGCGGGCTTCACGGTAGCTCATTGTCTCACCTGTCGAGTACACGAACTCCAATGCGACCGCCCGGAATCCCGGCTGACGATACCCCGTCCCATGCGCGAGAGTCTTCCAAGTCCACAAAAGAAGAAGGCCGGCAGTGATTACCAGCCTCACGAAATTTCTTGTCATCATTACTTCACTTCGAACAGGAGGAATGCCCGCAGGTTGAGATTGTCATAGTTGCCCTCAACGCCCGGTAATCCTGCCTGAGCCGCCCTTATTCCCCACCAGCCGGGAGCAGTGATCTTCACGTGAGCCTCGCCGTTTTCTGCCTCTGTGTAGTAAGCGTATGTGTTCTCGTACTCGGTAACGAAACCGTCATATGTCGCCCAAACCGGCCCGGTGTAAGGCTGGCCGTTGAGGAGAATCTTGACGTTGAAGTACTCGCCGACTTTTGCATCTGCCGGGTTGGTTACGGGGATGATTTCGAGCGGATGACCCACAACAAACGTAAAATTCTTGTCATCGTGGGAGGTGTTGAAGATTGCCTTTGCGTACTTGTCGTATTTGTTGGCGGATATGACCTTGAGGCCCTGTGCTTCGAGGTCTTTGCGCGCGCCGGATTTTCCGCCCTCGTTGGTTACGCACCATGACTCGCCGTCTTTCGTGGCCACAAGTATCACTGACTGCGACAAGTCTTTTGGTGTTACGGTGAAATCGATGCAAAGTCCGGGCTCATTGGCCTTTAGTTCGGAGGGGACGAATTTCCCGGCCTCAATGATTCCGGCTGTTACGCGTGAGAGTATCTCGACTTCTTCCGGGACTATGAACTTGTGGGCTGACTGGACGGTTGCGGGGAACGGCTGGCCTTCCTTCATGGCCGTGTTAGGAGCTTTGATTGTCAGCTCGTGGGAGAATGCCGGGACTGTAGCGAGGATTGCTGCGGCTGCGAGCACGAGAATGAATGAACGTTTTGACATGGTAAAACCTCCGCAAAAGATTTCGAGCCGACCGACTCATTTACGGAGGAATAATAACACAATATCCGATGAAAATGTTACTGGTAATTCCCTAGATTTCTTCGAGGCTTTGGCGGGCTATCCGTCTGTAGGAAAACACCTTCATTCCTTCGCGCCGGGCAACTTCCTTCATCTTCCCGTACTCGCCGGGATTGTCCAAGAGGCGTTCGATTTCACGCTGGATTTCCTTCGTGCTGTCATGTCTTAGGAAGCGCACGTTGCCGCCAAGATCGACATGCTTTGTGCCGTCCCATTCCTTGCAGAGCATGGGGACTCCGAGCCCTGTAACCTGCTCCCAGTAGACCGAATGACGGCCGGGAAACACAACAAGGTCTGAGGCCGCAAAGTACTTGTACGAGTCATTCCCCTTCACGTAGCCGACATGCTGTACAATCTTGCCGTCAACAAGAGCGTCAAACCTTGCCTTCAGCTCAGGGACAACCGGCCCGAACACAATCAGCCTGACATTCCCGCGTTCAGCATTGAGATTCCTTACGGTCTCCATGAGCAGCAGGGTTTGGGATTTCGGGATGTCGATTTTGCCGCCGGTCATCACGAGGAAGTCATCAGGGGAGATGCCGTACTGGTTGCGGATATTCTGCCTGACGCTTGGGTTTGAGGCCTCAGAGACGAGATCATCATCAGCACCCATGAGGAGGAGTTCGCATTTTTCCGCCGGGATTTTGTAGTAATACTTCAAGATGTCGACACGGGCAGGAAGTACCCCGTAAAATTTCTTCACGCAGGGTATGAGTTTGCGCGGTTGTCTTGCGGTCAACAGCCCAGGCAGTCCTGTTTTCAGGAGCAGCTTTGCGATACGCCGGATGATTTTGGGCAGGGATGAGCCGGAATTTGAGAAGTCTTTGTGATTGTCCGCATAGGCTGTTACTTCCCTGTGTCTTGCGAGGTAGTCTGTGAGCGCGCTTGTGTTGTGGTCGACCCCGTGTATAAACAGGATTTCCGGGCTGATTGCCTCAATCGTCCTGTACAGCTCATCATAGCCGAATGTGTACCTGTCCGCGCAGGTCAGGGGAAGACGTATAAGCCTCACTCCGTCTTCGTTGACGCGGTCATACATGCTCTCCGGGACGAGGCAGGGGACTCCGTTTGCGTCGGCGGACCATCTTGTTGTGATTACTGTTACGTCGTGTCCGTTCCTGTGCTGCCATTTTGTGAGAAGGTTCTCCTGATAGGTTAAGCCGTCATAGAAGCCTCCGGGCTGAATGTGGACTACCCTCATTGCCCGGCCTCCGTAAGGTCAATCAGGAAAAGGGAATAATTCAGGCGATGTGCGATGTGCGATGTGCGATTGTACACGGCCATGATTCTTGTGTCAAGCTCCTTTCGTGTGTCTAGGATTTGCCGATTATACCAGAAACAGTTTCAGCCCAGAACCTCGCCGCATCATATTCCCCCATAGACCGCCGGGCCTCCTGCAGCGCAGCATCAGTCTCACGCCTCACTCCCTCATCACTCAGATACCCCGCAAGCTCACGCGCAATATTTCCCGGCGTGGCCTCATCACATAGCAATTCCGGGTAAACCTGCCTGCCTGTCAGCATGTTCGGTATTGATATATTGCGGACATGGACAAGCCGCTTCAAGATTGCGTAGTTCAGCCGCCTCATGTTGTAGATGACGACCATGAACCGCCGCAGTAACATAGCCTCAACTGACACAGTCCCGGAGACTCCCGCCACAGCCTCCGCGCCAAGCATCAATTCACGCCCGCTTTCCTCCCAAACAGCAAAGCCAGAACTCCCGGCACGTCCCCTCACTTCGTCAGCAAGCCCCGCGCTCAGTCCCTCAGCAACAGAGAACACCGGGCAATATCCCTCACGCCTCAGAATTTCAGCCGTCCCAAGCAATATATCTAGGTGAAATCTTATGTCGTAGCGTCTGCTTCCGGGCATCAGCGCAATCACTCTCTCATGGCCGAACCTCTCACGGAATGACTCAGGGACTCTCACGCCCTCCATCTCGCGGACTAAAGGATGAGACTTCCAGCGCGAATTTACCCCGTTCGACAGCAGGAACTCATGCTCAAACGAGAACAGCGGAAGGCAAACGTCAAAATCCCGCCGCAGGTTTCGGACTCTCCCGGAACGCCAAGCCCACACAGTAGGAGGAATGAGCGAGACGATCTTCCCGGAATACCCGGCCTTCCTCAGCGTACGCGCAAGCATAAGGTGAAAGTCAGGGCAGTCAATCAGCACTACAGCGTCAGGATTCACGGCCATGATTTCGCGGGAAATGTTGCGTTTCAGCCGCAAGATTCGCGGGATTGCCGGGAGGATTTCCAGCAGTCCCATGAGCTTCAACTCCTCGTAGCTCCATGCCGCAATACCCCCGGCCTTCACTCCGTTGTCGCCTAGCATTCCCCATATTCTTGCTGAAGGGGAAATCCTCAGTGCCTCACGGATGAATGCGCCCGCGTAAATGTCCCCGCTTACCTCGCCGCATGACACAAAGATATTCTTCATGGCCGGTTGTATTTCACGCGGTCAAGAAGCCCGTCATCCGCCGCCGCAAGAAGTGTGCAGACTAAATTCCCCTGGCAGATTGTCATTGTCCCCGTGAAATCTATCATCATCTCGATGCTCACAGCTATTCCGACGAACTCAAGAGGACATCCCGCCTGCGCAAGAAGCACCGACAGCGAGATTACCCCTCCGCCAGGCATTGAAGGAGTCGTAACCGTAAGAAGCAAGATTGTTACTGAGAGCTGGATTATTGCTGACGGAGTCATGTCCACGCCGTAAAGATTGGCCGCTGACAGCACCATAACCGCGTAATACATCGGGGTAGTTATCTTGCTGACTGACACGCCTACAGGGACTGAGAACGAGTACAGGGACGGCGAAATTCCCATTGCGTCGGCGCACTTCATGCTGTCAGGAATCGCGGCTATGCTTGAGCACGTACTGAAGGCTGTTGCGAGCATGGGGGCGGATTTCCGCAGCATCGTGAAGGGACTTAACCCGGCCCGGAATTTCACTGCCACACAGACAATCGCGAGTATCACAGCATGGCCGAATATCAGCGTGAACGTTATCCCCGCCGCCGAGACGAGAGTCCCAGCTCCTGCCGTGATAATCATCGAGGCCGCCGAGCAGAACATCACAAGCGGTGTAAGGTAAAGGAATATTTCCGTGATCTTCATGAATGTCATGTTAAGCTCACTGGAAACTTTGCGGAGGATTTTTGCGTCTGTCAGGGAGATTGCCAGCCCAACGAAAAACGCAAGCACCATGATCTGTAACATGTCCCCTTCAAGGAACGGCCTTATGACATTTCCGGCTACTAGGTTCGTAATCATACCGATGAATGACACTGTCCCGGCCTGCACGGTCTCACTAGAAGCTGCGACTAGATTCACTCCCCCGCCAGGCCTGAATATGTACATGAAGCACAAACCCAGCGCAAGACTAAGCGCCATGCCCGCCGCGAAATACCTGAAGAGCCTTCCTCCCGTCCGCTTCATCCCTGAGAGCCCGCCCATGTCAGCAATACATGACACGACAGAACAGAACACTATCGGGACAGCGCACATCTTTAGGCCGTTCAGGAACACCGTGCGTATTGGGGCGAGTATGTTATTGTTGACGGAAGCGCAGACCTCAGCGGGGGCAAAATTCCTCAGCGCGACTCCTGACACAACAGCGAGGAACAATGCCGCAAGCGTCTTGTACAGCCCGGCATAACTCGAACGCACCGCCTTTATACGTACCGTGTTGAGATTCCCGGAATGCCTGTACCTTATGTTCCCTGAGAATGAACGGAGGACTATATTCCGTATTGCCTCGTAGGATTCCTGAAGCTCCTCGTCATCCTTCAGCGTCTGAATCCCAGTCCCCCAAGAAAACTCGAACTCCCTTCCCGGGACAGCCAGGTCTACAGTAACTGTGCCGAAAACTTTTCTGACGTTCACCGAGAAATTCCTAGTCCCGGAAAAGTCAGCGTTGTCCATCAGGCTCACTAATGACTCCTCGCACATCAATTCCGCCCGGATTGCGTCCTTAGTCTTCAGCTTCATTGCCGCAAGCTGTTCATGTATGTATCCCAGCGCGCCGGATAATGCTTCATCTGTATTGGTGCTACTGACCGTAAACTTCATGCTGTTGCCTCCTTATGACTTCGTATATTCCTCAGTGTCAAGAAGTCCAAGCCGCTTTGCTGTCGTAAGTGTTGAAGCTATTGTGCCGTTACAGGATGTTACTGTGTCGGCCATGTCAAGAAGGGGATATATTGCCATGATGATTCCCACAGCGTTCAAAGGGCAGCCTATATCCTCGAACAGAAGCGAAATAGCTATTATCGGAGTACATGAAGTTCCGGGAGCTATTGCGATAATTAACGCGCCGAGTAAGGCAAGGTGTGTCAATGACAGGCTGATTCCGTACATGTTAGCGGCTGTGAGTGTTATTGCCGCAAGTGAAAGGCAGAAAGCGTTTTTGTTCAGCGACGATCCTACAGGGATTGCGAATGAATACAGCTTATACGAAATTCCCATAGCTTTGCAGGCGTTGAGGCTGTCAGGAATCGCCGCGCTTGTTGAGCATGTCGTGAAGGCTGTTACCATTGTCTTCGCTGACTTCCTGAACATGTGAACGGGATTAAGCCCCGCTGTTCGTATCATGGCGCAGTAAAGCAGATTCATCATGACAAATCCCAGCATAGCCGCAAGAAACATCCCCAATACGGACAAAAGCGCATCCGCTCCAACCGTGATTATCATTGACGCAACGGAACAGAACACAGCAAGCGGCATCAAGTTCATGAACATCTCAGTTACCTTCATGAAAATGTTGCTGAGTTCATCGGCTATTTCTAGCACACGCTTTGAGGCTGTGAGTCCCGCCGCGATTCCTAGAATGCTTCCCAGTACCGTAAGCTGTAATGCGTTGCTGTCGACTATGGGCTTCATAACGTTGTCGGGGATAATGTTCTTCAGCATTCCAGCGACCGTGAACGAGGCAGCATTAACGGAGGCTTCACCCTGAAACGCGGACATGTCCAGACCCGCCCCAGCTCCGAAAATCATAACCAGCCCGAAACCCGCAATGACCGCGAATATCTGCGTGAATACGAAACTGCCGGCAAGCCTTTTCCCGATTTCCGCAAGCCCGGAGAAGCCGTGTATATCAGCTGTGCATAACATTATCGACAACAGGACTATAGGAAGGGTACACATTTTAGTAGCGTCAATGAACATCTCATACACTAGCATCAGTACTTCATCATTGATGACTGACAGGTAATTTTCCGGGAGGCTCATGCGAAGGATCAATCCTGCTGTTATCGCGAACGCCAATGCCCATAAAGTTTTCAGGAGCAGAGAATATGACGACCTCACAGCACTTATAGTGATAACGCTGAATTTCCCCGAATGCCTGTAGCGCAAATCCGGCAGGAACATGCGAAGCAATATGTTGGAAGCCCCGTAATCATTATCATACGGCGAAAACTCCTCGCGCAATTCGTCTTCAATAAGCCCGTAAAAGTCAAACTCATTTCCAGGCACTGACAGAATAATATTCACATTGCCGAATGATTTTCTCACCCTCACCGCAATATAATCCGCCCGTCTGAAGTTCGAATGCTCCATTAGCCTCATCAATGACTCTTCGCACATAAGCTCCGTCCTGCGCTGCTCCCTCTGAGTCATGTTCACCAGCGGGAGAACTTCATTGATATACAGCAGGGCTTCTTTCACCGCATTGTCTTTGTCAGTGTCAGCTTTGAATTTTCTCTGCATTCTTTATCCCCCACACCGCAATCTTGTATTTGTCCGCAAGCTCAAAGAATTTCTCAGGCTCAAGTATCAGCGTCCTTCCAGCCTCAACAGCCAAGCACGTCAAGCCAGCCTCATGCATCGTCTCAAGTGTCCTGATCCCGACAGTCGGAAGGTCATACCTCATATCCTGACCCGGCTTCATCATCTTCACCACAACACCGCGCCCGGAAATTCCCCCCGCCCTCGCAATCATTCCGTCCGTCCCCTCCATAGCCTCGACAGCAACAACTGAGCCGTCAGCAACACACACACCCTGACCGAACGAGCAAGGCAGTATCACCTTCAGGATTTCACGCCCGTATTCGACATCTGACAGCTCGGATTCTTTTGGCTGACGGGAGGACAATTTTCCGGGAGGAGCGAGAAATTCCGGGAGTATATGCCAGTAAGGTATCACGCTTATTCCCTCATCCTCGCAGGCCTTCACGATTGAGCCGAGCAATGAATGATCGTCATGAAGAGTCCCGCGCAGAACTTTGCGGCTTAACGGATCGAATATAAGCGGCAGGCAGTAGATCAGCTTCTTGGGAATCAGCCCGGCCATGATGAGTTTGTCAGCACCGTATGACTTCATTTCGCGGATTGCACGGCCAAGACTTGGAGTCCTCATCTCGATGATTTTCCCGGCGTAAGGCCTCAGTGCCTCAGCGTCAGCACCAAGAGACAGCACGAGTCCCGGCTCCTGAAGTGAAGAAAGCCTGCGGGCAATCTCAGCAGGGAGCACCCCGCCGCCCGCAATAAGTGCAATGCTCAAATCCTGTCAACCCTCCGCGCAAAGTACAAAGCCGCGAAAAGAAACACGATATTCGGCCCCCACCCGGCAATCACAGGAGGAATCGCCCCAGCCTCACCGAATGCCCGGCACATGGACATCACAACATAGTACGCGAACACGATTACCACGCTGATGCCGAAGCCGACTCCGCCGCCTGACCTGCCCCGCCTTGACGCTCCGAATGACGCGCCAAGAACAGCCATTATCACGCACGCCCAAGGAACAGCAGTCTTCAGGTGGAACATCACCCACAACTGCGACAACTGGGACTCTATGGCCTCACCATGCTTGATGTAGCTCCACAGTTCGTGCGCGCTCATGTCTCCGGGTCTTCTGGTTGAACGCTGGAGCTGTTCGGGCGACAATCTCAGCGCAAGCATCTGACGCTCGAAACGAAGCAGCAATCTCACTTCACCTTCCGCGTCAACGTCATACATCCTTCCGTCCTCAATCCACCACTGCGAGTTCTGCCACGTCCCACGCCTTGCGTTGAGAGTGTGGGATAACCTGCCGCTGCTGTCAAACTCGTGCATCATTATTCCGCTGAGTATTCCCTTCTCCGGGTCAAGCTCGTCAATGTACAGCACACGCTTCAATTTCCCGTCCTCCTCATCTCGTAGGAAAACCTTTTCCTGCACAACCGATGCCTGATGCTTCATGATCTCGTACTTCATCAGCCTATCCGCCGCTATTGCCCCGAACGGTACAACAGTCTCATTCAGCCCGAAACCTATCACAGAGATCATCACTGACGCGAAGAACACAGGCCGCAGTATCCTCGTGAAAGGAATCCCAAGCGAACGAAGCGCGATAAGCTCACTTCCTCCGTTCAGCGTGGACATCCCCAGCAATGTAGACAGAAGCGACGACATCGGTATAGTCATCACGACAACTTCAGGAAGACGGTAGAAGAACAGCCGCGTTACAACACTCAGCGCGACTCCCTGCTCTATGATGAGTTTTGCCGCTTGGAACAAGAGATCCCCGGCAACAAATATCAGCACGAATATCAATATCCCGAACATGAACGGCCCGGCACATGCTCCTAGTATCAGCTTGTTGAGTAAGCTCCGTTTCATTGTGATAAAGCTGTCGCCGAATATTTCCGGGTCATCTGCTGTGTCAGCTTGTCTATGAGATCCTGCGCTGACGGAAGATTAGTGCCTCCCTCGTAGGTCTCGTAGACATTCAGCACCGTAACGTGAAGGAACTCCTCGAATGTCGGCGCAAGAATGTTGACGATTGCGGATATTCTCTCGATGATATTCTCTACCATCTGGTACGGACATTCCGACAGCACCGCGATAATCTGCGACTCTCCCGCCTGTATCACCGTGTCTGACTGCCGCAAATCCTTCCTCACCCTCGCACAATATGCCCTGAAAGGACGAATGTATTTGTCCATGTCATCATCAGGCAGCAGCTGCGGGAAAACTAGCCGTATCATGAACGCGCTGATAGGATGGTTGTATCTCCCGGCCCGGTAAAGCTCATCGGAAATCCTTGCCATACCGTAACGGAAAGCATGAAGCTGCGTGTCAGGGTCTGTGAACTCCACAGGCTCATTGCTCCCGTTCTGGCTGTCCCCGCCTGAGTCTCCCGTAGGAAGCCCCTTCGGTTTCAGCTCAAAGTAGAAGCGTTTACCGTCATCTATGCTCTTGCGTTCAACGTCCCAGATTTTCCCGTTGATTTCGGCTGTCTTTGATACGGGGCTGAACCAGTCGGATATATTTTTGCCTACTGAACCCATCCGTGTTATTCCGAGAACTTCAAGCATGTCTTCTGTGAGATTCAGAATTGCTCCTGTGTCGTCAGTTATCGCGAAATTAGCCGGGATTCTCTTCACGTCATTCTCGATTTCTACGGGGGCATTGAGAGTCTTTGTGCGCTCGTTCTCTTCCTGATTGTACGCTACGAGCAGTGCCGCCGCCCCGCATACAGCTATGATCACGCCGAGCCACTGGAACATTCTCGCGCCGTAAGTTATAGACATGGGACACAAAAGGACACCCTGCGCAAGAGCCTGCAATGACACAAGCCCTATGTTGAAGCCGTGAACGATGAACAGCCCGTAAAGTATGCTCATCATGATGAACAGAAGCCAGACAAGCCCCCATATAGACAGGTCAACTTCGCCTACAACGCTCCCGGTACCCATAGCCCGCGCCAGCATTATCGTCAGGATTGCGACAACGGGCGGAACTGTTATCCACTTGAGAAAGTTATTCTGTCCCATTATTTGTATTGCAGCTCCTCGCCTGAAGGGTAGCTCAATGTGTAGTCGACAACTATCGGCACTGTTGCTCCGGCAGGAATAGTTATCTCCCACGTAAGGCGGTTCTCCTTGTCGCGTTCCTTCTCTTTAGGCTCTATGCGTTTGACTTCCAGCTTGATTTTGTCATCGGTAGGAATCGGCAGGCGGTCGCGGACTATCACAGTCTGCTCATCCTTTGTGCCGTTTGTGATTTCCAGCTTGTAGCCGCTCGTGAAGACTCCGCTGAACCACTGCACGCCCGTCTTCTCAACAAGGCGTTCTTTCTTGGCGGTAATCTGGTTTGCGTAGCCGAATGGGATTCTCCTTTGTCCTATTCCGTACTCCTGAAGGTAGATTTTTCCCGACGGATGGAAATCAACCCTTAGCTCTGCCTCGCCCGGTATAAGGTGCTCGTTTTTCTCGTCCATGCTGGCGACGATCCAGGCTTCCGGCCTCTGCTCAGGGATGAGTGTCAGCTCAATCCTGCTGTCAAGGTAAAGGTCGCTCATGATGACCTCAAACTCACGTTCTGTTCCGTCCCCCGCGAGTGTCCCCTCAATATCAAGCGTCCTGTCAGCAAGAGTCTCACGTACTGCCGGGGCTCTCGGCGCAGGCGCGGCGGGTGCACTGTCATACTCGGCGGCGGCATCTTCGGCCATGAACATTTCAGCTTCAGGCATGGCGGCCCTTGCTGATTTGAACTGTCTGTTTGTTCTCGACAGGCTCACAGTTGACATTGAGGCGACGACTTCTTCCTTTGGCTTTATGCCGACTTTGAGGGGGGGAATTTCCGGGACTGTCACGATGTCTCCGGGCGTCTTAGTGTGAAGTGTCATATTGCCCGTGTAATCCAGGCCTGTCTTCTGCGATGCCCTTATGTACATCTTGACCTCAACAGCCCCGCTTGCCGTCGCGAGATTGAGAGTGTAGCGCGGCTTCCATGAGGCTGACCGTGTGAAGGCCTCAATGTAAACCGTACCGCCTGCCTGCCCCGTAACTACAGTGTAGCTTGAGTCATTGTCCGGCATCCTGCCCTGAAGCTCAGTGTTCAATGCCCGCAGTTTCTCCTGTTCCCGTGAAAGCTCGGCCTTGAGGAGGGCTAATTCATTCTCTGCCTCAAGCCTGACATTCTGCGCGTCCCTTATGTAGCGGAGTAGTTCTTCAGGCTTGGACTTGTCGGGATTGGAGTTCTTGAGGAGTGAAAGTGTCTGCTCAAGGGCAGATTTTCTCGCGCTCAGGTCGCTGACTGTTCTTGCCTGCTCTTCCGCCTGAAGCCTTAGAGCCTCAAGCTGAGGAGGAGTCCATTTTGTCCTCGTGAAACTTGCAGCGTAAATGTCGCCGTAAACAGTTTCAGGATTCACCAGCCTTATAGATTCCGGCGTGAAAGCTCCCGGGATTACTGCCCTGAAATCGCCGTCGCTTCCCTGCGGCTCAACCGTGAAGGTGAACTTTGCGCCTGACGGATAAAAGTCGACAGCTGAAATTGCGGCGGTGTAATTTTCGGGGGCTTCGAGAGCTGATGCCAGGCCCGGGAAAAACAAGGCCGCAAAAATCAGCAGAAGGAAAATAGCGTGTTCTCTCATGGGAAAATTATGTCTCCTTTCGATTTGACACAGCGTTTACTGAAAGTGTATGTGTCGGGATGAATTGGAATTATTATAATGTATAATACAGAATATTTTGCGACCTGTGAATTTGACAGGCGCGGGAATTTTTTGGTGTCAATTTTCCGCACGATGAAAATAAAAGGGTTGTGGGTGTAAAATTAGGGCAGTAAAGTTAAAGGGGCGAAATAATTTTACGGCCGTTTGTCATGTCAGGATGACGGCAGGCGGATTTTTCCTGACCCTCACAGAACATATCACACAAAAATATATCGTGAAGCATATCGACGGAGCGAGGACAATAAATTATCTGACCGGGAGGCCTATTTAACATGGAGCGTCTGCTAATAGATTTTTCGCAGGTATACGGACAAGACGGAACTCAGAAGGCAGCATCAAGCGTTTACAGCACGTACGCGAGCCGCCAGAAGCAAAGGGAGACTCCTAACGTATCGTTCGAAGATATGCTTTCCGCTTCCATCAAGAAAGTGAACAGCCTCCAGCTTGATGCCGAGCAGAAGATCCGAAGTCTTGCCATAGGAGACGCTGAAGACATCTCGGAAGTTGTGCTTGCCTCCTCAAGGGCTGATACAGCACTGCGCCTCGTCATGGAGATACGCAACAAGTTCATCGACGCGTACCAGGCGTTATCGAGAATAACCGGCTAATGAATGTAAGATGGACAGCTTGAGACGCTGGTCTGCCTCGTTTCTGACGTTCTGGGCAGGCCTGAAGTTATGGCAGAAAGCCTCGGTCTTCCTCGCGATATTCGTTGTGCTTGGTGGGCTTGGCGCGCTGATATTCATGACGGGAAGCACAAGCTATGAGCCTCTTTACGCGGGGCTTGACGTGTCAGACCAGGCCGCTATAGTCGACTACCTCAAGGAGAACAATTTACCGTACAGGCTTGACGCGAACGGCAGCGCAATTCTCATGCCCGGCAGTGCTGTCTATGAGACCCGCCTTGCCCTCGCTCAGATGGGGCTTCCCAAAGGCGGAACGACAGGCTTCGAGATTTTCGACGACTCATCAATGGGAATGAGCGAGTTCCAGCAGAGGATAGCCTACATGCGCGCGATTGAAGGGGAGCTTGCCCGGACGATAATGCAGATGTCCCAAGTTGAGAATGCCCGCGTCAGTGTGGTGATACCTGAGCAGAAACTCTTTCTTGAACAGCAGAAGCCTTCTACAGCCTCCGTGCTGCTGCGTCTCAGAGCCGGAGCGACAATAGGCCCGACACAGGTCAAAGCAATCATTCACCTTGTGGCGCATTCTGTTGACGGCCTGGAGCCTGACGCTGTTACAGTTGTCGACACAAACGGGCGGATATTGTCGGACATGGTCAGCGACTCGATGATAATGTACAACCCCGACGGAACGAACTCGGTAACCAGTGTACAGCGGGAACTTGAACGCCAGCATGAGCGCGAACTAGAAAACAAGGTGCGTGTCATGCTCGAACAGGTCTACGGTCCCGGCACTGCTGTTGTCAGAGTCAGGATTGATTTGGACTTCGACAAGCGCACTAACAGTTACGTTGAATATTCGCCCAACCCCGAAACAGGAACAGGAGTCCCAAGGAGCAACGAACGGCAGGAAGAAAGTTACACCGGGCAGGGCAACCCCGTAACAGGCAACCCCGGCACGACAACCAACATCCCCGGCTACGCGATAAACTCAACGCAGGTACAGAGCGAGTACAACAGGAGCAACGCAACGACCAACTACGAAATCACCACGCGCAAGGGCGACCAGATAGTTACCCCCGGCGGAGTCAGGCGTTTATCTGCCTCAGTCCTCATTGATGACAAGTACGGAGAAATCAACGACGAGAGGCTCGAAGCATTGCAGGAAGTCATAGCGTCGTCAATCGGCTACAACAAGGACCGCGGGGACAGCCTCGTTGTCCGGGCTATGAGGTTCTCTACAGCTTTTGCTGACTCAATGGCCGCACAGCTCCGTGAAGACCGTATGTGGAAGATGATTTACGGCTCAATAGCGGCGGCAATAGTCCTTCTCATCATACTCGGCGCGCTTTATGTCTGGGTGAGGATGAAGAGGGCGCGTCTTGCGGTTGAGGAAATCGAGGCTGAGGGCAGGAAAGTCCCGACAATTCAGGAGATGCTCACGTCGCCGGATCTTCTTGCGTTCCAAGGTGAAATGGCGGTGCTTGAGGAACAGCTCAAGGCCTACGCTAAGAGTCATCCTGAAGAGATTGCGACTCTGGTCAATGAATGGCTCTCAATGGACAGCTAGAGTAATTCGCCTGCTCCCTGTGAGAAAACGGGGAGTAATTTTTTACCCTTTTTCAGTGAGGAGATGAACATATGCCCCCAAAGAAAGACAAGGACGACAGCCAGAAAGGTTTGACAGGCCGCGAGAAAATAGCGGTGCTTATGGTGTCGCTAGGCAGTGATATAGCCCCGGAAGTCTACAAGAAACTTGATGACTCTACGATAGAGCTGATCACTCTGGAAATTGCGAACTTAAGGAAGGTAACACCTGATGTGAAGCTCACGGTGCTTAAGGAAGCCCAAGAAATCCTAATGGCGCGTGAGTTCATGGCAAGAGGAGGAGTCGAATATGCGCGTGATGTGTTGGAGAAGGCACTCGGCCCGGAGAGGGCTCAAACTTTGCTTGCGAGGATTACGGCCAGCCTCCAGGTCAAGCCGTTCGATTTCATGAGACACACAGACGCAGGCCAGATACTTGGCTTCATACAGAACGAGCACCCGCAGACAATCGCGCTGATACTGTCCTACCTTGAACCGACACAGGCGGCAATGATTCTCAGCGGACTTAACCCGGTGCTGCAGGCCGACGTAACAAAACGTATCGCCAACATGGACAGGATAACACCTGAAGTCTTGAGGGAGGTCGAGAGGGTGCTTGAGCGCAAACTTAGTACTGTCATGGGTCAGGACTTCACTGTAGCGGGCGGAATTGACGCGGTGGTCTCAATCGTCAACAGCACAGACCGCGCAACAGAACGCAACATCATGGAGTATCTTGAAGAGAACGACCCGGAACTAGCCGAGGAAATCAAGAAGAGGCTCTTTGTGTTCGAAGACTCAATGCGGCTTGATGACAGATCGCTTCAGAGAGTGCTGCGTGAGGTTGACATGAAGGAGCTTTCACTTGCCCTCAAAGGTGCTACTGAGGACCTCAAGACCAAGTATCTCAAGAACATGTCAAAGCGTGCCGCCGAAATGCTGCAGGAAGATATGGACTTCATGGGGCCTGTACGCGTGAAAGACGTTGAGGAAGCACAGCAGAAAGTTGTCAACATCATACGCGGGCTGGAAGAACAGGGCGAAATAGTGATAGCTTCGGGCGGAGGGGACGATATGATTGTCTAGCGGTCTTGCGCATCAGAGAGTACTGCGGACTGTGAGACTCCTGCCCCAGGCCGTGAAGATAGGCATACTTGAGAGCGAAATCAAGCAGTCGGGAGCAAAGCCGGAAGCCCCCAAGCCGTCAGCAAAACCAGACAAGCCCCAGCCGTCCGAGTCCCCGAAAGTCCAGGTGAAGATGCCCGCCGCCAATGCCCGCGAGATTGCCGAGCTGACCGCTCAGGTCAAGGCACTCACAGACAGCCTCAGCAATGCCGAAGTAGCAAACGCCGAACTGTCAGAAGCAAAAGCAAAGCTAGAGTCCGAAATCGGGGGCATAAGGTCAGACTATGAGCGCAGAAGAAGGCAGCTTGAGGACGAAGCCAAGAACAACGCCGACCGCATAGCAGAGAAAGCAAGGGCTCAGGCCGTAAGCGAGGGGCAGATAAGAGGCTACGAGGAAGGCCTGAAGAAAGCGCGGGCTGAAGTGGAACATGAATACTTCGAAAAATTTTCGGAGCTTGCCGGGCTTATTGACACGCTGGGGAAAAGATTGGAGTCAGATTTCGCCGAACTCGTGAAGCTCAACCAGCCCCGCCTTGTCCGTGTGTGGACAGAAATGCTCCGGCGTATGCTATGCCGTCAAGTCGAACTTAACCCCGACACAATAGACTCCGTTCTGTCAGAATTATTATCACGTCTCAGCGACAAGAACCAGATTCTCATCTACGTATCACCCGATGACATGAAACAGCTTGAAGGCAGCCTTGACACAAAATTTCACGAGGCGCTGCGAGGCGTGAAGAAACTTGAGCTGAAATCAGACCCCAATATCGAAAAGGGAAGCTGTATAGTTGAGACAGGACTAGGAGTCTATGACGCAAGATGGAAGACTCAAATGGGGCAGGTTGAGTCTGTTGTTGATGAAGTGTTCCAGCAGTCAGCGCGTGAGGACAGGAAATCATGAATGATGTTCAGGATGTGGATTTGTTCCAGCTTTTCGCGGTTGACCTGCTGCAGAAGCCGCTTGTGAAGATCAACGGGCGAATTGTGCAGGTTGTGGGGCTTGTGGCGGAGTCCCAAGGGCCGGATGTGCGTGTGGGCGACTTGTGCCACATACAATTTCGTGACGGCTCTCACGAGCTTGACGCGGAGGTTGTGGGTTTCAGGGGAGACAGGGTGCTTTTGATGCCCTTGGGAGCACTGCAGGAAGTCGGGCCGGGCTGTGATGTGGTGTCGACAAACAGGCCGCTTGAAGTCCCTGTAGGTGATGCTCTGCTGGGGCGTGTTCTTGACGGCTTGGGCGTTCCTATTGACGACAAAGGCCCCATTGCCGCGAGTGATTTTTACCCGTTGTACGCGACTCCCCCTCATCCTTTGAAGCGCAAGATGGTTGATACCCCGTTAAGTGTCGGTGTAAGAGTCATTGACGGTATGCTGACGTTAGGCAAGGGTCAGCGCATTGGCATATTCGCAGGCTCAGGAGTCGGCAAAAGCACGCTGATGGGGATGATGGCGCGCTACACTACGGCTGATGTAAACGTTATTTCTCTTGTGGGTGAAAGAGGCCGTGAAGTCCGGGAATTTATCGAGCGGGATTTAGGCCCGGAAGGTCTCAAGCGTTCCGTCCTCGTCATAGCCACGTCAGACCAGCCCGCATTAATCCGCCTGAAATCGGCCATGACAGCAACAGCAATCGCCGAATATTTCCGGGATCAGGGCAAGGATGTTCTCCTCATGATGGACACAGTAACACGAGTCGCCCGCGCACAGCGTGAAATAGGCCTAGCAATCGGTGAGCCCCCTGCAACACGCGGCTACACTCCTTCCGTTTTCGAGATGCTGCCCAGACTTCTGGAACGCGCAGGAGCCGGCGAGGTCGGGAGCATCACGGGGATATACACTGTCCTTGTTGACGGCGATGACATGAATGAGCCTGTTGCTGACACTGTGAGGGGTATTCTTGACGGCCATATAGTTTTGTCGAGGAAGATTGCCGCCCGAAACTTCTACCCGGCCGTGAGCGTTCTCGATTCCGTCAGCCGTGTTATGCCCGCACTTGTCTCACGCGAGCATCTTGAAGCGGCAGGAAGAGTCCGTGATCTGCTTGCGACTTACGCGGAGTCTGAGGATCTCGTGAACATAGGAGCGTACAAGACAGGAAGCAATATGCGTGTTGACTGGGCTTTGTCCAACATGGAGGCTGTCAGGGGCTTCTTGTCGCAGAGAGTGCAAGACCCAACGAGCTTTGAGGAGACAGACAGGCGGCTACTTGAGCTTGCGCCATACCCAAACCAGCAGGGAGGAGCGGCCTAAATGCAGCAGAGAATAGCGAAGTTCAGCAGGATACTCAAGATACGCGAGGACAGCCGGAGGAATGAGCAGGCAATCTTAGCGGCAGAAAGAAGCGAAGAACGCGCGGCACTCGATCACCTTACACAGCTTGAGGGCGAAAAGAGGCAGGCAATCTCGGACTTCAGCACGGCAGGAGCTAAGGCGGTCTCAGCAACGGATTTATGGTTTCAGCGGCAGTTCATCGATGCCATAAACACGGACATAACACGAGGGCAGGAATCTCTTGCGGAAGTCAGAACAAGGATAGTCGGCACGGAAGCCAGACTCGTCGAGCGGCACAAGGACGTTAGAATCATGGAGACATACATAGACCATCTCAGGGAAGCAAATTTTCAGGAACAGCTCGGCATTGAGCAGAATGAACTTGACGACGTGGCGACAATGCAGTTTTCACGGAAAGGAGATTATTGACACATGGGACCCAACATGACAAACATAACGCGAGTCTTAACCAGAATAGACGAGATTAACCGCCGTCTTGTCCCCAGCACTTACCAGCAGACCCCCCCCACGAACAGCAGATTTGTTGACGTACTCAATGACGTTAGCAGGATAAGAAGGGACTCTCACAGCAGAAGTCCAGCCTCAGGCAAAACCAGCTATGACGAGCTCAAGGACGTAATCACAGAATGCGCCGAGAAATACAACGTTGACCAGGAATTGATCCGGGCGATGATACAGGTTGAGTCGGGCTGGACAACTGACGCGGTCTCAGACAAGGGAGCTCAGGGGCTGATGCAGCTTATGCCCCGTACTGCCGCGATGCTGGGCGTTGAAGATCCTTTTGACCCGGCGCAGAACATTGACGGAGGAACGCGCTACATCTCAGACCTGACCGACAAATACAGAGGGGATGTAGAGAAGGCATTAGCCGCGTACAACGCAGGGCCTGCGAGGGTCGACTCGGGAAATATCCCGGAAGTATCAAGGCGTTACGTGAGAAATATCATGTCAATATACCGCAGGTTAAGGGAGGCAGGCTAACATGGCAGATGAACGTCCGGCAAGAGCGGCACCCCAGACGCAGGCAGAACCAGCACCAGCCCCAGTCGTCCGCAAAAAAAAGAAGAAGAAAGGCATGGGGAAATTCACGTTTTTCCTGTGGCTTTTGCTGCTGGGACTTGGCACGGCTGTTGGAATGCACCTGAGCGGAATTTGGGACGGCCGGCCGATTTTCTGGGAGACCATACCGAGAATACCATATTTCGGGCCGAGACTTGCGGAGTTCTTCCAAGTCCCGGAATTTTACGCCCTCACTGTCGAGGAAAGAAGAGCCGTCGAGCTTGAGCAGTGGCAGAGAAGGCTTGATGCTCTGGAACGTTCGCTTGAAAGCCGGGACGTGGCGAGAATGGAAGTCTACGAACGCAGGGAGCTTGAGCTTGTCGAATTGTCCCGTGATGTGTCGAGAAGGCAGAGGCGGTTACGCGCTCAGGAGACCAGCCAGACAGAAGCCCAGAGCAGCAGCGGCCCTACGGAACAAGAGCAGGAACTCATGAATCAGGTAGCACGGACCTATCAGGACATGTCAGCAAGAAACGCCGCGGCAGTTGTCGAACAGCTCCGGGATTCTATGGCCGTCGAGCTTCTCATGAGGCTGCCCAATGATGCAAGAGCCTCAATTATGGGCAAAATCAAGCCGACAAAAGCAGCAAGGATAACCGAACTGATGGCGCATCCGCAGACCAGATAAAACACGAACAGGAGGGCCGGAATCATGCTGCCTGAACTATTCTCATTTCTCCATACTCATGTGAACACACAGCAACAGATGCCGCTGCAGACTTCAGCCGCGCAGGAAAACTCCGGGACAATGCCGGGAATTTTTGACGCTCTTATAGCCGGATACACAGAACCCGTTGACACTGAAAGCACACAGCCCCTGCCTATCATCCCGGACGCTCAGACAGTAAGCACACAGCCTCAGCGCATCATCCCGGACGTTCAGGCGGAAAACACACAGCCTGAAAGCTCACAGCCTTTGACTGAGACGCAGAGTCGGGTTAAGGTTTCTTCACAGCCTCTGACTTTCAGGGCGGGGCGCGGAGTCTCTGAGTCGGTAATCGGGCTTCTTGCGGGGAAAAATACGCTTGAACCTGCCGTCAGTCCCGACGTTCAGCAGGATATGACAGGTCAGCCTTCGGGCGGGAAATTTGACGCGTGGAAGAGTCTCTTTTCAGGCTTGAGACGAAGCAGTGAGTTCAAAGTGAGACAGCCGGAGAATACCGCGCATAATGATGATTTTGACAGCGGGATTGTAGCTGCGGCTGAAGATTTTACGGAAGCAGGAACGCTCGAAGACGGGGCGGTTCTTTCCGGGACTGCTGAAACTGTCAGTGATGGCCCGGAATGTAATCAGCCAGAGCCGCAACAGACAGAGCCGCAACAGCCAGAGACTGAACAGCCAGTACCAGAACAGCCTGCCGTGTATCAGCCCAAAACTGAGACATTGCAGGAGGAACATTCCCCCAGCCTTGAGCATGTCGGCGTGAAACAGAAGCAGGCAGTTACCATGCAGGAGGCAAAAGGGCTTCCTGTTACTGATGAAAAGGGCGGGCAGGAAGACTCCCTTACTGTCCCGGTGAAGCCTGAGCCGCAAAAAGCAGACTTACCCAAGACTTCCGAGCCTTCATTTGAGCCGCCTGACACAATGCCTTCAACGCTTGAGCCTCAAGAGCTGCCTGAGTCTCATTACACAGAGAGTGAGAATATAAATCCCCAAGGTTTTGAGCCGCCGCAAAGCAAACAGCCCGGTGATGAGGCAAAATCACAAGAGCCTAGACAGCCTGATTTGCCGCCGGAATATGAGCATGTATCCCAAGACAAGCCGGAAGTCCCTGAAGCAGTAATGCCGGAAACACAGCGCACAATCCAGCTGCACAGTGATGAACCAGCCTTTGTCCCTGAGATGCCGGACGCTGACCCGGTAAAACCCGAAATTTCACGGACAGCGAAAGTACAATCAGCACAAGAACAAAGCGAGCCTTTACCCCCTGCGGCTCAAGATGCCAGTCCTGACAGATCAGCCGGTATTCAGCCTCAGCCCGCCAGAAGGAACGGGATATTTTCCGGGATAATGCCCGATGTTCCGCAAACAGAATCCCAAGAATCAACGGCAGCCCCCGTATTGCATGAGGAAGCCCCCGCTGAATTTCAGCCGGAACATGAGCCGGAAAATACACAGCCAGCTTCTGACATTCCGCCTGCACCTGACAGCACCAAGGTTGAGACTGAGACTCTGCCTGCTGAAGTTGCGCATGATGACCCGGAAATTCCCGCGCCAGTCCCTGAGACTCCCGCTGACCCGGAAATTCCCGCGCCAGTTCCTGAGACATTACCCCCAGCCGGGAATGAGCCTCCTGAAATCGCAGAGCATGAGGAGACAGCCGCGCCTTCTGGTGATTCTAGTTTGACACACGGGGCAGGCAATCCTATTCCCAAGCCGCAAGCTACACGCAAGCCTTCAGGAACGCCGCCAGTAAGCCGCGAACCTATAGCCGCCGAATATGAACCGCAGGCCTCACAGGACACAGGGAACATTAATCCCGCGCCTGAAATCCCTGCCGTTGCTCCTGACGCTGATATGCCGCCCGAAAATTTCATCCCTCAGCAAATCCAGCCAGCAAAGACCGCGTATATTCTCCCGGAAAATGAGGAGCCAGAAATCCCGGAAGCCCCTATCATCAAGAACGATGCCCCTGAAGATCTGCCGGATGAAATCGGGACTGCCTACACTGTAACGGACGCTTATACTGTCATGGCCTCGGCGGTGCAGGTACAGCCTTCACAGGGGAGCGCGCCTATAACACCTGGAATTTCGCCGGAAACCACACAGGAAATCCAAGACACACAGACAGCTTCAAGCCCTGAAACTCTGACGCAATCACGCCCCTTTGTGTCCCGGAAATCTCAGACCGTTACGCCGGAAGATACACAGGAAATCCAAGACACACAGACAGCTTCAAGCCCTGAAACTCTGACGCAATCACGCCCCTTTGTGTCCCGGAAATCCCAGACCGTTACACGGGAAGACGCGCCGGAAATTTCGGGAGAAGCCGCGCCTGATGACACAGAGATAACACCGTCGTTTACCCCGCGAAGTGTTACGCTTCAGTCCGGCCATGAAGGCGGCCATGAAGGCGGCCATGAGGGCAGAGAAGATACAATTTCCCCCCAGACCTCGCAGAAAACCGACAATCCAGCACAGGATGACGGCGAAATTTCACCCGGAAGAGTCCAGCCTTCACCCGCAAGAGTCCAGCGCACAGCCGCAAGAGCTGACACACGCAATGAACCCCGCAATGACACTCGCAGGATTGATGCCCTGAGCGATTTTCAGTCTTTCTTTGACGGAGCAATGAGGGCAAAACGCACTTCTTCACGCGTCAGCACACAGCCCCTCACTCTCAGGACAGGCACATACGAGGCTTCAGGCACTCAGTCCCAGTCGCATACCCTCCGCAATGGCATCGTCAACACAGTCCGTTTCATCCGCGCAGACGGAGTCAGGAAGGCCAATATCGTTGTTGACCCTCCCGCGCTCGGCAGAATTTCCATCGAGCTCACCTCGTCAGGCTCAGGCGTTGAAGCGACTGTTAAAGTAGCAAGTGAGCAAATCCGACAAATAGTGCAGGATCAAGCAACACAGCTCAGGGATAACTTGTTACAGCAGGGAGTTCATGTGTCAGAGTTCACGGTTGACGTTCAGCAGGACAGCACAGGGCAGGGTCAGGACTCAGGCAGTCAGAACCAGAGGAATCAATACAGCTACACAGCCTCAGATGATGACGATGACACGGAGAATTTCAGGATTGACCTTGAAGAAGGCCTGCTATACTGGGTAGCATAAAGGAGAGATGACACAATGCCGGTAACAGACGTAACCAACTACAGCAATCTCGCGAACATCAGCACGACACAGACGACAAGCACAAGCAGTTCATCATCTGTAACGACAGCCACAAATGACACGCTGGGAAAAGATGCGTTCCTCAAGTTGCTTGTGGCGGAACTGTCAAACCAAGACCCGCTGAATCCTATGGAGGACAGGGAATTTATCTCGCAGATGGCGACATTCTCCAGCCTTGAGCAGATGCAGAACATGAACAACACCCTGACCAGCATGTCGGAGGCCAACAAGTTCAACGCCGTCCAGTACATTGGCAAGGCAATAGCATTCACCAGCGGCGACGGAGAAGAAGCCGTGCAGAAGGTAGCAGTCGTGAATCATGTCTGGTTTGACCCGAAAGAAGGCACTATACTTGACACCACCGAAGGTGAAGTGCCGCTTGAGAAGGTTGAAGGCGTATCAGTAATAGGCTAGAATAAATTGCTCTCACGGACGAGACACGGCAGGAAGGACGCCCGGCCATTACAGGGAAATACAGAGAATATATGACAGGAGGAATATAGATGTTACGGTCATTGATGACAGCGGTAACGGGTGTTCGCGCTCACCAGACCATGCTCGACGTAACGGGCAACAACATATCCAACGCAAACACTACAGGCTTCAAGAAGGACACGACGCTTTTCGCCGACTTGATGTATCAGGCCAGCAAGTACGCATCAAGCGCGGACGGCAACAAGGGCGGCATCAACCCCGCACAGGTTGGACTCGGTGTGAGTGTTGCGGCAATCGAGACGATTCACACTCAGGGTTCAAGCTCCTACACTGGCAACGCGTCAGACATGATGATTCAGGATCGCGGCTTCTTCGTGTACACTGACGGGACAAACCAGATGTTCAGCCGTTCGGGGGCTTGCACACTTGACGGGAATTCAGACCTTGTTCAGTCAGGCTCAGGCTACAAGCTCCAGGGCTACAAGATGGAGGAGACTGCGCTTGAGGGCTTCCAGCAGGCGGCGGAACTGTCGACGATAAACATCCCGCTCGGCCAGAAGATGGAGGCCAAAGCAACAACCCGCGTGGATTATCAGTGCAACCTTGACAGCAGGAGCGGCAACTTCTTGGCTTACGGGTTCGCGGATCTTCCGTTCAACGCTGTTGCAGGCGCGGAAGGGCTGAACGCTGGGCAGGCGAAAGTCCCGATGAACGGCGTTGAGTACGATATGAGCTTCTCGACTGTCGGAATTGAGGGAGCACTTGCCCCCAACCTTGCGGGTACAGGCGTGAACTACCTGACATTCTCACTGGCAAGCGGCGGAGAAACTACAGCCCTGATGTTTGACATGACCAGCATCGACAGCACAAGTGGCAAACCTGTACTCAGCCTCCCGTCAATAGCATATGACGCTGATGCAGGAACGTACACCAGCACACAGGCAACGAATGAGTCAACAACAAGCGATAATGTGAACCTTGTGGGATGGCTTGATGAGAACAACAACCTTGTAACTATGAACGGGACAGACCTTCAGGTTACAATCAACAAAAACACAGGCGCGACGACTCCCACGCAGGACACGATAAATTCATACTACAAGCCAGTATACAGATTCCCCGGCCAGACTCCTCCCAAGTACTTCACGGCAAGCTACAGCGAGGACACAGGCACAGTACAGATCCGCACGATAACACTTGCTGACGCGAACAACGAAGAAGTAGCAACAAGCATGAACGGACTCCGCGCAGACCTTGAGGACACGACCAGCGCGGCGACGCATCTTAAGATTGAGAACACAGTCTTCAACTATGACGTGAAGGGAAAAATGGACTACGCTAACTTCACGCTTTCAGGAGCTCCCACAATCGCACTTACCAGCGCAACAGGCGGGGAAGCCAGAGTACAGCAGGAGTTCAGCTTCATAGCCGAGTTCGAGGAAAGCAACATGACAGCCTCCGCCCCTTCAGACTTGGGCAAGACAGTATCAAAGATGGTTCTCTGGTACAGCGGCTACAGCAACTCACAGCTTGCGGCTCTCAACGCGGCCGGAGCTACAGAAGACCAGATACGCAACGGAACTGTTACAGGAATCCCCAAGTCAATGCACAAGCTGGAAGCCAACGTGTTCTTCAACGCAGACGGCTCATTTGACCGCGTGGACTGGAACGAGACCAGCAACGACAATGTTCCTCTCGGCTTCCGCATACTGAGCGAGGACGGAGTCGGGCCTAACTTCCAGATTACGGCAGCTACAGCCAGTGCCGCAAGCACAAAGTCTGACGCGCTCAATTTCATGGTCGCACAGACTCTTGACAGCCCCGCCCCAACAGATCAGCTCGGCTCATGGACAACGCTCGGCGCAACAGCACAGGGCGGTTACCACGCGACAAAGGCCACAATCTACGACGACGACGGCAACACCCACACTCTCGAAGTCACCTACAAGAAAATCACCGAGAACCGCTGGAGATGGGAAGCCTTCATCGTTGAGCAGGACGAGAGCGGAAAAGATATAATCTCAAACGTCATGCCCGAACCACGCTCAGGCGAAATCGAGTTCGACGGCTCAGGCAAAATCAGCAACGCAATCGCAGACGGCTCACTCAGAAGCACAGAGAATGCTGAAGTCGCAATCACCCTCCCGTTCAGCCTCAACGGCCAGCCCAACAGCACGGTAACTCTCAACTTCGGCGGCGGCGTGGACGCTCTGCTCGGCGTTACACAGTTCGCCTCAGAGACAACAACAAAGCCAGTCTATCAGGACGGCTACACGATGGGCATCCTCAAGAACTACTCCGTCGCGTCAAACGGAATGATCACAGGCTCGTACAGCAACGGAGTCAGCATCCCTCTCTACCGCGTGGCTCTGGCTACATTCGCGAACGAACAGGGTCTCGAAAAAGTCGGCAACACAATGTTTCAGGCCTCCGTCAACTCAGGAACGGCCAACATTGACGGCGCGGGCTCCAACGGCAAAGGTTCAATCATGGGGCAGTACGTGGAGATGTCAAATGTTGACCTCACGGAAGAGTTCACGCACCTCATCATCGCACAGAGAGGCTTCCAGGCAAACACAAGAGTTGTTACCGTCAGCGACCAGATACTTGAGGAAGTCGTCAACCTCAAACGGTAAACACAAACAAGACACACACAATCTCCCCGGTTCTCACAATGAGGCCGGGGAATTTTTTTTGCCCGCCGAATTTCCCACGCGACATTTCCCTCCATAAGCTATAATATCCGCAATCCCAAAAATTTTTTCGCAAAGGATGTGCTTTTGTCATGAGTGATTTCGACAACAGGCTCGCTGTTCACTATGACGAGCTCAAGTGGCTATACTTTGAGCTTTACGGCCAGGACAAACAGGCCTTCGATTACTTCTGCTCCATGCTCCGCAAATGCTGGGAGGAAAGACCCGATTACCTCAAGCATGACCTCGATGACGCGCGCGCTGAAGTCCCCGATTGGTACGCTGGCAATGACATTCTCGGCATGATGATGTACACAGAGTGCTTCGCCAAAACTCTCCAGGGCATAAAGTCTCACCTCGACTACATTCAGGAATGCGGGGTAACATACCTCCACCTAATGCCCCTCCTCGACACCCCAAAAGGCAGGAGCGACGGCGGCTATGCTGTGTCAGATTTCCGCAAGGTCAGGCCGGATCTCGGAACTATGGCGGATTTGGCTGACCTGTCCAGAGAATGCCACAAAAACGGTATCAGCGTATGCCTCGACTTCGTCATGAACCACACAAGCGAAGACCACGAGTGGGCCATGAGAGCAAAACGCGGCGAGAAAGAATTTCAGGACCGCTATTTCTTCTTCGACAACTGGGAAATCCCCATGCAGTTCGAGCAGAATCTCCCGGAAGTCTTCCCAACAACAGCACCGGGCAACTTCACCTACAACAACGAGTCCGGCAAAGTCGTCATGACAACCTTCTACCCCTACCAGTGGGATTTGAATTACCGCAATCCCGTTGTCTTCAACGACATGACGGAGAACATGCTCTACCTGTGCAATCAGGGCATCGACATTATCAGGCTCGACGCTGTACCCTACATCTGGAAGACGCTCGGCACAAACTGCCGCAACCTCCCGCAGGTTCACACTCTCGTGAGGATTATGCGCATGGCCGCTGAAATCGTCTGCCCCGGAACTCTCCTGCTCGGCGAGGTCGTCATGGAGCCGTCAAAGGTCGTGCCTTACTTCGGGACTGTCGAGAAGCCCGAATGCAACATGCTCTACAACGTTACGACAATGGCAAGCACCTGGCACACGGTCGCAACACAAGACACCCGCCTCATGAAGCACCAGCTCGAAAGTGTCTTTGCCCTGCCGAAACAGTACGTGTTCCTCAACTACTTACGCTGCCACGACGATATAGGCTGGGGACTCGATTACCCGTTCCTGCGGACGTTCGGGATTGACGAGGTTGCACACAAGAAATACCTCAACGACTACTTCAAGGGCGACTTCAAGGGTTCACCGTCAAGAGGCGAGACCTACAACGACGCTCCCGAACTTGGCGACGCGAGAATGTGCGGTACAACGGCATCACTCTGCGGGCTTGAGTCAGACGACAAGGACTCAGCCGTCAAACTCGACATCATGCTTCACGCCTTCCTTCTGACACAGAGCGGTATACCAGTCCTCTACAGCGGGGACGAAATAGGCCAGCTCAACGATTACAGCTACCACCAGAGCCCCGACCCCGACAAGGCCGCAGACAGCAGGTATGTTCACAGGGGAGCTTTCCATTGGGAGGACGCAGCAAAACGCAATGACACGAACACACCGCAGGGCAGAATCTTCACGGCCGTGCGCAGGCTGATGATGCTTCGTGATACTCACACAGTGTTCGCGAATGAGGCTGATACGTGGCTGATTGAGACAGGGAATAATCAGGTTCTCGGAATCGGCAGGTATTACGGCGAAAAGACGAAGAAGGAGAAGATGCTCGCTTTCTTCAACTTCAGCAGCGAGACTCAGACCTTCAGAACCAGTGAGGATTTGGGGGCGTTCGGGTACACCAACATGATGACGGGCGCAAGGTTCTCGGCTCAGGCTGGGACAATCACGCTTGAGGGTCATGGGTTCCTGTGGCTGATCGCGGAAATGTAGCACTGAGAGAAAATCCCCGTCTGAGAGATGGCGGGGAAATTTTTTTGCGGAAAAGGGGTTGACAGAATGCAGAATCGCGCCATAATTGACCAGACCAGACTAGACCTGACCAGACCAGACCAGACCGCACTTCATGGCCTGATTTCCGTGATAATTCCCGTCTACAACACAGAAAAATATCTTGCCAAGTGCGTTGACAGCGTTACAGCACAGACATATAACAATCTCGAAATCCTCCTCATTGATGACGGCTCTGCTGATTCAAGCGGCAAAATCTGCGACGATTACGCCCGGAAAGATTCCCGCGTGAGAGTCATTCACCAGACCAACAAGGGACTCGCTGAGGTTCGCAATGTCGGAATACGTGAGGCAAAAGGCGAGTGGGTTCTTTTCGTGGACTCTGATGACTGGATCGCCCCGGAGACTATAGAGGCCTGCTTGGGATATGCGCGGGAATATGATGCTGAGATTGTGTGCTTCAGGTTCGTACTTGAGTATGAGGACGGCGCAAAACGTCATACGGTCAGGAAGCATTACCCCCCGCTCCTCATGAACAGCCGGGAAGCACTGAGCATCGTTCTCTTCCCGCAGTCAATGGTCGATGTCATATCCTGCAACAAGCTCATAAAGTCAGGCCTTCTCAGGGGCATAGAGTACCCAATAGGCCGAATATCCGAGGATATTTACACGACGTACAAGATTCTGGCAAAGACTGACAGAATATTATGTGTCAGCGGCGAATATTACCATTACTTGAGACGGACAGGCTCTATAGGGCATTACTCGTTCTCGCCCAGGACTTACGACATAACGGATGCCGCACAGAAATGCTACGATTTCGCACTCAGCCTCAACAAGGGGGACAAATCAGCCGTGAGGAATCTTTCTGCCGGATTGTGGTGCTGGAAGCTGCATGTCGCGAACTACATGATAAAAGCCGGGACTCCTGACATGGGGTATATATCGCAGATTCAGGGAGAAATACGGCCGCTTGCAGTGATAATATGCAGGCATATCCGCTTCATCACAAAAGCCCAGCTTATCGTCTTCAAGTTCAGCCTCAAGCTCTATAGCCTGATATACCTGAAGTTCCGCCGCGATAAATCCTAGTCCCAAGGCAAAACAAAACCCCCGGCCATGTTTCACCGGGGGCTGCCTTTTACCGTCTCTGCTGTCCGTCTCTACTGCTGAGCCTTGAACAGGTCTTTTCCTACCGCGCAAAGGGGGCATACCCAACCTTCCGGGACATCCTCCCATTTCGTGCCGGGGGCTACTCCGTTGTCGGGGTCTCCGGCCTCCGGGTCGTACACGTATCCGCATACTGTGCAGACATACTTCGTCATCGTAATTCCTCCCTCTTGGATTTGCGACAATTATAGCATACCCGTTATTTCGCGAACGTCTGATAGTAACCCGTGAAGAGAATCACAAGGATTATCACAGGCACGACGTACGTGAAGTATGAGCGCAGTTTCGCCGGGAATTTCGCTCCCTTCCCTGAGTCGCTCTCAGCTATGAAGTTGTCCCAGCCCCAGCCGTAACGCGTAACACAGAACGTCAGATAGACCAGCGACCCAATCGGCAGAAGGTTGTTGCTCAGTATGAAGTCCTCAAGGTCAAGTATTCCTGAACCAGCGCCCAGCGGCTGAATGTCTGACCACACGTTGAAGCCCAATGCGCACGGTATAGACAGGAGGGTTATTGTTACAGCCATCACGCACACAGAACGATGACGCGTCCAGCTGAACCTGTCCATGAAGCAGGCTACTATGTTCTCGAACACGGCTATAACCGTCGACAACGCCGCAAAGCTCATGAACAGGAAGAACAATGCGCCCCAGATTCTTCCTTCGGGCATCTGGTTGAACATGTTGGGGAGCGTAACGAAAATTAATCCGGGACCGGCTCCGGGATTCACTCCGTAAGCAAAACAAGCAGGGAAGATAATCAGCCCGGCCATGAGGGCGACGAACGTATCAAGCCCCGTGATTATGACGCTCTCACCAAGAAGTGACCTGTCGCGCTTTATGTAGCTCCCGAAAATCGCCATTGAGCCTATGCCGATGCTTAACGTGAAGAACGCCTGTCCTAATGCCGCATAAAGTGTCGTCCCCAAGTGAGACAGAGAGAAATCACCCGCATCATTCGTAAAGAGCTTGCTGAAGTCCGGCTTGAGGTAGAAAGAGAGTCCCTTCTCCGCGCCCTCAAGTGTTACAGAACGCCCCGCAAGAACTATCATCAGCATGAGAAGACCGCACATCATGATTTTTGTGATGGACTCGACTCCGCTCTGCAATCCCGCCCAGCACACAAGCGCGCCGAAAACGATAACGACCATCATCCAGAACGTGAGCTCGTAAGGGTTGGCCAAGAGTCCCCCGAAATATGCGCCGACAGCGTCAGGGTTGAGGCCGTCAAGTTTCCCGGTGAATGAGTAGTAGGTGTAAGCGATCATCCAGCCGTTTACGACCGTGTAGAACATCATGAGGACGTAATTCCCAGCCCAGCCGATATAGCCCCACAATGACCAGACTTTATGCTCCGGCCTCAGCACAAGGAACGAACGCGCCAAGCTCTGGCCTGAAGCGCGCCCTACTGCGAACTCCATCACCATTATGGGCATTGCGAGTATCAGCAGGAAGAGTATGTAAATGAGGACGAAAGCAGCTCCTCCGTACTGGCCTGTGATGAAAGGGAAACGCCAGACATTTCCGAGACCGATTGCGCACCCGGCTGACAGGAAGATGAAGCCCAAGCGGCTTGCGAAAGTTTCACGCGGTTTTTCCGACATGAAATATTACCTCCAATGTGAAAGTTGCGAATGATTATAACAGTTTGAGGGGAAAGCATGAGCGCATAAAAGAATCCCGGCACTGCGCGCGGCAATACCGGGACGAGGCTTCTTTGTGTGTGTTACGGGAGCTTGGGTGAAAGTTTCATGCCCAGCACCTGAGTGTTCAGGCTGCCCCATTTCGGGTTGTCATCCCTGCCGATGTGCTGTAGTCGGTCTGTGTCAGCAAGAAGGGGCGTTCCGTTCTGTATCCTAAGCCTTCCTAATGCAAGCATCCTCGTGAGTCAATAGTGCCGCTTATGATCTCGTCAAAAGAACGTATATCAAAAAGTGAGAGACATCGGCAATGATTTTCCCGTTTTCTGTCCTCTGGTTCTCAAGCTGCTGAATGAATTTGTGTGTGAAAAAAACGCCCTCCCATGCTTTCACACAGAAGGGCGGCTGTTCCCGGATTAATCTTCAATCACATACTTTATATCCTTGAGATGCCGCCACATCCCCGCGCAGTCTAGGCCGTAGCCCACAACAAACTTGTCCGGGATGCTGAACCCGCAGTAGTCGACGTTCACTTCGGTCTTGCGGCGTTCCTTCTTGTCCAGAAGCACGCATACCTTGAGGCTGCTGGGATTCCTTCCCTGCAAGAGTCCGAGCAAATGCGACAAGGTCAAGCCTGAGTCTATTATGTCCTCGACAACAATAACGTTCTTGCCCTCAATGTTGGTCTTGAGGTCGTGGAAGATCCTCACAACTCCGCTGGTCTTCGTGCTGTCCCCGTAAGATGCCACCGACATGAAATCGACTCTTACGTCCAAATCCTCCGGCAATTCGCGCACAAGATCCGTCAGGAAAAACGCCGCCCCCGTCAATATCCCGACAATGACAAGCGGCTTGTCCCTCTCAGCATCACGGGCTATTTCGTCAGCAAGAGCCTTGACCCTCTCCGCAATGGTCTCACGCGAGATTATCACTTCACCAAGTCTGTATGACACAATGAGTCCCCCTTTAGGCTAGATGCTGACAATCTTACCGCATGAAAATATCTCGTCAAGAATCTCTGCCATGTCCGCAATCACTCCAGCCCCCGCCGCCTCCGTAATCCCCAATCTGTCAGCGCATGACTCCGACAACAGCACCTGCACTCCTTCAGCCTCAAGTTTCTTCAGCGTTACGCAAAGGGGCGAATTGTACGCGGCAATCTTAACGGCTGAGTCCAAGAGGGCTATAACGTCAGGCTTTGTATCAGCCTTGAGGAGCGATAGCAGAAATTTCTTCATGAAAGAGGAATTGTACTCCTTGTTTCTGCATGAGATTATGACTCCGATTGTTGACGGGGCTTCTTGGGACTGAAGGGGCACGGGTCTCGCTGAATTTTTCGCGGGTACGGGCTTGGCTTCTTCCTTCATGGCCGTAATATAGAGCGTGCCTTCATCATCCTCAAGGACGACGGAATACCCTTGAGCGTCAAGAAATTTCCTGACCGTTTCAGCCTGAGCCGGGCCGTCAACAAGAATCTTGAGGGGTTCGCTTCCTGTTGCGGCATTCTTCACGAGGTTAAGCACGTCATTAGCGGATTTTCCTGCGGCAGTAAGTGTGAGCAATGTAATCACCTAGAATTTTTTGGAGTATATTATACGGCACAAAGGAGGCAGATTTTCATGATGATATTCTGCGGGAACAAGATACTTCTGCGGGGGAATAAGTATGATTTTGCTGACGGGGAAATTTCCGGGCCTGATGTGATTTCGTGTTCGCGTGATTTGCCCGGTGCCTGGCAGAATCTCCCGGCATGGCTGGACGTTAAGGAGTCCGGGACTCTAGGTGATGGTGTGAGGCTTGTGGGACTGCGTGATTTCTGGCACATTGCTGGGGATAAGGCGTTCAGTGAGGCATCAAGCGCGCTGCAGTTCTGCGTGTGGTTCAGGAATGCCCGGTACTGTTCTCGCTGCGGGGGGGAAATCGTCCCACACTCCCACGATTTCGGCCGGGAATGTGAGGCTTGCGGGGCTGTGTACTATGCTCCTATTTCGCCCGCTGTCATTACCGCCGTTGAACATGAAGGGAGGCTGTTACTTGCGCATAATTCGGCGTGGACTAACGACCGTTACAGCGTGATTGCGGGATTCGTTGAGCCTGGGGAGAGGCTGGAGGAGGCTGTGAGGCGCGAAATCATGGAGGAAGTTGGCGTAACCGTGAGGGGGATAAAGTATTTCGGTAGTCAGACGTGGCCTTTCCCGAATAGTCTCATGGTCGGTTTCACGGCGGAATATGAGGCCGGTGAAATAGTGCCTGACGGTGCGGAGATTCTGAAGGCGGGTTTCTTTGACCCAGAGGAAATCGTGAGGATGAATATCCCGGACAAGGCCAGCATTGCCCGGAAACTCATCGATAACTTTCTTGCGTCTCACAGCGTGAACACCTTGTAGTTTTCGTACACGAACCATCCGGGGGACTTCAGGCCGTTAAGCTCGACAAATTCCCCGACCCTTTTCGGGACTTGTGAGACAAGATCTATCTGCCTCGTGTCAAACATCCCCGCGTTCCCGAAAGCAAGCACCCAGTCAGCAAGAGCAAGCCCGGTAATATACGGCGAGTTCACCAAGTCAGACAGCCCAGAATCAACACGTGCCAAATCCACGCTGACGACAGGGACATAATCACGTAAGAGCTTGTGCCAGTCGACATTTTGGGAGATTTTCACGTTTGACGGAGCTATGAGAATGTCCGGGCCGCTGCCTGTTACCGGGACATTAACGCACCCAAACGGAGGAATTGCCCCGCTGAACAGCCATTCTTCCGCCGAAACTCCCCCGTCTGGAAGAGTCTCAAGCATCAGGTTGTGAGACAGACGCGCAAACAGCTTCATGCTCTGCTCACGTTCAGCACCAAGCAACAGAACCCGACTCTTCCCGCGCAAGGCCTCAAGCGAGAAGAAACGCGTCCTAAATTCCCGCTCCCTCATTGACGTAATCAGCGAGGAAAGAATATTACGGCTCTGGCTCTTGGGGGTAATTACGCTCTCAGCGAAAGAATAGCCCGACGGCATGGGCAGATTGTCCCTGTCAGCAAGAAGCCTCCTCAGTCTCCCGGCAACTTCCTGCAATCTCCAGCGTGATGACCCGGAAACTTCCCGCCTCGTTACCGCGCCTTCTACAAGCCTCAAAGCCCGCTCCCCCCGCAGAAGTAGTGCCCTCATGTATGACTCAGTCTCAAGCGGAGCAAAGTAGCTCACAGCGTCCTCAATGTTGGAGTCCGCCCAGGCCTGAGACTTCTTGTCGTAGAAATTTTCGATGGCCGTTTTTGCTGACACCGGGACAACGTCATAATCGCGCCCGCTGAAATTCCGCATATCCCTCCGTATTGCCTCGATGTCGCCGAGTATCTTGTCATGAGCTGAGTGAACAACCCTTCCTGCCTCCGAGTCGTCCCGCTCAAGGTCAATCATAGACAGCACGAACACCAGTCTGTCATTCATGGCCGTCAATGCCCGCAAGTAGTCGTAATCCGCGCCCTTTAGCCTCGCACGCACAGGGGTAACGTAAATTATCATGTCCAGCTCCGGGAGGACGTTCCTCAAAGCCGCGCCCCCTGAACCCGCAAGAGCATCAAATCCCGGAGTGTCGACAAAGCAAATCCCCGCCGGAATCAATGCGCCCGGTATGGTGAGTTCGACGCGTGAGATTCCTGACTTGTTGCCGGGATTGTGGGACTCTGAGGCAAAATCCTTCAGGTATGACCCCGTGAGATTACCGCCGCGGATTTCCTCAGTGTGTCCGTCTTGGTACATGATTCTTGCTGACCTGGACTCACCTTCACGGCAGATTATGGGGATGTTTGTTGTTGCGCGGGTTTGTTCGGGGATGAGACGCTCTCCTAGCAGGGCATTCATGAAGGATGACTTGCCGCTTGATGTGAGGCCTGCTATGCCGATGGTTATGCTTGTCTCGCTGAGGGAACGTCTGAGAGCCTTTAGCCTGTTGTCGCCTGTTAGGACATTGAGGGCTGAATTTAGGCAGTCTTCTAGGGAGTCGCGAATCATGGCCGGGACTGTGAGGTCTTCGGGCAATGCCGGGATTCCGGGACTCGGTGAGAATATATGCCGCTGGATTTCCCGCCGTAACCTCAAATTCTCCTGCTCCATGTCCTCAATCAGCCCCACATCACGGAGAGTCATAACGCCCTGTATCCTCACTGCCTCAAGTACCCTCACACGCCCGCCCGGATTGTCGCACTCTATCCTGTCGCCCTCGTTTGCTGACGAAAGCCACGCTGACAGCGCGAGAGTCTCAGACCCTGTGAGCTTCTGGGGCCGCCCTGACTTGTCCCGCTGGATTTGTGCCTCAAGCCGGAAGTTCCTGTAGCAGCCATCTCCGCAATATAGCTTCCGTGTGAAGGTGATTGCAGAGTCATGGCCGTAAATCATGGCTTCGAGGCGTGATAGTTTGGCGTGGTCTTCAGGGTGGCAGAGCTCGTACCATTGATCTAATGTCTTGGGGCATGTGTCAGGAGTTAGGCGCATGACGCTGAGAAGCTCAGGGGAAAAATATATCTCCCTTGAGGGGAATACTGCTGTTACGTCGGGGGTAGGTGGGGTATTGGTGAAATTGTCGCGTTCCCAGTCAGTGAGTCGAGTCATTGTCGCTACCTTTTCGCAAAGTTTTGTTACAATCATCATATCACGGCAAAAAAGGGAGTGTTGACAAATTTCACGTCTGACATGGGGCGGTGTTGACTGCCAGGAATTAGCGCAAAGGTTCGGGACTCCTCTCTACGTTTTCGACACGGGGATAATCCGCTCAAGGTGCAGGGAACTCCGGGAGACTTTCCTTGACCGCTGGCCGAACACAAGGGTACGTTACGCGGGAAAAGCATTCCTGATTCGGGCAATGGCGGGGCTGATTCACGAGGAAGGAATAGGGCTCGATGTCGTGTCTGAAGGCGAGCTTTACACGGCACTGAGCGCGGGATTTCCTCCTGAGCATATCGAGATGAACGGCAACGCTAAGAGCCGCCGGGAAATTGAGTACGCTGTGAGGTCAGGAGTAGGCAGAATCATTGTCGACCATCCTGACGAGCTGGGGACGATTGAGGAATGTGCGAAGAAAGCCGGGACAGTCCAGCGGGTTATGATACGTGTTGCGCCGGGTGTTGACGCTCACACGCACAAGTACATTGCGACGGGAAGCACAGACTCGAAATTTGGAGTCCCTGCCGATTCCCGTGAAGGCTCAATGCTCACTGAGGCCATCAAGTCAGCGCGTGAATATGAGCATGTCGACATCACCGGGCTTCACTTTCACGTCGGCTCGCAGCTCTTTGACACTGACGACTACACGAAATCCGTTGCTGTTATTGTCCGTCTCATGAAGGAGCTGAAGGACTCGCTCGGTTTCATCACACAAGAACTCAACATGGGGGGCGGATTCGGAGCTGTAATCAACCCGGCAATCCCGGCCATGAAGTCCCAACACTACACCGACGCGATGATGACGGCTCTTGTTGACGGGTGCAAGTCCAACTGCCTAGAAATCCCCCGCGCAATCCTTGAGCCCGGACGCTGGATAATCTCGGAGGCAGGTATCACGCTCTACACAGTCGAGAACGTCAGGACACTCCCGGAAGTTACGTACGTTGCTGTTGACGGGGGAATGGCGGACAATCCTCGCGTCGCTCTCTATCAGGCCGAATACAACGCGGTGAAGGTTGATGACGTGAACGGGGAAATATGGCATCCCACGAACGGCGGCAGGGTCTCAATAGTCGGCAAGTGCTGTGAGTCCGGCGACATTCTCATTGATGACGCAGAAATCCAGAACGTGAACGCCGGGGACATCATCGCGCTGTACAACACGGGGGCATATACCTTCAGCATGTCGAGCAACTATAACTGCCTCATGAGGCCGGCTGTTGTGTTTGTTGAGGACGGTGAAGCGAGGATTGCTGCCCGGCGTCAGACGATGGAGGATATTGTGAGGGGTCAGGCAGTGTAATATCACGCGCCAATTGCACCGATAAAATCAACAGGAGAATATTTTTACGGAACAGGAGGTTTAATCATCATGGCATCAATGAGCGTGTCAGGCGTGGTTTCCGGCATGGACTGGGACAGCATGATCGACGAAATCATCACCAATGCCGCCAAGCCCGCGCAGGTCAAAGTCAACAAGAAGACCAACCTGACAAATAAGAAATCGCTCTTCGAGGAAATGAAGGTTACTATGAACAGCCTTCAGTCCTCATTGTCGCCCCTGAAGCTCCCGTCAACTTACAAGGCCAAGACAATAGACATCGAGCGCATAGACACATCAGGCTCGTACAAAGGAGTCCTGACCGCAACAGTCAACGCAGACGCAGAAGTCAACGTGTGGGACTTGAAGGTCAACAAGCTCGCAACAGCCCAGATCAACCGCTCCAAGCAGATCACCTCGTCAACCCTCGCAAGCACTCTGAACGGCCTGACTTCATCGACATTCTACGTCAACATGGGAGGCCAGAAGGTTGCTATTGACGTGAACGCTACAGACAGCCTCGAAGCGGTGAAGTCCCGCATCAACAACACGCTGAAGACTCTCGCCAATCCTCTTGCGGTTACGGCCTCAGTGGTCGACAACAAGCTAATCCTCAAGAGCGACAACACAGGGCTCGGAACACGCACAGCAAGTGAGACCATCAACTACAGCGCGTCGGGCGTGAACAGGCTCTCGAACATCTCCGTAACATCATCCGACGCGAAGAACCTCAAAATCTCCAAGGGCAGCACGTCCTACACATACGGCACGGATTTTACGGTCGCCAACGGAAACGAAATCCGCTGGAAGCAGTATGACAGGAGCAAGGAAGTCGCCCTGAATGACACTGTGAGCGTGAATTACAGGATGGCCGCGGGTGATGTCTACACGAAAACCGGGACTTACGGCACGAGTGAGGCGGAAATTTCAGGCTTCACGATGACCGACAACGGGACTCTCAGCAAGCGCGTGAAGATTACGGACTCGGACGGCAACACATACACTTACGGGACGGACTTCACGATTACGGACAACAAAGTAGTGTGGCTTGACGACGGCAGCACTAAGACCAATGAGCCGGACAAGTACACTGTGGGCTACAGCAAGACCGAGACCAAATCCGCCGCGGCACAAAGCATAAAATCACCAGTCGGCCCTACGAACTATACAGTCAGCTACACGAAGACAACACAGTTAGCCTCAGTTACGTATTCCGGCGGAAACCAGTCCGTAGGCAGCTATTCATTTGACGGCACAAGCAGCAAGTCTACGTTCACAGATTTCCTTCAAGACTATGCAGATGCTGAAGGGCTGTCCAGCACGAGCGGGCTTTCCCAGGTCAGCACAGGAACTGTCAACGGCTTCAAGCCAACTTACGTTACAGGCATGGACAACATTTCCATAGACGGCTACGAGTACGGCAAGGACTATGTCCTGCGCAGGGGCGCAACCAGCAACTCACTGGCCATCTCTTGGAATGAGACCACAACAGGCGCAAAAAATTTCATCGACGACTACAGGACTAACATACTTCATACAAGCACAACAACAGGCTCGTCTCCCAATGTCGGCGACACATTCGCCATCACCTACACCCACACGGATACTTACAACACCGACGGCTCAGGCAAACCGCTTGTTGATGTCCTGACTGCGGCCCTGAATGACAGCGGAGGTTACAGCGGGCTGGTAGTCAAGGATTCATCAAGTGATCGTGAGTTCAGTTACGACAACGGGGATTTCACGGTCATAGGCGGACAAATAGTCTGGCTTCTCACAAGCGACGATGATATTGACATGAGCGGTATAGCCTCGCAGTACAATTCCGCGAACGGGACAGACGAAATTCCGAGAATAACGCTAGCTGACGGAAACGGGGTGCTGAGGACATATCTTGACCTTGCGGGCGACTCCAGCTTCACGATGACTGACGAAGACGGCAAGACATATGAATATGGCAGGGACTACGTTGTCCGGGTCAATGACGCGGGGGACGGGTACTGCGTAACGTGGGCGATAAGCTCTGACACGAACGGAGACGGCCAGAAGGACATAAAAGACGCTGATACGGTGCTGACTACATACGCGCAGGAGAAAAATATTTCCACGTACGGAATGCAGTCTGCCCCCGACGAAGATAAAACGTTCGAGCTTAACTTCAGCAAGGACGTTACGTCCACAGGGTCAGCCACCGTGAACAAGACAGACTCGGCCAGCACAAAGAACCTCTACAGCCTACTGGGTCTGGACAGCCTCGACGGAATCACGCTCACAATCACCGACTCAAGCGGCAATACCTATTCCGGCACTGACTACGCGGTCGACAGCTCAGGAAATATCACGTGGATTAACCAGAACACGGACGCTACGGCATCCTACACCGTGAAGTTCACCGCCGCCCAAGCCGACATCACACCAGACACCTCGAAGACAAATTATGACGCGCTCTCAAGCGGAGGGGCTACTTTCCCCAAGATTGACACCGTCATAGGCTACGGCTTCGAGACTGTTGACGTGAACGGCGGAAGCAGGACTGTAAGGACAGTTGACGTGTACAGCCCCTCATCAACGCAGGATTACAAGTTCTCCATATCGCTCAAGGATGATGACGGGAATTATTCCGTGTCAGACGATTACGTTTACGGCAGGGATTACACAATCAGGAAGTCAGACGATGCCAGCGCGTCAAGCACCCACACTCTGGTAGCCTTCTACAGCAGACCCGAAGTCACGTCTTACTCTGACCTCGTAACATCCGACCCGGACAAATACGGCACGGTCGACCTCTCAGGAACACAGCATAACCGCCCAAGCTCGGACTACAGGGTCAGCCTCACACGCACTGAGAGCAACGCCGACGCATTGGGACTCGCCTCACTCATCAGCGATGCCAGCGGGAACTACGGCAATATCGAGATAACCGACACAAGCGGGAAGACATACACATACGTTGCTGACGAGGACAGCCTCACGGATGACACATTCACCATCGTCGACGGGGTAATCAGGTTCAAGGCCAAAGAGACCCCCACTCGCCCGACAGGAAGCTACACCCTTACCTACGAGGCCTTTGACGCTCTCACAGCCGAGACCACCTACGATGACAGCGCGTCAACCCAGGAAGCCTCGATCACCGTCGACTCAGGCTACGGGAAATACCACGGCACCAGCCTAAGCTACGAGCAGATTCTCAGCGACACGGGACTCACAAGCTCGTCAACAGACTCCGACTTCGCCAAGTATTTCACCCTCACTGACGAGGACGGCAACGAGTACACATACGGCACTGACTACACCATCATCCAGGGTTCGGACACAGACAGCTCAACAAGTCAGCACAATGTGATGATAAACTGGATTTCGGGCGGCAACACTCCTTCATCCGGCGCGGCAATCACCCTCACTTACACCGGGCGCGGTGAAGGCGGCGGCGAGGTTCTCACAACTGACGGCGTTAAACGTTCGGCAACCGACACAATCAACCCAACAGTCGACACGTCATCACGGCCTCTGTACTCCAGATTTCAGAATGCCTCCGAAGTCAGAATACAGGGCAACGGAGAAACTTTCCTCATGGGTACGGATTTCACTGTGTCCCAAGACGGAATGGGCTACGCTGTGATTAACTGGCTGGATAACGCTCCTTCAGGAACGCCGGACTATGATGCATATTTCAAGGACGCGACATCAATCACAGTAACAGACTCAGACGGAAACGAAGTAACAGGCTTCACCATAAGCGCGGGGTCAGACGGCGAAGCAGTGTTCAAGATGGACGACGGTTCAATCCTTGACGCGGGGACGTACACGGTCAAGGTCGTCAAAGGCAGCAGAACAAGGCTCTATGACCTAGCCAGCGACGGCTCTGACATGTCGATAACAGGCCGCTCATCATGGCGGACACAGGACAGCTCAAGCGCGGGAAGCTACACAGTCTACGTGACAGACAGCACAGGCACAAGCACATTCTCAGGCTCAAGGCCGACAGGAAGCTACAGCTTCTCCCTGAACACAGCCCTCACGTACCCCAAAGCCTCGACGCTCGAAGGACACACCACAATCACGCAGGGAGCAAAAACTTTCTACGAGAATGAGGACTACATCATCAACTCCGACGATGACGGCAACGCTGAAATTTACTGGCTCAATGACCGCTCCGGCGGAACAGAGTGGTATTACCCCAACCCCGGCACAACCTACACCATCAACTACACATCCGATGACGGAAGCGCAGCAAGCTACACCGCCTACAGAAGCGCGAGCGAGTCCCTTAACATGGCCGGTTACGGGATGACCACGGCGGGAGGCTCGCTCACAGTCCAGTACGGAAGCGACCTGCCGTACAAACTTGACACTGAACCGGACTATGACGACGACGGAAACGCAATCTCAGGCACTGACGGGCGCGCAGCTATACGCACGGCATACTCAATCGACATCACTGACAACGGAGGCGGGGATTTCACGTTCAACTGGATAACTCCCACGCTCACATCAAGAAGCGGGCTGCCTTCATCCGGCGATGAGCTGACGGTTGAATATGAGTATGACGCAAACACCTTCGAGGTTACAGGGGAAGCGGCGACTCTACTTGGGCTGAATGATGACGTTACGGAGGCTCAGGACGCGGAGCTTGTTCTTGACGGCGAGACTGTCTACAGGGCATCTAACGACATCGGTGCGGATTACGACAACGAGTTAATCAAGGGCGTAACAATGCACCTCAAAGGCACGGGTGAAGTATCACTTGACATCTCTCACGATGCAGAGAAGGCCGTCGAGTCTATTCAGACTTTTGTTGACACATACAATGACCTCATGAGCTGGATGAACACGCGCATGACTGAAAGCCAGCTTGACGAGGACACAAAGGCAACAGTTGACTCTGACGACTTCCGCATGAGATGGGGACTCCTTCACGGCAACTCATTATTGCGCCAGACAAAGAGCCAGATGCGCAACCTGACATCCCAAAACTTCACGTTCTCGTTCACACAGCGCAAGAGCAGCTCGGAAGTCTACGGCACAATGGGCTATAACGGCCTGCGTTCATCGTCGACTCTCAGGCTCAGGATAGGCACAAAGTATGTTGACGTTACGATTGACCCGGCGGACACGCTGCAGACAATCGTCGACAAAATCAGCGATGACACAAAGGGCGGGCCTATGAATGACATCTACTATGACGATAACGGCAACAAATTGCAGGCTCCCCTTCTGCGTGCGAGCGTGGAAAATGATATGCTGGTGATAAACTCGACATCAAGCGACGAAATCACAATGTCAGGCTCCGCGGCCATGAACGCACTGAAGATGAACTACACCTACAAGGGCTTGTACCAGATAGGAATCGAGACTACTTCAGACGATTACGGCAAGAGCGGTGAATTGGTGTTTGACCCGGACGAGTTCATGACGGCTCTTGAGGACAACCCGGACGAGGTTCAGGCGTTGATGCTGAAGTTTGTGACTCAGTTCGACACGTGGACAAAGTCAATGCTGACCAGCTCCGCGACAGGCGAGACTTCCGGGACACTGACGCGTGAAATCGAGAACATTCAGACGCAAATCGACAGCATCAACGAGTACTTGGAGAACTACCAGGACAGACTCGACCGCATGGAGGAGCAATTGAGGACGAAATACGGCAACACGGAGACTCAGCTCTCACGCCTCACACAGCAGGCAAGCTCAATCGCGGCAATCCTCAACCAGCTCAACGGCACATCATCCAGCAGTAGCAGCTCAAGCTCATAGCATCAATCGCGGGGAAATTTTGCGGCAGCCTCTCAGGTTTTGGGGGACTGCCGTTTTTTTGCGGCTACATTTCGGTGATAATTTTGCGGACGGCCTCAATGTCTCCGATTTCAACTAGCTTTGAGCGCGGGTCATGAAGCGTTTCCGGGGTGCCTCCTGCGTTGTAGGCTATGACGGGAGTCCCGCAGGCCTCAGCTTCGAGGCATACGGCCGGGTAATTCTCCTCACAGCTCGGCATGAAGAACACATCAGCGGCGGTGTAAATCTCCGCAAGCTCCTTCTGGCTTTCTGTGCGCTGGATTGTGATTATTCCTTCCGGGAGGGACTTGGCTTGTTTCCTGCTCACTCCAACAAGAACAACAGCGAATCTTTCACGGTCAAGCATCCCTGACAGTTTCACAAAATCATCGAGCCCTTTCCTTTTGTCCCAGACGTTGGCGACACCAAGCACGATAATTTTCCCGGCAAGCCCGGATTTCTCACGGAAGCCTGAAGGCCTGGGGCGGAATATCTCCCTGCTGATCTCGACTTTCTGGACCTCAACCGGGTATCCGCCCAGGAAACTTTGCCCGACGAGTCCCGCCAGCCATTGCGACGGGGTGATTATCGTCATGTCATGAACACCCGTGAACAGCCGCCGTTTGTCCTCGTAGTTCCTGTAACTTCCGTCAACAAAACTTGCAGGGTACGTGTTTTTCTGGGGGCAATGTTCGCAGTGAGTCCGCCATTTTCCGCAGCCTGCCATCGTGAAGTACGCGCAGTGTCCGGTGAACGCCCAGCAGTCGTGAAGCGTCCAGTTCACTTTCATGTTTGGCCGGGACTTTATCCAGTCGAATAACAGCTCAATGTTGACGTAGTAGCCGTGAATGTTGTGAAGCCAGAGAAGGCCGGGGTCATATTCATCCGCCCAGCGCAGGAAATCCTCCGTTGCCTTCCGCGAATAGAAGCCTGTTCTGTCAGTCAGCCTTGTCATGACCGCGTGAAGATAAACGTCCTTCATTGTCCCGATTCTGACGGCATACTTCCTGAATTTCTCCGGCACAAAACCGCTTCTGCCGTAAGCAATCCTGGCTTCATGTCCTTCGCGCTCAAATTTCCCGGCAATACCAGCGGCAACTTTACCGGGCCCGCCTGTTCCGCAATGCTTGTCGATAAGAAGTACACGCATGAAACCCGCCGCCCCCCTTCATGCTGCTTTTCCCGCAGGGCGTACGGGCGATGCGCAAACTTTCGGTGATGAGGAGTTACAGTGTGGTGAGAATCTTACGGACGGTTTCGAGGTCTCCCGGCTCAACGAGCTTCGAGCGCGGGTCATGCAATGTTTCGGGAGTCCCTCCGGCGTTGTAGGCGACGACTGGTGTTCCGCAGGCCTCAGCCTCAAGGCATACGGTGGGGTAGTTCTCCTCCCAGCTCGGCATGAAGAATACGTCGGCGGCAGTGTAGATTTCGGCGAGCTGAAGCTGGTTGTTGGTTCTGTATATGCAGTAGGTAGCAGCCCCCCCCCTTCTACTGCTAATTGCTGACTTGTCCGGCTGATTGGCGGTCTGAGTTTTCCCGGCCTTCACGTCAATCACTGCGATATTCCCGGAAAGTGCCTTGACCTGCCGGGGCGTGAGTCCCACAAGAACCACCGCAAACTTCTCCGAGTCAAGCATCGCCGCAAGCCTCACGAAATCATCAAGCCCCTTCCGTTCGTCCCACACAGCCGCAACCCCAAGCACGATTTTCTTCCCCACAAGCCCGAAACGCTCCCGGAAATCCGACGGTCGAGGCCTGAATATCTCCGTGTCTATCGTGTTGTGCCTCACCTCAACCGGGTATTCACGCAAGTAACTCTGCTTCACCAGGTCAGCAAGCCACTGTGAAGGCGTGATTATCGTCATGTCCCGGACTCCAGTGAACAGCCGCCGCTTGTCCTCGTAGTTCCTGTAACTCGCGTCGACAAAGCTCAAAGGGTATCGGTTCTTTTGGGGACAGTGCTCACAGTGAGTCTTCCACTTCTCACAGCCCGCAAACGTGAAGTACGAGCAATGCCCGGTGAATGTCCAGCAGTCATGCAACGTCCAGTTCACACGCATGTTTGGCCGGGACTTTATCCACGTGAACAATAACTCTATGTTGACGTAGTAGCCGTGAATGTTGTGGAGCCACAGAAAATTCGGGTCATACTCATCCGCCCACTTGAGGAATTTCCTAGTTGCCCCACGCGAATAGAAACCCGCCCTGTCAGTCAGCCTCGTCATCAGCGCGTGAAAGTAAACATCCCTCATCGTCCCTATTCTCACGGAGTACTTCCTGAAATCCTCCGGCACAAAGTCAATCCTCCCATGGGCCGCCATCACTTCATGGCCTTCACTCATGTATCGTTCCGCAAGACCACGCACGATTTTTCCGGTGCTTCTCGCCCCGCAGTACTCATCGATAAACAGCACACGCATGAAACCTTACAGCCTCCTTTGCCGTTAGTCCCGCTAAGTATACAGTCCGCGCGCAAATCTGCTACAATTACCCGCAAATCCATTTTCAGGAGTGATAAACAAATCATGTTGGCTCTGGTCAAACTAAGCCCGGTCATCGTTCTGGGCTTCCTCATGAACGGCACTGTGGGGCTGGGACTCGACATCCTTCTTGCCGCGCCCCTCGCTATGGTCTACGCGATTCTTGTCGGGATGATATTCTCGCGCGTCAGGTTCTCCGACCTCATGGACTCCGCAATCGAGAGCATGAAGCACATCGTCTTCGTGTTCCTGATTCTACAGATGGCCTACGCTGTCGCAACCTGCTTCATGGAGACGGGAGTCGCCGCTGAAATCATCAGCATAGCCCTCTCTCTCGGAATCACAGCCAAGCTCATAGCCGTTACCGCCCTCGTAGTAACCGCAATACTCTCAATCGCAACCGGCACTTCATGGGGAACGTTCGCGGCCTGCGCTCCTATCTTCCTCTGGCTCAACCGCATTGTGGGCGGCTCAGTCGTCCTCACCATCGCGGCGATAGCAGGAGGCTCATGCTTCGGCGACAACATCGGCCTAATCTCGGACACAACGGTAGTCAGCTCATCCCTTCAGGGAGTCGTCATCACCGACAGAGTCAGGCATCAAGGTGTGTGGTCGTTCCTGTGCCTTGTTGCGGGAGCTGTGGCGTTCTATTTCGCGGCGGTGAACATGGGGCTTCCTGACACTCTCGGCAACGCGAACGAGGCAATAGCGCAGATACCCGAATCCGTCTGGGCTGCCCTTGAGGAGAAGAGACCCGCGGCTGTTACGTTGCTCAAGCAGGTTCAGGCGGGCGGACTCTCGTGGTACATGGTGCTTCCGTTAATCGCTGTGCTTGTGCTTGCCGGAATTGGCGCGAACACGCTGATCTGCCTCGGCGCTGGGATACTCGGCTCGCTGATTTGCGGATGGATTGCCGGGACTGTTACGGACGTGATGAAGTTCCTCGAGATGGTGCAGTCGAGTTTTGCTGACGCTGGGAGCTGGGTTGTCGTCATGATGCTATGGATTGGCGCGTTCGGCGGAGTGATGAGGAGGATGAATGCCTTTGACGCAATCGCCGCGCTGGTCATGAAGTGCGTCCATAACGTGAAACAGCTCATGTTCGCGAACGGGTTATTGTGCCTCGTGGGGAACGCCGCCCTTGCTGACGAGATGGCGCAGATAGTAACCATGTCCCCGATCATCAAGGACCTCACTGACCGCCACGTCAAGGGAGACGCAAAGGCCATGTACAAGCTCGCTCTGAGGAACGCAACGTTCTCTGACGCAATGGGAGTGTTCGGTTCTCAGCTCATCCCGTGGCACGTCTACCTTGCTTTCTTCGTGGGAATTGCTTATGCCGTCTACCCTGAAGCTGAAGGCACGGTCGACATCATGGACATCATCACTCACAACTATCTTGCGTGGATTGCGGTCGTGTCTATGCTTCTGCTGACTCTCACCGGGCTGGACAGGTTCATACCGCTGTTCAGTCTTCCGCGTGAGCCTGAAGTTGAGCTCGTGAAGAACTAGCTGACAGGGAGGCGCAACCTTAATGCTGGAGCTGCTGAAGCTGAGTCCCGTTGTCGTTCTTGGCGTGCTGATGAACTCCGCAATAGGCCCCGGCCTCGACATACTCATTGCCACTCCTCTGGCCATGCTCTACGCTGTGGCTGTCGGAATGTTCTTCGCTCACGTGAAGTTCTCTGACCTTCTGGACGCGGCTGTTGAGGGAATGAGGCGGGTAGTTCTGGTGTTCCTGATTTTGCAGATGGCTTACGCGGTGGCGACGTGCTTCATGGCTACAGGTGTTGCCGCTGAGATAATCACGGTGGCAATCTCGCTCGGAGTAACAGCAAAACTCATCGCGGTAACAGCCCTCCTAGTAACAGCAGTGCTCTCCGTAGCAACCGGAACTTCGTGGGGGACATTCGCGGCGTGCGCTCCGATATTCCTGTGGCTGAATCACATTGTCGGCGGGAGCGTCATTCTCACGGTCTCAGCGATTGCGGGCGGGTCATGCTTCGGAGACAACATAGGGCTGATTTCTGACACCACCGTCGTAAGCTCAACCCTCCAGAACGTGGCCATAACTGACCGTGTGAAGCATCAGGGCGTGTGGTCGCTGTTGTGCCTGGGACTGGGGGCGGTGGCGTTCTATGTTGCGGCTGTGAGCATGAATCTTCCTGACACTGTGGGCAACGCCGGCGAGGTCATAGCGCAGATTCCCGGCTCAGTGTGGGAGGCTCTCGCGGAAAAACGTCCGGCGGCTGTAACTCTCCTGCGTCAGGTGCAGGCTGGGGGCTTGTCGTGGTACATGGTGCTTCCCCTCGTGGCGGTGCTGGTGCTTGCGGGAATGGGAGTCCACACCCTGATTTGCCTCAGCGCGGGGATATTCGGGTCTCTCTTCTGCGGGCTTTGCGCCGGGACTGTTGCGGATGTCATGCAGTTTGTCGCTATGGTTCAGGCGAGCTTCTCTGACGCTGGGAACTGGGTTATCGTGATGGTGCTGTGGATTGTGGCATTCGGGGGCGTGATGAGCAGGATGGACGCTTTTGGGGCGGTTGCCGGGCTGGTCGTGAGGTTCGCGCGGAACGTCAGGCAGCTGATTTTCGCCAACGGACTCTTGTGCCTCATCGGGAATTTCGCCCTCGCCAACGATTTCGCGGAGATTGCGACCATCTCACCCATCATCAAGGACCTGACCGAACGGAACGTCAAGGGAAGCCCCGCGGCCATGTACAGGCTTGCGCTTAGGAACGCGACTCTTGCGGACGCTATGGCGGTTTACGGCTCACAGCTTATTCCGTGGCATGTCTTCATGGCGTTCTTCATGGGGATTGTCTACGCTGTATACCCGGCGGCTGAAGGCACAGTAACAATCCTTGACGTAATCACGCATAACTATCTGTCATGGATTGCTGTCGTGTCTATGCTCTTGCTGACTGTTACGGGGTGGGACAGGTTCATTCCTTTGTTCGGCATTCCGCGTGAACCTGAAGTCGAGTTAGTCCGCGATTAATCGCAGCATAACCTGATATAATTTGAGCAGGGCTTGAAGTCATCGGCTCTGCTTTTATTTTACCCGACATGAGGAACAAACATTATGGTGAAAGTCAAAATATGCGGCATCTGCCACGAGTCAGAAATCGGAATAATGAATGAGCTTGTCCCGGATTTTGTGGGGTTCGTGTTCGTCAAGAAGAGCCGTCATTTCATTTCCCCCGAACACGCCAGCTTCCTGCGCGCGAAATTACGTCCCGGCATAAAGTCAGTAGGAGTCTTCGCGAACGAGGCACTACAGAGCGTGGCACTATGCGTTGAGGTTGCCGGGCTTCACATGGTACAGCTTCACGGCGAGGAGACAGCCGAATACATCGCGGCATTAAGGGAGTACATACGCTGCCCGATAATGAAGGTCTACAAGGTCATAAAGCCACAGGACGCGGAGAAGGCTATATATTCTACGGCTGATTATGTGATGCTTGACGGGGGCAACGCTGGCGACGGAAAAACATTCGACTGGTCATTATTGGGGCGTGTGAGACGGAAATTCTTTCTCTCAGGCGGCCTAAACCCGGAGAACTTCCAGCAGGCATTGCTTCTTGACCCTCAGCCCTACGCACTCAACGCAAGCTCAGGACTTGAGGCTCACAGGACAAAGGATTTCCGCAAGGTCATGAAGTTCATTCTCGGCGTAAAGAGCTTCAAAAAATCCGGCGCGCACGTCTGACATCATGCTTCAGATATTCACGGCCGGGATTCTCTGGGGGACAATAGGAGTCTTCGTGAAGAGTCTGGCATCTCTTGGTGCTGACAGCGCGGTAACATGCTTCCTGCGGATGGCCTCAGCGTTCCTGATAATGCTGACAGTCTCAGTAATCCGACATGGCCGGGGGGCAATAATCCGCGACAAACGCACGCTCATCTTCTGCGTGTTACTGGGACTCGTGTCTCACGGAATCTTCAACGTATTCTACACGTCATCCATCAAGATTAACGGAATGGGGATTGCCTGCGTCCTGATGTACACTGCACCAGTCTTCACGGCCGTTGCCTCCGGGATAATCTTTCACGAGAAATTCCCCCTGCTCAAGATATTTGCCCTCATCCTCAACATTGCCGGGTGCATCCTGACGGTAACAGGCGGCGACTTCTCCGGCGGAAATATCAGCATGGCCGGGATTTTCGCGGGTCTTGGGACTGGCTTCTGTTACGGGATGGCGGCGGTATTCGGTCGTCTTGCGGGCGAGAAAACTGACAGCCTCACTATGAGCGCGCACAGTTACTTTGCGGCTATGTTGTTCCTTGCGCTGTACATGAGGCCGGATTTGTCGGCGGTGAACACGGGCATCTTAGGGCTGGGCTTCCTTTACGGGCTGATACCCACGTCGCTGGCTTATGTGGTGTACTACAACGGGATAAGGAGCGTCCCTGACACCGGGAAAGTACCCGTGATAGCGTCAGTTGAGCCGGTTGCGGCGGTGATTATAGGGATGACGGTTTACGGGGAGGAAATAGGAGCGGCGAATTTTGTCGGGGTTGCAGTTGTGCTGATTTCAATTATCATAATGTCAAAGGCAGAATAAACTTTACACATACAGGTGATAGATACATGTCGAAAATTGCAGTGGCAGTTCTCAACCGCAAAGGCGGAGTCGGCAAGACAACCATAGCGGTTATACTGGCGGAAATCGCGCTTGTGAGGCACAACAGAGTCCTCGCAATAGACCTTGACCCGTCCCGGAACTTCACGGACGCATTAGGCTTCATGAGAAATTACTTCCGCAATTCCCTCCGCGTAAAGTCAACCCTCGAAGAATCAGACGCAGATGCCCCCGAAGAATGGATAGTGATAGACTGCCCGCCCAATCTGGAAGAGGACTCCAAGTACGCAATAGATTTCGCTGATATTGTCGTTGTCCCTGTGAGGCCTGATTTCTTCTCGCTGTCAAATCTTGGAGTCATGTACTCTGAGGCGAACAAGTCCGGGAAAGAGAAATCACAGCTCCCCCTCGTGAAAGTCGGCTATGACAGCTCAGTGATGACGAAGATAGCCAATCAGCTGATTTCCGAGCGCGGTTACCCTGTTGCTGAGGATCTGCCGCTTCACAAGCACATACCCTACAACATAACATCCGGGCGCGTTTGGTCAACGGGGCTGATTGCACGCTCGCGCCAGCCGTATGAACATCTCTATGACAAGATAGTTGCGGCTGTTGAGAGGCTTGGCACAGGAGTAACGGATATAAATGAAGTGTGGACAGACAAGAAAGAGGCTGATACAGAAGATGCGGATATTTAGGGGACTGGAGAACATACACGCCGTAATTGACCGCCACGAGGCAGAATGGCGCAAGGACAACGGCGAAGAACCCGAACGCCCGCGCCTGCCAAGCCTTGAGGAGTCCGTGAGAAGGCGGCTCACAGCGCAGCCCGGTGAAGGCTCCGGGAGATTTGCGGCGGACAGATTTCTTGGCGGGAAAACTCAGCCCGTGAAGCTCAAGAAGCCCCCGATGCCAGAGCCAGCCCCGTCAGCAGGAGAGACCGAAACAGCCAGCCTCCTAGAACAGCCGGAAGATGACACCGTGAAGTTTTCGGCGGAAAGATTCTTAGGCGTGCAGCCAGAACCCGCCAGCACCGAGCCTGAGTCTGCCCCGGAGGATTCAGCGCGTCATTCGTGGCTGTATAACGAGGTCATGAAAGCGGTAAACAAGGCTTCAGGCGACAGGAAGGACACAAAGATTGTAGCTGTCTTCGTGCCTGTGATACAGGATACGGGGGAGGCGCGGGAAATTCCGGCGGATGAAGGGGAGTTTTCTGACGCGGAAAATGTCCAAGCTGTCGAGATCATCAGGAACAAGGACGGCAGACATTCGCGGCTTTATGACGAGGTTATGAAGGCGGTTAACGACTCGGCTGGGGACTCACGGAAAGTTGTTGCGGTTTTCGTGCCTTTGTTGCAGGACGGCAAAGAGTTTGAGGACTTGCCGGCGGATGAGACTGTAACACTGCCGCCAGTCAGCGAGGACGCGGTGAGGATTGAGACTGCCAGCGGGGATGAAGCTCACTTTGCGCCGGAGACAGAATCGGAAGCAGACGCAGCAGCCGAGACTGTCGCCCCTGAAGATTACGTTATCCCGGAAATCCCTGAACCTGAAGCAGGCGTAACAGCCGAAATTCTCACACCTGAAGCCGGGATTATCACGGAGGAAATCCCAGCCCCTGAATCTGAAACAGAAGCACCGTCAGCAGGAGACTTTGACCTTATCCCGGAAGCTGAGACTGACGCGGAACTCGTTGAAGCCTTCAGGGAGATGGAAGAAAAACTTGATGACGCATTGCAGGAGGAACACAAGCAGGAATCAGTGCCAGAACCTGAAGCTGAAGTCATCCCTGAGACTGAACCAGAACCTGAAGCTGAAGTCGTCCTTGAGACTGAACCAGAACCTGAAGCTGAAGTCGTCCCTGAGACTGAACCAGAGCCTGAAGCTGAAGTCGTCCTTGAGACTGAACCAGAACCTGAAGCTGAAGTCGTCCCTGAGACAGAGCCAGAGCCAGAGCCAGAGCCTGAAATCATCCTTGAGACTGAGCCAGAACCTGAACCTGAAGTCGTCCTTGAGACTGAACCAGAACCTGAAGCTGAAGTCATCCCTGAGACTGAGCCAGAGCCAGAGCCTGAAGCTGAAGTCATCCCTGAGACTGAGACTGAGCCAGAACAAGAGCCTGAAGTCATCCCTGAGTACGACAATGAAGACGATGATGACGACGATATTCTTTCTGACGGCGAGCCTATGGAGTTTGAGGACATTGAGACGGTCGGGCAGGATGATTCTGATGATGAAGAAGATGATTTGCTTGCACTGCCGGATGATCTTGATGATGACTCTGTGATTAACGACGGGGAATTTGACGAGAGCCTCACCGAGATTCACAGGCCAGACGAAAGGGAAGAGCCGCTCATCCTTGAAGAGGACGAGATAGAGATTATCCCTGACCCGTCATAGCATGGAAGGAAGAAGCGTTCCTCCGCTCACTCAGGCGGGGGAATTTTTTTTGCCTCAATGCACATTTCCCCCCCATGCTGTATAATTCCCGCATAATCCATAACAACAATATACGCAAAGGAGCTTGACACAAAGTTGATGGCCGTGTATAATCGCACATCGCACATCGCACATCGCACATCGC